>JAYVSU010000189.1:0-10159 GCA_043775055.1 Polaromonas sp.
GCCATGATCACAAGAGGAAACTATGAATTTAATTGAAACACTAGAGCAAGAAGAAATTGCTCGCTTGAACAAAAAACTCCCTGAGTTTGCACCTGGCGACACCATCATTGTGAGCGTCAACGTGGTTGAGGGAACTCGCAAGCGTTTACAAGCTTTTGAAGGCGTTGTGATTGCTAAACGTAACCGTGGTTTGAACAGCGGTTTTACCGTTCGTAAAATTTCCAGCGGTGAAGGCGTTGAGCGTACCTTCCAAACTTACAGCCCATTGATCGCAGCGATTGAAGTCAAACGCCGTGGTGATGTGCGCCGCGCTAAGTTGTACTACTTGCGTGATCGTAGCGGCAAGTCTGCACGTATTAAAGAAAAATTGGCTCCTAAAAAGATCAAAACACCTGCTGTATTAACACCAGCTGCCTCTTAACAACAGTGTGAGTCAACCAGCCAGTCTGGTTGATAATGAACCGCTACCTGAACTTCACGTGAGACATGTGAGTTAGGGTTAGCGGTTTTTTTATGTCTACCCTACCTCTCTTTAACCCGCGTGACGTTCCAGTTATTGGCACGGGAGCGCACTTGTCTGCGGTACCAGCCAGTCGGCTTACACCGCAAGCACTCCGTGCGCGTTTCAATGCACCACCCATCTGGACGCCCGAAGTGGTGCAAGAATCGAGTTTTAGTCAACGTGCGCGGTCAAATGCATCTGTATTGTTGCCTCTGGTGATGCGTGATGAGCTCAAAGTCTTGTTGACAGAGCGTACCCTGCACTTATCCACCCACGGCGGGCAGGTGGCTTTTCCTGGTGGCAAAGCCGATGCGACGGATGCCGATGCTGTTGCCACGGCCTTGCGGGAGACACAAGAAGAAGTGGGACTAACGCCCAACTACGTGGAGGTAATAGGCACGCTGCCCCACTACATCACGGGGACACACTTTGTCGTCAGCCCTGTGGTAGCGCTGGTTGACCCCAATTTTGAGTTGAAAATAAACCCTTTTGAGGTGGCTCGCACCTTTGAAGTACCGTTGCGTTTCTTGATGAATCCGGCCAATCACCAAGAGCACATGTTTGAATGGCAAGGTGCACAACGGCGCTGGTTCTCAATACCCTATAAAACACCGCCAAGCTCAGATGTGTCTGATACAGCGGGTGATCACGAACACTTTATCTGGGGTGCAACAGCGGGTATGTTACGAAATTTTTACCGTTTTCTAAGCGCTTAGTTACCTCTAGCGCACGGCTTTTTTTTCGACTCTGTAGAACTCTTCCTTTATGATGCAGTCATGAGTTTTTTCGCCATACTTTGCGCCCTGTTGATTGAACAGGTCAAACCACTGACCCGCAGCAACCCCATCCATACAGGGCTGCGTGCATGGGCCAACGCTATCAGTCGCAACTTTGATGCAGGCAAATCTCACCACGGCTGGGTCGTTTGGGGGCTCACAGTCTCATTGCCTGCACTGGGTGTGTTAGCAGTCCATTGGCTGCTGATAGACCTTATTGGCTGGCCAGCTGCAGTGGTCTGGAACGTCATTGTGCTCTACTTAACACTCGGTTTTAGACAATTCAGCTACCACTTCACCGACATCCGAGATGCATTGGACAGCGGCGATGAGGCTTTGGCTCGACAATTGCTGGCTGAGTGGCAGCAAGTGGACGCCAGCGATATCCCTCGTAGCGAGATTGTGCGGCACGTGATTGAATATTCCGTTCTTGCAGCACACAGACATGTTTTTGGCGTGCTGACTTGGTATGTGCTCTTAGCGGCTATCGGCTTAGGACCTATGGGCGCTGTCTTTTACCGCATGGCTGAATTTGCAGTGCGTTACTGGAAACCACGGCATGCTAGCAAACAAGGCAGCCCCAGCACCGAGTTGATGCTGCAACCCGTGAGTCAAAATTTACGTGCCGTTGCAGCCTCTGCTTGGTGGGCGGTTGATTGGCTACCTGCTCGCTTTACGGCACTTGGTTTTGCTGTTGTGGGCAATTTTGAAGACGCGATTGACTGCTGGCGTAACTATGCGCAGCAGATGCCGACACTGGATAACGCGAACGATGGCGTAATTTTGGCGGCAACATCTGGCGCGGTGAATGTCCGGTTGGGTGGAGAAACTCTACAACCTAAACCAGACGCCGCATCAGACTCTGGCGTTGGTTTTGGCGACGCTGACACAGAGTTTCCTGACACCATCAGCACACCAGGCCGAGAACCAGAACAGGCGCACCTGCGCAGTGTCGTGGGTTTGGTTTGGCGCTGCGTGGTACTTTGGATGCTGCTCTTGGCATTGCTGACACTGTCTAAATTACTGGGCTAATTTAGGTCAGTTATGGTCTGAGTTCAATACCTGACTTCAGACAATTCAGCGAACAAACTGCTATAGATACGATAGCGCTCTGAGCTTATTTTATGCCGGCTATTGTCATTTTTCATTGATTCCAAGACACCACAACCTGGCTCATGCAGGTGGCTGCAGTTGTAGAATTTGCAATTCGGGACATGCACCTTAAAGTCAGGCATGTAGCTGGCTAGATGCATGGCCTCAATATGGTTCAAACCAAACTCTTGAAAGCCGGGCGAGTCGATCAATGAGGTCGTTTTAGCCTTGTCAACCCAATACCATGTAGTACTCGTCGTGGTATGTTTACCAGAATTGAGCGCTTGTGAGATTTCTTGCGTGAACACCTGCGCTTTCGGCAGCAAGGTGTTGATCATGGTGCTCTTACCTGCGCCCGATGGACCCAAAACCAGCGTTGTTTTCCCTTTCAACACGGCCTTTAAGACTTGCAACTGTTCAGAGTCATCATGATTTAACTCGCTGTCTGTCGTTTTTAAATTTGCCGTTTCATTTGCTACTTTGGGCGCTATAGGCGCTTTAGGTTTAAGCGCCAATGAAATCACCTCATAGCCCATCTCGCGATATGGCACCAAGCGCTCCCATGCTTTGGCAAACGGGATCGTCAAATCGCTTTTATTCAGTGCAATGATGGGGGTGATGTGCTCCGCTTCCGCCGCAATCAAAGCGCGTGATAACTGACTTTCTGAGAACTCAGGCTCTGCAGCAATCAAAATCAATACTTGGTCTAAATTAGCTGCAAACGACTTGGTCCGCACCTCATCTTGGCGGTAAAACAGGTTGCGCCGTGGCTCTATTTTTTCAATCGTACCTTCGTCTTGCGTGGGCTGCCATTGGATTTTGTCACCGACTACGGCTGAATTCTTTTTGCCACGTGGGTGGCAAATCAACCGCTCTCCCGTCGGTGTTTCGACCAAAATATGTCGGCCAAAACCGGCGACGACTAAGCCAGATTGCAGTTTCAAACGGCATCCTTTGCAGGTAGCAACGCATCAATTTTGGCAGCGCAATCAATGTCAGTTTGTGAGATGCCACCCACGTCATGGGTATTGAAACGCACGACACAGCGGTTGTAATGAACGGACAAATCCGGATGGTGGTCTTGCGCATGCGCCACAAAAGCCAATGCATTCACAAAAGCGATGGTTTCAAAATAATTAGCAAAGGTAAAGGTTTTTTCAATCGATACCAATTGGCCGTCAAGCTCACCGCCACACAGTCGCCAACCGTTTAATTGCGCCAATTTTGCTATGATTTGTGTAGCTGTTAAGGCAGTCCTCACGCTGGCTGACCATTGCTTTATATGCAACATGCTGCTCATGCTACGACTCCTTGATGGGTTTCGTGGTTCGCTGACAAATCACCCAAATTCATCCGACCTAAACGCTCTGAAGCCGGTGGATGTGAGTAGTAAAACCGCACATACAGAGGGTCTGGCGTCAAAGTCGAGGCATTGTCCTCATACAGCTTCAGCAAGGCGCTGGCTAGGTCGCTGCCCGCTGTTTGCGAGATGGCATAGGCATCGGCCTCAAACTCGTGTTTACGTGACAGTTGGGCGAACAGTGGGGAGATAAAAAAGCTAAAAACGGGCAAGGCCATCATCAAAAGCAGCAAAGCTAATGCATTGTTGGGAACGAGGTTATTTAACATGGCGAGGTTAGGCATCACGCCCAAGCCTGTGTAAAACCAAATTTGAGTTGACAACCAGCCCAGCAGCGCGAAGCCTGCCAGACTCATCGCAAACATGGCCACAATGCGTTTGATAACATGCTTGTGTTTGAAGTGGCCCAACTCGTGCGCCAACACTGCATCCACCTCTGCTGGCGACAGTTTGGCCAAGAGCGTGTCAAAAAACACCACCCGCTTGGATGCGCCAAAGCCGGTGAAATAGGCGTTGGCATGGCCACTGCGCTTGCTGCCGTCCATGACAAACAAGCCCTTTGCCGCAAATCCGCAACGCTGCATCAATGCCGTGACTCGAGCTTTCAGCGTTTCATCTTCAAGGGGTTGAAACTTATTAAACATAGGCGCAATAAACGTCGGGTACAAAACCAACAGCAAGAGGTTAAAGCCCATCCAAACACACCATGTCCAGAGCCACCACAGGCCACCGGTTGCGCCCATGAGCCAAAGAATCAAAGCAGCCAGCGGTAAACCAATCAAAGCGCCAATGAGGCTGGATTTGAAAGCATCTACCAGCCAAAGTTTGAGCGTCATTTTGTTAAAACCAAAACGTTCCTCCAACACAAAGGTCTGGTACAGCGTGAATGGCAATTCAATCAAACCACCAATGACGACAAAACCAACCAAAAGTGCCAATTGCTGCGCCATGCCTGCATATGCGCTGCCTACCCAGCCTAGTAACAAACCGTTCAGCGCATCTAAACCGCCCAAGAGCGTCCAAGCAACCAGCACACCCGCGCCGAAAACCAACTCCAGCAGCCCAAAGCGCGCTTTGGCCAAGGTGTAGTCCGCCGCTTTTTGATGTGCAGCTAAAGTGATGTGGCTCGCAAAGGCGGTAGGGACTTGAGCACGGTGCAGGGCAACATGGCGAATTTGGCGTGACGCCAACCAAAATTTAACCAACAAGCTCAGCACCAAAGCGGTTGCAAAGACGAGGGTTAGGGTGAAACTGGGGTTTGAGATAGGCATGTCTGGAGTTTACTGATGATTGACTGAAGATTTGGAGCGACAATCGTAGATATGCCTAAAACCACAAAAATCAACCCAAAGTCTGCCATTACAGCGACCGAACCCTCAGTCCTGCTTGCAAAAAGCGATCAAAATCTGGTCTGGCTGGATTGCGAAATGACCGGTTTAGACCCTGATACAGAGCGGTTGATTGAAATTGCCGTTGTTGTGACAGGGCCCAACTTGACGCCGCGTATTGAAGGGCCGGTCTTGGTCATTCACCAATCTGATGAATTACTGGGCAAAATGGACAGCTGGAACAAAGGCACGCACGGCAAGAGTGGTTTGATTGACAAAGTCAAATCTTCCACCTGTACGGAAGCCGAGGCAGAAGCTGAAATTTTGACGTTTTTAAGGCACTACCTACCCAAATCAACATCGCCTTTGTGCGGCAACACCATCAGCCAAGATCGACGGTTTTTGGTGAAATACATGCCCAAATTGGATGCGTTTTTTCATTACCGCAATATCGACGTAAGTACGCTTAAAGAGCTTGCTAAACGCTGGCAGCCCGAGGTGCAAAAAGCTTTCAAAAAACAACAAAAGCACACCGCTTTGGCAGACGTGCATGAGTCAATTGATGAGCTTGAGCATTATCGGGAACACTTTTTGAAATAAACCACCGCCAATTCGTGCAAAAGTTGGCGATTTCAATCAGTTTGAAAATATTACTTGGTAAAAACCCGTAGTCATGCCATAATTAGAGACTGTACAGAAATTACAAATCTAAATGATGGATTTCTGGCATCGCACATCTGCCACACACATTGGGCTTATTGCTCTGACAACGTTAGCTATAAGCAAACGCTCAGACAACTTACAAAAGCCAACCGCGTCCGAGCCGACTGCAATCACATATCTCTAGATGTGGGTTGCAGACAAAATCGAGCAAATAGACGTTGTACTTCGTTTGATGGTTGATGTTTTTTAACCATTGAATGGAACCGCACCCCAATTGGGTAGCGGCTTGGATATGACTGACTCTATGTTGAATGACACTATCGCTGACTCTTTTACCCCGCAAATTGACGACAATTTAACCCTAAATACGTCTGTAGCCGGCAATTTTATTGCCGACTCTGCTATTAATATCATAGTTGATGAAGCTGCTGAAGCCAAAGCATTGGCAGACGCTGAAGCAGCCAAACTGCCGAACGGCTTTATCGCCTTAGGCTTAGCTGACGAACTCGTCCAAGCCGTGAAAGAAATGGGCTTTACCCAGCCTACGACGGTTCAGCTCAAAACAATTCCTTTGGCCTTGCCTGCAGAAAATGCTGAAGGCGATCAAAAAGCCAAGAAATTTGTGGACTTGATGGTTTCCAGCCAAACAGGTTCAGGCAAAACTGCTGCCTTTTTGTTGCCGGTGATTCACACCTTGTTAAAACTTCAAGAACAAGCCGCTGCAACTGAGCGCGCTGAGTTCGAAGCTGCTTGTGCAGAAGCTGAAGCCCGTGGCGAAGCACCTCCAAAGCGCGCTAAACGCAAAGACCCAACCAACTTCCGCAACTTTACACCGGCCACACCGGGTGCCTTGATTCTCTGCCCTACCCGTGAATTGGCACAGCAAGTTGCCAATGACGCGATTGACTTGGTGCGCTACTGCAAAGGCTTGCGCATTGCCAACGTCGTAGGCGGCATGCCTTACCAGTTGCAATTGGCTAAATTGCAAAACGCAAACTTGGTGGTTGCAACCCCAGGCCGTTTGCTTGATTTGCAACGCTCACACCAGTTGAAACTCGACAAAGTCAAGTTCCTAGTGGTTGACGAAGCCGACCGTATGCTCGATTTGGGCTTCTCAGACGACCTCGCAGAAGTCAACCAACTGACCAGCGAACGCCAACAGACCATGATGTTCAGCGCGACTTTTGCAGCACGTATTCAGCAACTCGCTGGCCGTGTGATGCGTGAGCCACAGCGCATCACCATCGATAGCCCACAAGACAAACACCAAAACATCAAGCAGTCATTGTTCTGGGCGGACAACTCTCAGCACAAACGCAAGTTGCTCGACCATTGGTTGCGTGACACCAACATCAAGCAAGCCATCGTGTTTGCCAGCACCCAGATTGAGTGCGATGGTTTGGCCAACGACCTGCAACAAGAAGGCTTCAGTGCTGTTGCTTTGCACGGTGCTTTGAACCAAGGTATCCGTAACCGTCGTTTGCAAGCTTTGCGCGAAGGCCAAGTACAAATTTTGGTCGCAACTGACGTGGCTGCACGCGGTCTTGACGTGCCGTCCATCAGCCACGTGTTCAACTTTGGCCTGCCGATGAAAGCCGAAGACTACACCCATCGCATTGGTCGTACTGGCCGCGCAGGGCGTGACGGTATTGCGGTCAGCTTTGCTGAGATCCGTGACCGCCGCCGTATCATGGACATCGAGCAATACACACGTACCCCTTTCACTGCAGAAGTGATTCCAGGTTTAGAGCCAAAACAACGCTTCCCAGAGTCACGTCCAGGCAACTTTGGTGGCCCTGACCGCGGTGGTTTTGGTAGTGGCGATCGTGGCAACTTTGGTGGCCGTGACCGTAAGTTTGCCCCTAGCCGAGGTGGTTTTGGTGGTGGCGCTGGTGGCGACCGTGGCGGTGATCGCGGCGGCTTCGGCGGCGGTGACCGTGGTAATTTTGGTGGCGATCGTTTCGGTGGCCGCCCAGACAATGGCCGTGAGCCAAGCAGCTACGTTCGCAAAGGTGGTTTCAACGACCGCAACAGCAGCGGCGGTGGTTTCCCTCCTCGCGGTGATTCAGCACCTCGTGGTGATTTTGCGCCACGCGGTGACTTTGCACCTCGTAAAGATTTTGCTCCCCGTGGTGATTTTGCCCCTCGTGGCGATGCTGCTCCACGCGGTGATTTCGCACCTCGCGGTGAGCGCACTGATTTTGCCCCGCGTGGCGACTTCGCGCCACGTAAAGAATTCGCCCCACGTGGTGACTTCGCTCCGCGTGGCGACTATGCCCCGCGTAAAGACTTCGCCCCACGTGCTGAACGCGGTGATTTCACTGATCGTAAACCAGCTTTCGCTAAGCCAACGTTTGCCAAGCCAGCAGCCAAACCAGGTAATGGCGGTAAAGTGTTTGTGCCACGTGATATGGCCAAAGCGCGCGCTGCACGCACCAAATAAGCTGTTAGTAAATTTCTGACGCAATAGCTAAAAGTCTGCCAGTGGCAACACTGGCAGGCTTTTTTAATTTAAACCGGTATCAAAGTCACTGAAACCTGAAACGCTAGCGGCCTCGGCTACCTTGCAACATGGATCGCATATCTTGCAGCGACACCGCGCTTTGCTCGCTGAGTTTGACGCGCGGCTTGGGCTTCATGGCGTGGCCATAGATCACCTCAAATGTGAGCTTCAAACGCCCACCTTCTGCCGGGTCGGCCAAATGCTCAACTAAAGCCGCTTCTAATTTCTGCTTCCAAGCCTTACCGCGCAAAGCCGCAAAGCGCTCTGGATGGAGATTACGCCCCAGTTCGCGCAAATCTTGCAGCAGTTTTTGTGGTGTTTCATAGGTCAACACAATGCGCTCCATGTCCATCACAGGTTCAGCAAAACCCGCCTGCACCAGCATGTCACCCCAATCATGCATGTCGGTGAACTGGTGACTGGGCTGTGGCCAACCCAATTTCGCATACATGCTGCGCAACTCACGCAAAGTGTCTGGACCCAAGCACGAGAACATCAAAAATCCATCCACGGCCAAGGCTTGATGCCATTGGGCAATCAAGGCTTGCGGGTCCAAAGCTTCATGCAGCTGCATATTGGCCCAAAGCATCTCTACGCTGCCAGCGGGTGGCATAGCGATTTTGGTTTTAGGACTTTTACCCAGAGACCTCAGCAAACTACTCAAGTTCCATTTATTTTTTGCTATTATTTTAATAGCTGATTCTTCATATTTTATGCCGTCTACAGCCAAAAAACAGTCAGATTTAGGGTATTTATCAGTTAATTCAGCATGTATCTGCGAACTACCGCGCACCGCACCCCAATGCGCCCAGCTAGCGGGTAGCAAGCGTATCCACTGCAAGCGCTCAGCCATGCGTCTTGCCACCTCTGCATGGAGCCAAGGCGTTGCAGCAGGTGCAATGCGCTGCCAATGCGCTGATGCACTGGGTGCAATGGTGGGGGGGCGTTCGTTGGGCATTGAAATTGACTTAAGGAATACGAATAGCGAAAGAACTGGGAGTAATACGGCAAGTATATTGGCTCTATGATGCGCTTATGTTTCGCCGACTTTTAGACCATTTCAGCCGCCATATTCCCAGCCAATGCACCGTTTGCCAGACCTGGCCTGTTAATGGCATGGTCTGCGAGTCCTGCATCACGCGTTTTGCTCAACCTGTACCGCGTTGTTCGACTTGCGCTTTGGCACTACCCGCTTTGAGCTTAGACGGTGTCACGCACTGCGGTGCTTGCTTGGTGGAACCACAAGCTTTAGATGCCTGTTTAGCTGCCGTTTCTTACGCTTACCCATGGAATATCTGCATCACCAGCTACAAATTTGGCCACAACCCGGCTTGGGCAAACCCCTTGTCATTGCTACTTAAAAGTACACCTTGGATAGAACCAGCCATTGACCGTGCAGATGTGCTGATTCCAGTACCTTTGTCGACCGAGCGCCTTAAAGAGCGTGGCTTTAACCAAGCGCTGGAGCTTTGCAAACATCTGTCACGTGAAAAAACAGATGCCAGTTTCTTGCTGCGCACCAAGCACACGCTGACGCAAAGTGCGCTTACCCGCTCAGAGCGGCTCAAAAACGTCGCCACTGCTTTTGCAGTTGAACCCTTGCGAGCCTACGAGTTGCATGGCAAACGCATCGTTTTGGTGGACGATGTGATGACCAGCGGCGCTACCCTTTTTGCGGCAGCCAAGGCGCTGCGTTTAGCCCAAGTCAGCCACATCACGGCTGTGGTCTTTGCGCGAACCGAAGCCGAGTAAATTTTGAGCGATTCAACTAGCCCAACGCATCAACGACAATAGGAGCATGTTTCATATCGTCCTTGTCCAGCCTGAAATCCCGCCCAACACAGGCAACATTATCCGTTTAGCCGCCAATACGGGTTGTACTTTGCATTTGATTGAACCTTTAGGTTTCTCAATGGACGACAAACACATGCGCCG
>JAYVSU010000190.1:0-5708 GCA_043775055.1 Polaromonas sp.
TGTGCATCAAGCTGTGCAAAAAGCTGTCGGTGTACAAAATGCTGTTGTCATAGGAATTGATGAGCTGCGCTTTGGTACAAGCGCCGTCCACGCCGTCGCACTCGGGTTGGTATTTGGCAAACTCGCGCGGGTAGCGGCTGGTGTAGGAGAAATGCGAGCCTTTGGTATGCAAGACGATGGCGTGATGGCCTTGGGGGTGCATGGCGATGGAGGCGTTCATTTCAGACGCCAACACCGAGTCAACCATGGGCTGGCCACGGTGGACGGGGTCGGCGGCGATGACTTCACGGATTTTGTAAAAGTCAGTTTTGAGGCTGTTGTAAAACCAGACTTCTGACTGCATGGCAAACAGCTCGGTGCTGAAGCCGAGTTTGTCCAACACTGAGAAAACTGGCTCCTCCAACACCTGCGGCGCTTGCAGACCACGTTCGACCACACCTTGCGGGCGCACAAACATGCACTGCAAGGACAGTTTGGTGGAGGTGTTGCAGGAGGTGGCTTTGAAGGCGACAAGGTTTTTCTCTTGCGCCAAAAACGGCGTGGTGGGACGCTCGTAACCGAGCAAGCCGAAGTTGTTGGAGCGGGCTGACTCACCAATCACGACCACCACGTACACATCATCCAAAGCTGGTGACTCGGCGTATTGAAACTGCTCAGCAGGGTCGAGCAAGTCTTTATCGTTCTTCCAGCTGTCCCACGCATTGGATGCAGACATACCCAAGCCCGCCACCCAGTTGCTGGGCACATAGGTGTGTGCGGCCAACGTTGCTTGGCCAATGTCTTGGCCAATGGCGGCAGGAAGGCTGGGGTCTGGGTCCGCATTCAAACGCTGAGCAATTGCACCAAAACCCGTTGCAAATACAACTATCAGTGCGATTTGCACGCCAATTTTTTTACCCCATCCCAACCAATTGCTCGCTGATGTGCGGTCAACATGAACATAACGCCACCAAAGTGCGAGCGGGATAAGCGCCAAACCGACAAACCAAGCAAGTAGCCCCACGCCAACAGCTTCTTTGGACAAATCCACATCAGTGGTCAAGACCGCCTGCACCACGCCATAGCCAATGACGACGTTGAAGAACGTCATGTAGTAACTGGCCATAACGGAGATGATGAGCAAGAGCGAGGTAAGTACGCGTGCCAGCCACTTACCAGACAAGTCAGCCAAACTCAATAACAGTGCTGTGAAGGTGAAGACCAAACCAAGCTCGGCCAGCAAGGTGATGGCCGCACTTGTACCAGGCAACTCGGCAAACCGACGCCAAAAAACGACTGCGTTAAGCAGCCAGCCCATGTACAGACTGAGCAATAGAATCGCCTGCCAAGTCGACAGGCTAAAACGCTCTAAACGCTGAAAGAAGTTAGGCTTTAATCCACTCAACTCAAGCGCTCAATCTTGGCACCAATACCGCGCAGTTTGGTTTCCATTTGGTCGTAGCCACGGTCAAGGTGGTAAATACGCTCAACAAAAGTCTCGCCTTCAGCCACCAAACCAGCGATCACCAAACAGGCCGAAGCACGCAGGTCGGTGGCTTGCACCGTCGCGCCCGAAAGCTGCTTAACACCTTCGACAAATGCGGCTTTGCCGTCGATTTGGATATTCGCACCCAGCCGCACCAGCTCGTTGACGTGCATGAAACGGTTTTCAAAAATCGTCTCCGTCACCTTGGCGGGGCCTTCGGAGATCGCATTCAGCGCCATGAACTGGGCTTGCATGTCGGTTGGGAAACCAGGGTACTCGGTGGTGCGAAAGCCCTGCGCTTTGAGGCGACCCGCGGAACTGACGTGGATTCCGCCCGCTACGGCTTCAACCTTGGCTCCCGCTTCGCGCAACTTATCAATCACAGCATCCAAATGCTCAGCGCGTGCGTTTTTCAAAACCACATCGCCACCGGTAGCCGCTACCGCACACAAGAAGGTGCCAGCCTCGATACGATCAGCGACGACTTCGTGGGTGCAACCATGCAAAGATGCAACACCTTGGATGCGGATACGGCGTGTGCCTTGCCCTTCAATCTTGGCGCCCATTTTGATGAGCATTTCAGCCAAGTCGATGATTTCAGGCTCTTGCGCGGCGTTTTCTAAAACAGTTTCGCCTTCAGCCAAGCAAGCGGCCATCATGAAATTTTCAGTCCCAGTGACCGTCACCATGTCGGTGGTGATGTGCGCCCCACTGAGCCGTGTGCGGCCTTCAGGCAAGCTAGCCACCATGTAACCGTGCTCTACCACAATGTGCGCACCCATGGCCTGCAAGCCTTTGATGTGCTGGTCCACAGGGCGTGAACCAATAGCGCAACCGCCTGGTAAAGACACTTTGGCGGCACCAAAACGTGCCAGCAAAGGCCCTAAAGCCAATACAGAAGCACGCATGGTTTTAACCAATTCATAGGGTGCTTCAGGCAAGATGGGCGTTGCCGCGTGCAGAGTCATGCCGTCGCGCTCGCCGTGCGTTTCGCTCTTCACGCCCATGTTGTCTAACAAATGCCGCATAGTGGCCACATCATGCAAACGCGGCATGTTGAGTAGCTTGACGGGGTCGTTGGTGAGCAAGGCTGCACACATTTCAGGCAGCGCAGCATTTTTGGCACCAGAGATAACCACTTCACCGCGCAACTCCACGCCGCCAATAATTCTTAATTTGTCCACTGCATCAATCCCAAAAAATTAGTATCAAAAAATTGTTGTAGCTGCTGTTTCAGCTGATTTATTTCAGCGCTTGCCACTCATCGGGCGTGAAGGTTTTCATCGACAAGGCGTGCACTTCGTCAGTATGCATTTTGGCACCGAGCGTGGCGTAGACACGTTGATGTCGTTGAATCAAACGTTTACCGACAAACTCGTTGGACACAATGGTGGCGTACCAATGACGGCCATCGCCCTCAAGCTCAATATGTTCACAAGCCAAGTTCGTGGCAATCAACGCTTTTAAGTCATCTGCAGTCATGTCACTATCCAATAATCCAATATTCAAAAACTTCTAACGGAGGCTTAACTTCTGATTTTGTAGCCAATACGCAGCAAGTAAACGCATACGCCACTGACAGCCACAAAACTTGCGCCCACAATGCCAAAGCTCAACCATGGCGAAACGTCGCTGACGCCAAAAAAGCCATAGCGAAAGCCATCAATCATGTAGAAGAATGGGTTGAGATGGCTCAATTTTTGCCAAAAGGGTGGCAAAGAGTGAATCGAATAGAAAACACCGCTCAAAAACGTCATCGGCATGATGGCAAAACTCTGGAATGCGGCCATTTGGTCAAACTTCTCTGCCCACAAACCCGCAATCAATCCCAAAGAGCCCAAAATTCCAGCGCCTAAAACAGCAAACACCAAAATCCATAATGGCGCCACATAGCTCATCTGTGCAAACCAAACCGTAGCCAAGAAAACACCCGCGCCTACAGCCAACCCACGAATCACCGCTGACCCGATATAAGCAAAAAACCAGCTCCAGTGCGACAGTGGTGTAAGCAACAAAAACACCAAGTTACCCATGATTTTGCTTTGAATCAAAGACGATGAGCTGTTGGCAAAGGCATTTTGCAAAATGCTCATCATGACCAAACCTGGGATCAAAAACGCGGTGTAGCCAACGGTGTCATAGACTTTGACGCGATCTTCCAGCACATGACCAAAAATCACCAAATACAGCACTGAAGTCAGCACGGGCGCGGCGATGGTTTGGAAACCCACCTTCCAAAAGCGCAAGACTTCTTTGTAAAACAGCGCTTGCCAACCGTTCATACTGTTGCTCCTGTAGTTTGAGCATTTGTAGCCAGAGCGCCCGTTTTTTGCACACCAGACATCACGTCCAAAAATACGTCTTCTAAATCAGCTTTGCGGATTTCAACGTCTTCAGCCAGCAAACCAGCCTCCCGGACTGCGCTGAGGTATTTTTCAATCTCCAAGGCATCATGCGCTGGAAATTGCACAATTCGACCCGTAATCCGCGCCTTGTCGGCAAGATGTTTAGGTAGTTCGCTATCAATTTTGAAGCGCAAGACATTTGACGAGGCGGCTTTGAGTAACTCTGAGGTACTGGCCAGGGCCACCACATTGCCGGTTTTGAGCATGGCAATACGGCTACAAAGCGCTTCGGCTTCTTCCAAGTAATGTGTGGTCAGCAGCACCGTGCTGCCTTGCTTGTTGAGTTTGGCGATGAACTGCCACAGGGTTTGGCGCAATTCCACATCAACACCCGCCGTTGGCTCATCCAACACAATGACAGGCGGTTTGTGCACCAAAGCTTGGGCGACCAACATGCGGCGCTTCATACCGCCCGAGAGTTGCCGCATATTGGCATGGGCTTTGTCTGTCAGACCTAGACTGTGCAGCAACTCATCAATCCAAGCATCGTTGTTTTTGATGCCAAAATAACCCGATTGAAAGCGCAGTGCCTCACGGACATTGAAAAACGGGTCAAACACCAATTCTTGCGGCACGACGCCCAGTTTGCGCCTTGCCGCAGCAAAATCAGTTTGAACATCGCTGCCCAAAACACGAATGCTCCCCGAAGTGGCGCGCGTCAAACCCGCCAAAATGCTGATTAAAGTTGTTTTCCCTGCCCCATTGGGACCGAGAAGTCCAAAAAACTCACCTTGCTCGATGTCAAAGCTGACATTGTTCAAAGCGTGCAAAGGCTGGCCTGTGGAGCCTTTCTTGACAGAGTAGATTTTGGAAACGGATTGGAATGAGATGGCTGGCATAGAGTGTTAGATTCTAACGGCTAGCGTCTCTAGGCAAGGTTGAGTCACCAGATCACGCGCAGGACTGGAGATTTAGACCGCGTGCTGAACCTCTAACAAATCGACAATACCGTATAGGTTTGCCAGCTCACGCAAGTGCGATGCCAAGCCTTTAACTTGAAATGTTTTACCCAATGACAAGGCTTCTCGCCTGCATTCAAGCATCACCGCCAGTGCTGAAGAGTCAAATTTCACTAAAGGTGAAACGTCGAGTTCAACGTGCGAACCACTCTCAGCCCTGAGCTGTACGCTCAGGGTTTGAGCACAGCTTCGCGCTTGCTTGTGGGTGATTTCAGCCGGCAAAACTAACATATCAAGCATTTGCAGGTTGAATTATGATTTTTTAGCCAGCGTTTGATTCCGCGACTTCAAAGTTGCAATCAACCCATCAATGCCTTTGGCATTGATTTCTTGTGAAAACTGGGTGCGGTAGGTTTCCATCAACCAAACACCCATCACGTTGAGATTGTAAATGCGCCAGCCCGAGCCTTGGCCAGGGGTCTTCTCTAGGCGGTAATCCAATTGAATCGGATCACCTTTACCGCGCACCTCGGTGCGCACAACGACTTCTGTGTCGTCTGCGCTTGCACGCAATGGCTTCATCGAGATGGTTTGGTCATTGATTTGAGCCAGTGCACCTGAGTAAATGCGCAAAAGTAAAGTTTTGAACTCATCTTGCAACTGTTTTTGCTGTTCAGGTGTAGCTTTGAGCCAGCTTGGGCCGACGGCTGAAGCCGTCATACGACGAAAATTAACGTGCGGCATGACTTTGCTATCGACCAATGCATTGAGTTTGCCAGCATCACCACCTTGAATGGCTTTGTCTGCTTTGATGGCGGTCATGACTTCGTCAGACAAGCGCTGGATAAACGCATCTGCAGCCTCATCAGCAGCAAGTGCAGGTGTGGCAAATACCACAGCATTCACTGCGAAAAACGAGCCGACGAGGCCTCCAACCAG
>JAYVSU010000191.1:0-13968 GCA_043775055.1 Polaromonas sp.
ATCGCGGCTGTGCGCACCCAATGCATCGTGTGCCATCAGTTGCGTTGCCACACTGTTGGCCAATGTCTTATCCAGACCACGCGTGACGTAGATGGCTGCCAGCTCAGCATGCTCATGCTCGGGTTGCGTATCAAGTTCAATTCGCTCACGGGCGAGATCGGCATTTTCTGTGTCGGACTGAGAGCTTACGGATACATACTCACCCGCTGCCATGGACATGGCACCAGCCACCAAGCCAGCAATACCCGCAATCAAAATACTCTTTGCCGTGGCACCCGCTGCAGCCACTCCGAGTACCAAGCTGGCCGTGGAGACTATGCCATCGTTGGCGCCTAATACGGCAGCACGTAGCCAACCGATTCGATGTGTTTTGTGTCGTTCAGTGTGTCGCATGCAATTGATTATGTCTGAATGCGGTGCATGGAGTCAGCGTTTATTCATAGCAACATAGTTGCAAACACTGCAAGATTGATATAAAACAACATGACTCGGTTCTAGATACCTATACTAAATCAACATATTGAAACCTGAATAGGAGCACACGATGAAAATTCTTTTAGCTGTTGACGGGAGCAGTTATACAAAAAAAATGCTCGCGTATTTGGCAACGCATGATTCGCTGTTTAACCCTAATAATGACTACACGGTACTGACTGTTCAACTGGCTGTGCCGTCTAGGGCTCGCGTTGCAGTTGGCAAAGACGTTGTAGAGAATTACTACAAAGATGAATCTGAAAAAATTATCAGTCCAGTTGACAAATTTTTAGTCCGCCATGGCATCACTGCTAAGTGCGTCTGCAAGGTCGGCCATGTTGGTGAAACCATTGGTAAATTTGCTGACTCTGGCAAGTTTGACATGCTCATCATGGGTTCGCACGGACACGGCGCATTGGTTAACTTGGTGATGGGATCGGTTGCGACTCAGGTGCTTGCACACTGCAAAACGCCGGTATTGCTGGTTCGTTAATTGGTTTAATGACCCAAGTTATAGATAACACCACCCAAATTCATGCGTTACAACAGCGTGCGCTGTCCTGTGGCATCGAATTGCGGGCCTTGCCGCCCCAACCCACTACGTGCTGTGGGCGCGGCTGCAACGGCTGCGTGTGGGAAGGTTACTACACTGCCGTGAATTATTGGCTAGAAGATGTCACACTTTTATTGAATTTATAGCTATTCATTTAATAGCTAAACAGCCAATAAATACGTCGGCCACCTACTCTTTTTATTTATTTTCATCGACTTTTAATGCTACTGCTTCTGCGACACAATTGGTAGCGTTGTTGACCGCAACAGACCCAGCTTTCGCCATTGCAGCCCGTATTTGCAACGCTTCTTGCTTAGCCGCAGTCATTTGCGCTGCAAAGACAGGGTTGGCGTGTTGCTTGGCAACAGCCGCGCTGCCCACTTGGCGGCCTGCATTCACATCGCTTTGCCAGTGCGCCCCACAAATGACGCGGCTTTGACCAAATGCATGGCCGCGTTGCAAAATGGCATCTGCCCGCTCGGGTGAGACTTCCGCCAAAACCAAAGCCCATGCCCAACCTAGGGCAGCGTGCCCAGATGGATACGCGCCGTCTTTGGCTAAAGCCGCATCTTCTTTAGGTGCGCAAGTGGACTCGTTGAAAGTGGCAAATGGCCGTATACGCTTATAGTGATCTTTCGCTTTGTAAGTTGACAATCCCGCATCAACCAAGGTGCGACGCAGCAGCATATTGATGTGCGGCGTAGCTTCTTGCGAAATGGGCAATCCCATCGCGCAGCTAAAAACACTGGCTGCAGCAGGAAATTTGAGGTTGTTGTCATCAAATGCCATTTGCCCACGCACCCCAGAGCGTGATGCTTTGGTCGCATGAAAGGTAGCCGTATCTGCAGCAAGAGCTGCAGAATTTACAGCTGGAGGCAGGGGCAGTAAAGCCAAACTGTCAGGCATTTCTGCTGCATTCAAATAGCCTTTGAGATAACCTGAACCAACGCGATATTCACCGACCACAGCGGGATCGGTTGCCGGTGCATTTGAAGTTGATGCAGCAGCACTTACAGCTGTCGGCGCTACTGGAATTGCGCTACAGCCTGTCAATAGACCTGTGGCTGTGGCTATGGCTGTGGCTACAAACGCCTTGTTCAACACCCATGATTTTTTTAAACCCATTGTTGTCTCCTCTTTTTAGGAAAAATCATATCGAGTGTCTTGATGCGTTCTAGACGCAGACGTGACTGAACACGACTACATCAATCAATCTTACGCTTCGAGGGCCGTGGGATTTTCTTAAACCGAATCTTACGGTCTAGCTCAATCGCATCTTTTTTGACTTGCCGCTCTGCATCCACCTTCTCGCCCACCGCCAACCACTGGGCAAACTCTTCAGGCGTCTCCAGTGTAATGTGGCCAATGCTGGCCGTGCGGAAATCAAAAATCACGATTTCAGCTGCCTTTTGCAGGTTGACTTTGCCTTTACCGAGCAGTGCGCCGCGCTTTTTACCAATCGCCTCTAACACTTGCTCATCGGTTTGATCTGCTACTGGGTCGAGCTTGTAGCGCGCCTCGAGCTGCTGCGGGTAATGCTGGATGAGGTAATTAATCAGTTCCAAGGCCACATCTTCTTCTTGAAATGCGTTGCGCCCTATCGCGCCGCTGGCCGCCAAGTTGTAGCCACTTTTCTCAACAATAATCCGTGGCCACAGCATGCCCGGGGTGTCATAGAGGTAAAAATCATCTGCCAACGTGATGCGTTGCTCTATTTTGGTCACCCCCGCTTCATCACCGGTTTTGGTGAAGCGGCGGCCTGTCATGGTGTTGATCAGGGTGGATTTGCCCACGTTGGGGATGCCGCAAATCAGCACACGCAGGGGTTTGATATTTCCGCCGCGCAGAGGGGCCAGTTCTTTGCAGGCTTTTGCGAGGGCTTTGGCAGGGGCGGCGTCAGTCGCGGCCAACGGGATGGCGCGGGTGTTTGGCAAGGCGTTGTAATGTGCCAACCACTGCGCAGTGCGCTCTGGGTCCGCCAAATCTTGTTTGTTGAGGACTTTGAGGGTGGGCTTGCTGCCGGTTAGCTCAGCCAACATCGGGTTGGCACTGGAAGCAGGCAAGCGCGCATCGAGCAATTCAACCACGACGTCAATGTCTTTGATGCGCTCGCCGATGGCTTGCTTGGTCACGTTCATGTGACCGGGGAACCATTGAATGGCCATCTTTTAAAAACCTTCTAATATGCTATTATTTTTATAGCTAAAAAGGCATATATCATGCCGGCTACGCTCTATTTTACCCTAAAAATGACTAAAATGATTAAAAACAGGCAAATTCGAATACGCTCAATACTGAATCACTTTAATGGGCTGACAAACTTGGCGACCAAATCAGCAAACTGCGGTCGCCACTCGCTCAGCGCAGTCGCCTCACCACCCAAGGTTTGGCGCAAAAATGCCAACGACAGCGCTTGTGTGGCCGCCTTGACTTTAGGGTTCAGCTCCACACCACCCGTACCTGCACGGTCGGTAAAAATGCTGTGCGAACCGCCTTCAAAAACCACCAACGTCTTACGTGGGTCGCCCATGGCATCAAACACTTTGATGCGGTCTTCAAAGCCAGAGCCGTAGCCCGGAACGAGAATATCGTCCCCCGTCGCGGTGATGTGCAGGGTCGGCAAGGCAATACCACCCAAAATCAGCGCAGGATTGCTAAAGCCATAAAACGGCGGCGCAGAGAGCAACATCGCAGCTTTGATACGCGGGTCACGCAAGTTCAGCATTTCACCCTTCGCCCCCTTGCCTGGCACCGCCGCGCCAGCCAGCAGCATGGTGGTGTTGGCACCGTAGGAGTGCCCAGCAGCGACGATGCGATTGGCATCAAGCCGCCCTGCCAATGACGGCTGTGCCAACAACTCTGTCAGTGCAAAGCTCACATCCTTGGCACGTGCAACCGCTTCTGAGTCTTGCGCAGCATCTTTGAGACGCGTGGTCAGATAAAAAGGGTTGCCGCGCCAGAGTTGGTTGTCACTGCCAATGTGCTGCACATGCATGCTGGCATAGCCATGACTGGCCCAAAAGCGGCCTAGATATTGGTAACCGTTACGTGAGCCGCCCAAACCGTGCGAAAACACGATCAAAGGAACTACAGCACCAGATTTGCCAGTGTTTGCCGGCAAGTACAAACGCACCGGTACAGCGCGTTGACGGCCGCTGTCTTGCCAATCAAAATCAATGGCCTGTATGGCATCCATCGCGGCGGATCTAAAAACCGGTGCGGCAACTGGTGCCAACTCTGTACCCACTTCATTGCTGCGAGCCGCATTGTTGTAACCAACCAAGAGCATGAACAAGCTCACGGACAGCGTTGTTACCGTCAATTTACGATTTGTCAGCTTCAATATTGGCAGCTTCAACATACCAAGTTTTGCGTTATTGTTCATTTCATACCTTGTATGTTCGGCTTTTGCCACTATTTAAAAGACTGTTCTCGTAACGGATTCAAACGATAAAACGTAGACAAATCCGTACTGCACTCACGTTCAATATTGTCATATTTGGTGACAACAGGCGCAGTTTCAAGACAATCCCGACTAGACTAATCTGTCAAAAGAACAAGCTATTCTCAACGCGACACTCCGCTTCAAGCCTAATTGACTGATTTCCACTGACACCCCATGACAGACCATCCCATCATCATTCAAAAACCATCAGTCCCAGCCAAGCAGCTCATTTTGCTGTTTCACGGCTGGGGAAGCAATGCCACATCCATGCTGCCTGTAGGCGAGCATTTAGCCACCGCCTTTCCCGACGCTATGGTCGTCTCTGTCAATGCACCGACACCTACGACTGATTTAGCACCCTCATCTACCGGATATGAATGGTTTAGCGTTAAAGGCGTGACTGAAGATAATCGCCAAAGACGTGTTGACGCGGCCATGCCAGATTTTGTGGCCTGCGTGAAATATTGGCAAAAACTCAGTGGCGTGCCTATCGCTGCGACGGCTTTGATAGGCTTCTCTCAGGGTGCCATCATGGCGCTAGAAGCCAGCAAATTAAGCGATCCGCTATTTGGCCGGATGCTGTCTATCGCGGGGCGCTTTGCCACGCTCCCAACTGAAGCGGCAGAACATGTCACCCTGCACCTGTTGCACGGTAAAGATGACCCTGTGATTCCCTATAGCCATACCGTCAATGCGGCTCACCAAGTGCGGGACTTAGGTGGTGATGTAACCGCTGAAGTCCTACCTTTCATCGGTCATGAAATTCACCCCGAATTTATTGAACGAACGCTCACCAAACTCAGTAGCCACATCTCACATCGCGTTTGGGAAAAAGCAATCGCGGAGCAAGGTCAAGCATCCGCCTGAACAAACTTGCGGACTCAAGCGCCTTTAAATTGAGGCGCTCTTTTTTGCCTAAACGCCATCACGCCTTCAATGTAATCATGGGTACGTCCCATGTTAGATTGGGTGTCTCGCTCGGCATCTAGCTGTTGGTTCAAAGTGCGGGTTGAAGCATCACGCAACAAATGACGCGTTGCCACCAAAGCTGTCGTTGGCATATCAGCCAAGCGCTGCGCTAACTCAGTGGCAGCCGCAACGCAGTCGTCTGCCACATCCCAAATCATGCCCCATTCTTTGGCCTGTGCCGCGCTGAGTTTGTCCCCAGTCATGGCCAAGCCCATCGCCCGAGCCAGCCCCAGTCGTTGTGGCAAAAACCAACTTCCTCCCGCATCGGGGATCAAACCAATTTTGCTGAAAGCTTGGATAAAACTCGCCACTGGCGCAGCAATGGCCATGTCGCAACTCATCACCAAGGATGCGCCAGCGCCTGCAGCGACGCCATTCACAGCGGCTATCGTTGGCACGCGCAAATTTTGTAAGCGGCGCGCTGTCGGGTTGAAAGCTTGGTCGATCACCGGGCCGGGGTCTGCACGGCGAATCAAATCAGCCAGGTTCGCCGCCGCATCTGAGCCTGTACCTGGCTCAAAATCAAATTCAGCCAAGTCTGCTCCTGCACAAAAAGCGCGGCCTGCTCCAGTAATGACCAACGCACGAATCACGGGGTTTGCTTCCGCCTGATCCATCGCCGCCCACAAATCTTGATGCATTTGGCGGGTAAAGCTGTTCAGTGACGCTGGCCTGTTCAAGGTCACCATCGCAACTGCGCCATGCTCTGCATACAAAACTGTAGAAACTTGTGCGGTGTTCATGCTGAGATTTCCTTTTGACTTCTTTTAAAAAATTTTTACCCAATGATCTTGCTGTGCTTCGCAATCTGAGCAGCCAGTTGACTCAGCGCGTCATAGGCTGCACTAGCCTGGGGGTTCCAAGCAGTCACAGCTTTCGCTTGCAAAGCGACCAATTCAGTATCGCCTCGCGCAGCAGGCCCCGTCAAGGCTTTGGCCGCGCCTTGCTTTGCGATGTTTTGCACTGCATTTTGTAGCAGCGATGCGTTTAAAGGTGCTATCCATGCCTGGGGCATGCCCGTACTTTGCCATAAATCGGCAGCGACGACTTGCAAGACCGGTAAAAAATTAGTCGCAAAAACAGCCGCTGCGTGGTATAGGACTTTATCTTTTGGAGCCAAGTCAAAGCAGTTTGCACCAATCTTTTCAAAAGCTGATTGCAAAGTCTGCTTAGCAACAGCATCGCCTTCTAGAGCGCATGGCGTACCCGCAAATTGGGCAACGGCCGTCGCAGGCGCGCTGAAGCTCAAAATGCAATGGGCACTGGCTAATCGACAACCCACATCGCGTAATGGAGCAAGCAAGCCTGAATCCAAAGTGCCACTACAATGAAAAATAATAGCATTTAAGGCAATAAATACACCGGCTACAGTTGTATTTGATAGCCCCAAAGCAACTTTTTTGATGTGGCTATCTGGCACAGCCAGCATCCATACATCTGCTGTGCGCATTTCTTGCATTAAAGTGACCGCACGACCCGCTCCGATAAACTGCACCGCCTCATCCGCACTCTGCGCAGACCGCGTCAACACATCTTGAATCACAAAGGTGCCATGGTCATGCCATAGCTTGGCCAAACTGCGTCCAACCCTGCCGCCGCCGATGATGTTGAGTGTTTTCAATCAACCTACTTTTCGATTATTTGTTATTTGCCATAAATTTTGTCACTTCATTGGTGCCCTGCGCGGAACCACTCAAGGGCACGGCCTCACCTTCGCGATTCGTAATTTCTGCCAAACGCGCCGCCAGCTGTTCGGGCGCAGTGGCGTCCATACCCACCCATGCGCCTTGTGTAAGCGTGATGTGTGCAGCCTCAAACGTACCTGCACCGGCGCACAAAATCGTCCGTGTGGGCGCGTTTTCGGCCACCATCACCAGCATGGCGGGTACCACGGCTTCTGGCTTCAAAGCGGCAAGCACCGCTTCTGACATCAAACCCTCGGTCATACGCGTCGCAGCAGTTGGGGCTAGGCAATTCACACGGATGTCGTTTTTAGCACCTTCAATGGACAAAGTTTGCATCAAGCCCACCAAAGCCATTTTGGCCGCGCCGTAGTTTGATTGGCCAAAATTACCATACAAGCCGCTAGAGGACGTCGTCATCACAATCCGGCCGTATTTTTGCGTGTTCATGATGTCCCAAACCGCCTTGGTGCAATTGACTGCGCCCATCAAATGCACATCCACCACCAAGGCAAAGTCGGCAATCTCCATTTTGGCAAAGCTTTTGTCGCGCAAAATGCCGGCGTTGTTGACCAAAATATCGACGCGGCCCCAAGCCTTCATCGCCTGCGCCACCATGTCTTGCACGGCGGCAAAATCGGTGACTGAAGCGCCATTGGCCATCGCCTCGCCACCAGCAGCTTTGATTTCATCCACCACTGCTTGCGCCGCCGTGACCGAGCCTGTACCCGCAGCCCCGTCCCGAGCACCGCCCAAATCGTTAACCACCACTTTGGCGCCACGCGCAGCCAGAGCCAAGGCATGTTGGCGACCCAAACCGCCGCCCGCACCCGTCACAATAGCAACACGACCTTTAAAATCAATTCCTTCAACAGACATGGTTTGGCTTTCTTACAAAAATATAGACAGTTAAAACTCAATAACATACTCTAATACAGAACTGCCCTAAGTCAGTCTCCCAGTCACCCAATCCAGAAGCCTAAAGTCGCCTGAAAGACACCATGGAACTCAATCACCAAGAAATCACCACCCCCGTACGCGATGCAGCCACCGTCGTCATGCTGCGCGACGCACCTGCCGGCATGGAGGTCTTTTTGCTCAAGCGGCATGGTTTGTCAGACGTGCTGGGCGGCGCTTACGTGTTCCCCGGTGGCAAAGTAGATGCCAGCGATGCACAGTTGGACATGCACAGTCACCTAGACCAATCGCCCCAAGCGCTCCATGCTGCACTGAACGAGCCTGAGCTTGCCGAACTCAACGCCGCTGGTTTGTATGTAGCCGCTTTGCGTGAAGTGTTTGAAGAATCTGGCGTGCTGTTTGCGCACGGTGTCTCGGTGGCCTCCACAGCAGATGCCGCCGCCATGCTGCGTGACGGTATGCGTTTTGATGCGATGCTGGCCAAACTGGCCTTACGTCTGCAAACTCAAAGTGTGCTGCCGTGGTCGCGCTGGATCACCCCAAAAATGGCCTCCGTTTCGCACAAACGCTTTGACACACGCTTCTTCGTAGCCGGCGTGCCCTTGCACCAAACCGCGCAACACGACAACCATGAAGCGACTGAGAGCGTGTGGCTACAACCGCGTGCCGCCTTAGAACAATACTGGAACAAAGACATTGAGCTGGCACCACCGCAAATCATGAGCTTGGTGCACTTGTCACGGCATAACAGCGTCGCCAGCGTGTTAGACCAAGCCCGCAGTGGCAAACCACCGGTGATTCAACCTGAACCGTTTGACTTGGATGGCATGCGCGTCATCACCTACCCGGGCGATGCTGACCACTCAGTACGCCAACGTGCGCTGCCAGGGCCGACACGCTTGTGTTACCGCAATAAACGCTTTGAACCTGTAGATGGTTTTGAAGCCTTGTTTACGCTGTGAACTTAGGCAAGCTCACCTGCGTAAAATCCTGCGTAAAACCCTGCGTAAAACCCTGAGTGAAGCCCTGAGCAGCAAACCATTGGTCAGCCAGATGGGGGTCATGAAACGTGCGCACGGCTTGGTAAGCCACCTCGGCCTCAGGGTATTTACGGCGTAAAAAGTTGAGCCACTGTTTGAGCCGGCCTGTTTGCTGCCGGATCTCTAAACCCGCGCAGACCAACACCCAAAATTCGTAAATCAAGGGGAGCAGGCTGTCCCAGTCGGTCACGGCAGGCTCGTTTGGCGAGTTCATGGCTTGAATCGCCAATGCCAAACCTGGGTCAGTCACCATGCCGCGCCCCACCATCAGCATGTCGCAGCCGGACAGCTCACGGCAACGTCTGGCGTCTTCGGTATTCCAAATCTCACCGTTGGCGACCACGGGGATGCTGATCACCGCTCGCACATCCGCAATCCGTGCCCAATAAGCCGGCGGGCGGTAGCCATCTGCCTTGGTACGCGCATGGACGACCAGCTCGCTCGCGCCGCTCTCGGCAATGGCTATCGCACACTCCTCGGCG
Source organism: Polaromonas sp. (assembly GCA_043775055.1). GTDB lineage: Bacteria > Pseudomonadota > Gammaproteobacteria > Burkholderiales > Burkholderiaceae_C > Aalborgiella. Next base: position 9,564 of record JAYVSU010000191.1, read on the forward strand.
CGGCTGTCATCGTTAAAACCCAGTCGCATTTTGGCGGAAACTGGCATGTGCGCAGGCACAGCGCGGCGCACAGCAGCCACGATTTTGGCGACCAGCTCTGGCTCATCCAGCAGTGCTGCGCCGCCACCATGGCGGTTCACCACTTTGGCGGGGCAACCGAAATTAAGGTCAATCCCCTCTGGGCCAAGTCTTGCCAAAGCAGCGGCATTGTCCGCCAAACAAGCAGGGTCTGAACCCAATAACTGCGCCCGTACGGGTACGCCAGACAAGGTGCGGCCGCCGTTCAACAGCTCGGGCACGTAACGGGTAAAGACCTTGTCAGGCAAGAGTGTGTTGGTCACCCGAATGAACTCTGAGACGCACCTGTCCACCCCACCCACACGAGTGAGGATGTCGCGCAGCACAAAGTCCAAGAGCCCCTCCATCGGGGCAAGCAAAATAGTCAAACTGAATATTCCAATACCAAGCTGACTCCGTCATTCCCGCGAAGGCGGGAATCCACGCTGTCGCTTACGGATTCTCACCTTCGCGGAAATGACTAGATTTATTAGCAAAGCTAGGATTCAGTTCACGCGCCGATAAAGTCTTTCTTACCAATCTCCACCCCGTTATGGCGAAGAATGGCATAAGCCGTGGTGGTGTGGAAGAAAAAATGCGGAATCGCATAAGTGAGCAAATACGCTTGGCCGGCAAAAGTTTTTTCACGCGGCGTGCCCGGGCCGGTAACAATAACGCGCGCTTCTGAGCCATCAATGCTGGCCGCAGGAATGCTGTCGATAAAAGCCACGGTTTTGGCGATGCGCGCTTGCACGTCGGCAAAAGTGACTTCTTTGTCTTCATAGCTTGGCACTTCAACACCGCCCAAACGTGCGCACGTACCCTTGGCAAAGTCGCAAGCGATTAGCACTTGGCGCTTCAAGTCAAACATATCTGGAAACAAACGTGACTGCAGCAACACCTCTGGCGCGATGTTTTTAGCCGTGGCGTGCGCTTCAGCCTTGGCCAAAAAGTTGCTCAAACCACCCAACATTTGCTTAAAAACAGGGACGGAAGCGGCGTACATAGAAACTGACATGGGGTATCCTTTGTTGAATTGATGGCTAGGTAAGCTGAAATCAGCCAGTCTTCGAGTCTACAACCTATCACCATTTGCTGCCCAACATGTCAACTGCCAGCTCAGCTCACAGCCAAACCTTCAAAGTCAGGATTGAACCCGAGGGCGTTGAATTTGAAGCCAGCAGCGACTTGACTGTGCTTGAATCCGCACTCTTAGCCAACGTCTATTTGCCCAGCTCCTGCCGCAACGGCACCTGCCGCACCTGCGTCTGCAGCCTACAAAGCGGCCAAGTCAGCTACAAAATCGACTGGCCGGGCTTGAGTTTGGAAGAAAAACAAGCCGGCCTGATTTTGACCTGCGTCGCCTGCCCGCAAAGCGATTTAAGCCTCAAAATTGGTTATGGAACAGATTGAAGCCAGTTTGGAGGCTATTTTTGCCTCTAGCCAGCATATTTATCCAATAGTTTGCTATATTTTTAATAGTACTAAACTTCAACTCAGACTACGCTGAAGAGCGTTTTAAGCGAATCTCTTCCAACTTCGCGCCGCCGACTTCGACGGTTTTGATGGTGTTCATTTCGCGTTTGAAGCCTGCAGTGTCAAAGAATTGCAGCGCTTGCTCGTTACATAACAACAGCCAGATGGTCACGTCTGTGCATTCTTCTTCTTGCAGGCCTTCGCGGGCAGCATCCCATAAGGCTAGGCCGGCGCCCGTGCCTTGGTACTCAGGGTCGACGTAAATAGACCAGATTTCACCCGTTGTCGACTTGGTTTTCGCATCGCGGGAGCGGTCAAAGCCAACAAAACCGACGACTTTTTCACCGGTTTTGGTCGACCCCATCGCCACATAAACTTGCGGCTCGGCGTACTCGATGGCGTCGCGCCACAGGTCTTGGCGTTTTTCGGCGGAGAGGTTTTCTAAGTGCTCGTCGGCCATGTAGCCAGCGTAGGCCATTTGCCAAGCGCGGATGTGGATGGCTGCGATGGCGGGCACATCGCCCAAGGTGGCGGGGCGAACGGTGTAGTTTTGCATCGTAAAATTGAAAAAGTTGCGTTAAAAAGGGCTGTTCTGGCTTGCGAAAGATGATTTATCACAGCGATAGGCTAGATAATACCTACACAATTTAGCTTCCAGCTTGATTGCTGCAAACAGTTTTAAAAAACACAGGAGAAAAATCATGGCAAAAGGTCTCGGCTCTCAAAAAATGGTTAAAAAACCAAAAAAAGACTTGTCTCCACCGAAAGCAATTTCCACAGACGCCGTGCGTCCGACCGTAGTAACGCAAGTGCTTTTGCGTGGCAAAGCGGCCAAACTGCCTAAAAAATAAGCACATTTTAAGTGGTTGAGGAGCAGCCTTTGACATCGACTGAGCAGCCGGACAAAGTGCCCACACCTCAAGCTATGCAGGTGCGTAACCCGCTGCACGGTGTCACCTTGGAAGCTATGGTGACCGCCCTCGTCGCCCACTACGGGTGGGACGACTTGGGTCAGCGCATCCATATTCGTAGCTTCGTGCTCGACCCCAGCATCCCGTCCAGCCTGAAGTTTTTGCGTAAAACACCGTGGGCGCGGGAAAAAGTCGAAGGTCTATACCTGTTTATGTTGCGCGAGCAAAAACGGCCTGTGCAGCAACGCCGCTCCGACAGCCCGTCCTAGTTGATATTGCACGGTGCTAGCGACCAAAAACGGCGTCGGTCCCAGCGTCGTGGGCTTGCCCAAAGACGAATTGTCCCGATGGCGAACCATCACCGACTTCCTCACTGAGCGCTTCCCCGCCATCCCCCGTAGCACTTGGTTGCAACGCATGGCCGATGGCGATGTGGAAGACGAATTTGGCGTACCCGTCACCCCAGATCGCCCCTACCAAGGCCACATCCGCGTCTACTACTATCGCGACCTGGAAGCAGAACCCCACATTCCGTTCGACGAAGTGATATTGCATCAAGACGATCACCTCATCGTCGTCGACAAACCGCACTTTCTGCCTGTCACGCCGTCTGGCAAGTATCTGCAGGAAACTGTGCTGGTGCGCTTGAAACGTAAACTCGGCATTGACACCCTTGTCCCCATCCACCGTATCGACCGCGACACAGCTGGGCTGGTGCTGTTCTCCGTCCAACCCGCCACCCGCGACGCCTACCAAGCCCTGTTCCGCGACCGCGCCGTGCGTAAAACCTACGAAGCGATTGCGCCTTGGCGGTCAGAATTGGTTTTTCCGTTGACACGAGAAAGCCGCATTGAAGAAGACAAGTCTGAGGGCAGAGGCTTCATGACGCAGTGTGAAGTTAAAGGTAGCCCCAACGCCCTCACCCACATTCAAGTCCTTGAAGTTAAAGAGAATTTAGCCCGCTACCAACTTAAGCCCGTGACCGGCAAACGCCACCAACTGCGCGTCCACATGCACGCGCTAGGTATGCCGATTCTAGGCGATGGTATCTACCCCGTGCTCACGCCAGAAGGCCAAATCGACTATGACCACCCGCTGCAACTGCTAGCCAAGTCGATTGAATGGTTGGACCCGATAACGAAAGAACAGCGGCGGTTTGAGAGTTTGCGTAGATTGAGTTTTTAGAACCCTACTGACACCACGCTGTCAGCAGGCTCTTTGCATACTCAAGGCTCCACTAACACACAGGAGTATTTTTATGCAAAACGCTATCAGCTGGTTTGAAATCCCAACCTTGAATCTGGCTAAAGCCCAGCAGTTTTATGAAGCGGTGCTGCAGTGCACTTTGCGCCCTGAAAACATGGGGCCGAGCGAAGGCGCGGTTTTTCCGTATGACGAAGCTGCGGGTGGCGTAGGTGGGGCGCTGATGTGCGGGCCATCCGCACCAGTAACGGCTGTGGGCATAGGCAGTGGCGTGCTGGTTTATTTGGATTGCGCACCGTACACCATTGACAGCTTGCTGCAGCGCGTCATCGCAGCAGGTGGCCGCGTGGCCATGCCGCGCACCGCCTTGCCGCCGGGTCTGGGCTTTATTGCCTGCATGTTTGACTTGGACGGTAACAAAATTGGCCTGCATTCACTCGGTTAAAGTACGGCTATGAGCACCTCATCTCGTCAAAACTGGATCGCCGTGGCTAGCGCTGACCATGCCCGCAGGGGGCGGGATGAGATGACGCCTGGCTTCATGCAGGTCTGCCACGGCAAACTCGCACCCATCAAACGGGTGCGGCCTGGCGATTTGGTGGCCTACTACGCGCCCACGACCTCCATGGGCGGCAAAGAAAAATGTCAGTCCTTCGTCTCGTTCGGTATTGTCGAGCCGGGTGAACCGTATGCTTTTGACATGGGTGGCTTTATTCCGTTTCGCCGCAATGTGCGCTATTTGGAAGCGGTAGAAACGC
>JAYVSU010000192.1:0-6697 GCA_043775055.1 Polaromonas sp.
AGTCAATGAATACACCGCAGATGTACGGCCGGCTAGGTCAAACTCAAATTTCCCAAGAAGCGGCCCCATCACCACGCCCTGCAGCCCATCTGCGCCGCCAGTAAGCCAGTCAAGTTTGTTGGCTAGCTCCATCAAAATCAGTCCTACACCCAAAGTGACCATCAGACGCGTTAAGTCACTGCCGCGCATAATCGTCAAGCTGCAAATGGCGCCCAAAACTGTGGTGACGGCAATAGCAACCAAAAGCCCAGTCAGCGGGTCAGGCATTACCAGCTTAGCAAACAAGGCAGCAACATAAGCACCCATACCAAAAAATGCAGCATGCCCCAATGACACAATCCCGGTATAGCCCAAGATTAAGTCCAACGATACGGCAAAAAGTGCAACGACAGCAATCTCATTGATGATGAGCGCATGCGTTGGCAGCAAAAAAGGTGACGCCAGTGCCAGCACCCAAAATGCGAGCTCCCAAGGCTTCCAGCGGCGATCAATCTTCAGAACATCTTGAGCATGCATCACGACTTGCCTCCTTGGCGGACAAACAAGCCTTGCGGACGCCAAATCAGGATGGCAATCATCAAGCTGTACACAATGAATGCACCCAATTTTGGGACGTAATATTTGCCAGCCACATCGGCAATACCCAGCAACAAAGCCGCGAGCAATGGGCCCGTGATGCTCGAGGTCCCGCCCACGGCAACCACAATTAAGAAGTAGATCATGAATTTCAGCGGGAAAGTTGGATCTAAGCCCAATACTTCTGCGCCCAAGGCGCCACCCAAACCGGCCAACCCTGAGCCCACAGCAAAAGTAGACAGAAAAACCATGTTGACGTTAATGCCCAAACCTGCCGCCACTCGTTGGTCATCCACTGACGCTCGCAAGCGGCTACCAAATCGCGTCTTCGCCAAGATATATTGCAAACCCACCGTCAATGCAGTACAAACGGCAATGATGAACAGGCGATAGTGACCCATGCCCAACATCCAGGCACCCTCGCCCAACTCCGTGCGACCCTTGAGCCACTCAGGTAACTGAATGATTTGCTGTGTAGAACCAATGAAGTAGTCGGCACTGGCAACAGCCATGAAGGTCAAGCCAATTGAAAAAAGCACTTGATCTAAATGCGGCTTGCTATACAGCGGACGGTACAAGGTGCGCTCTAAGACACCTCCCAATAACGCTGAGCCCAAAAAAGCCAGTGGCAAACACAGCAAAAACGGGACACCAGCCTTTTGCATCAGTAAGACGGTGATATAGCCACCGACCATGGCAAAAGCGCCATGCGCTAGGTTGATGAAGTTCATCAACCCCATCGTCACCGCCAAGCCTACGGCAAGAATAAACAACAGCATGCCGTAAGCAATGCCATCAAAAAGTATGGTGAGCATGTATTTGGTTATCTAAATCGTCTCATCCCATTGCTGGATAGAGACGAATTAAAAAATCTCTATTGCGTCTGTCGACTTACTTATTTTTACCAGGGTCTTTAACGTCTTTGATTACATCAAATTCCACGTTATAAAGTTGTCCGTCTTTTTTCTCGACTTTGCGCAAGTAGATGTTTTGCACCACATCACGGGTTTGTGCGTCAATGAACATCGGGCCACGTGGGCTTTCAAAAATCTGCCCTTTCATCGCTGCCAGCAAAGCGTCACCCCCCCCCTGACCTTTGGTCGCTCGGAGCGCTTCGTAAATCACGCGCATGCCATCGTAGCCACCCACGGCCATGAAGTTGGGACGCAAACCTTTGTTGGCTTTACCGAATGCTTCAACGAATTTTTTATTGGTTGCTGATGGATGCGCCGTCGAGTAATGATGCGATGTCACCACGCCCAGTGCGCCATCGCCCATGTCGTTCAATTGATCATCATCCGTGACATCGCCAGTACCAATGAGTTTGATACCCGCTTTGTCCATGCCACGCTCTAAAAACTGCTTCATCACAGCAGCCCCCGCACCCGAGGGTACAAATACAAACAAAGCATCCGGCTTCAAATCACGTACTTTTTGCAAAAACGGCGCAAAGTCTGGGTTGCGTAAAGGTACACGCAAAGATTCTGTGACCTGTCCACCGTTGAAAGTAAAGCGCTCTTTGAAATACTTCTCTGCGTCGATACCAGGGCCATAGTCACTCACCAAGGTCACCACTTTTTTGATGCTATTTTTAGGCGCCCAATCAGCCAGTCCGACGGCCGCTTGGGGCAACGTGAAACTGGTACGGACAATGTAGGGTGATGCCTGCGTGATACTTGATGTCGCAGCAGCCATGACCACTTGCGGCGTTTTTGACTGCGTCGCAATCGGCGCAGTGGCCAAAGCCGATGGCGTGATGCCAAAACCTGCAAGCACATTGACCTTATCGTTGACGACCAGTTCTTGCGCCAAACGCTTGGTCACATCCGGCACACTGGTGTCATCTTTGACTATCAATTCGATTTTCTTGCCAGCGACCGTGTCGCCGTTTTGCGTCATATACAGCCTTGCAGCAGCCTCGATTTGACGACCTGTGCTGGCTTGCTGCCCTGTCATGGGCAAAATCAGACCAATTTTGAAAGTATTGTCTTGCGCCAAGACGACGCCTGACACCAATGAAGCCACCGCCAAGGCGGATGTCGTTAAAAATATTCTTTTTTTCATTCAGAGTCTCCTAATTTTGTAAATAGATATTGTCGCCAAACACTGGAAGTTATCATGCATCAGATCGGTAGGCAGAATCGAGAGTGATTTCCCCTACAACACGAGAAACACAGACGCAGATGCGCTGATTGCCTTCCTTTTCTTCGTCGCTCAGAAAGACATCGCGGTGATCAATCTCACCGTTGATTGACTGCACATCCATCGCACACAACCCGCACTCGCCACGGCGGCAGCCAAACATGGCTTGTAACCCTGCTGACTCCAGCGTCTCGAGCAGACTTGCATGAGCGGGAACCATGAGATCAAGTGCATGTCTTGGAATCTTGACGCGAAATGCCTCTGGCGCAAATTGCCCACTGCTACCAAACGTCTCATACCGCAAGTCTGCCAAAGGCCGTTCTGACGCCGCCCACGCATGCCGAGCGGCATCCAGCATGGGCACCGGGCCGCAAACCATCATTTGCCCACCAACAGGCAAATTGGCAATTTCAGCCTGAAAATCAACTTTTTCACCGCGTTCAGCCACCGCCACCTGCAAAGCTGCTGACAAGGCGGCCTTTAAATCAGTGTGATAAGCCAGCTCTGCATCGGTTTTAGCACCAAAAATCATGCGAACATCCGCACCACGCTTCGCCAGCAGTTGCGCCATGCCGACCAAAGGTGTCACGCCAATACCCCCAGCTACCAGCAAATAAGCGGGGGCATTCAAATCCAAAGCGAAGTAGTTTTGCGGTTCGCTGATACGCAAGCGCTCACCCACAGCCAAACGCCACATGGCCATGGAACCGCCGCGCCCATCCTCAAGCCGCTTCACTGCGATACGATAAAACTCGCTCTCGGGTTGCCCAATCAGCGAGTAAGAACGGGTTTGCGGCTTGGCTGCTGCGCCCAAGCCAGCCAGTAGCTGTACTTGGATATGGCTGCCTGCCTGATACACCAGAGCGCCTTGACTCGGTTTGAGTGTGAATTCGCGCACGGTGGGCGTCACGTCGCGCATCGCATAGACCTGCGCCTCGGTCCAATCGCCTGCATTTTTCATAAGGCGCTTCTTTGACGAATAAGACGAACACCTGGCATGTGCTCTAAATGCTGGCTTTGAATCGCCTCACGCAAGTTACGCTGCGCCAAACGCGAGTGCTCGCGCATCAAACTCTCAGCACGTGAACCTTCACGGCGCTCAATCGCATCGAGCACTTGCCAATGCTGGTCTTGTGCCACGATCAGCATATCGCGGGCTTTGGGCGTATTGGCTTGAACCACGACAAAACCGCTGGGCGAGGCAAAGGGCAGACTGCATACGCGCTCTAATTCTTTGGCAATCACGGCGCTGCCAGACAGCTCGCTCAAGAGAGCGTGAAAACGCTCATTCAAAGTGACGTAACTGGCAAAATCTTCGTCGCTCAGCGTAGATTGACTGAGCACTTGGTCGATGGCTTGCAAACACAGACACGCAGCGCTCAGCAATGCTGGCGTCACACCCAGCTCTGCCGCCAAACGTGCCGATAAACCCTCCAACGTACCGCGCAGTTCAATAGCGTCTGACGCATCGCGCTCAGAAAAAGTTTTGACGGCATAACCACCGTTGGGCAAGGCATCCAGCAAGCCTTCTTGCTCTAATTTGACCAAAGCTGCGCGAATGGGTGTGCGCGAAAAACCGAGTTTTTCTACAATCGCCAATTCCGCAATGCGCGCACCCGCTGGCACGTCACCAGCCAGTATCATTTCACGTAAACGCAGCTGCGCCTTCAGTTGTATACTTTGAGAAGCATTTTCAACATCATTTTTGACTGTAGTCGGCGTATTTATTGATTTTATTGCTATTATTTTAGTAGCGTTTTCCATGCATATTATTTTCTTTAAGCTAATCAGGCCATCAGTCGAATCGGAATGATCGGCTTATTTGCGGCACTGGTAGTTTCTTTGTCTACCAACCCGTCAATCAAGCGGCGCGCCCACATGGAGCCCGCATCAATGTTGAGGTTGTAAAAAGTATGACCTGGCCGGTCTTCTATGGCTTGTTGTTGCGCTTCCAGCACGACTTCGTCTTCACGGAAGATGTTCGCAACCCCTTCTCGCAATTCGTGCGTCAAACGCTGCTCGCCAATACAGTAGTTGCGTGCAAAAGCCCAGAAGTACAGACAGGTGTTGTCAGTCTCTGGCGTGATGGTATTCAACACGTAACCATTGACCCCGCGTGTGCGAACACTGGTGGCACGGTCACCGCTGTTGCCGCCAACTGGCATCGCGCCTGTACCCGTTTCAGCAACACCTACGTCGATATTCACCGTACAAGGCGCTTCAAACTTGATGATCTGCCAGCGGTCGATCTTGCCTGCGTAACCCAATGCATGCTTGATTTGCCCAGCCCAGAAGGGTGGTGCATCAATGTTTTCCATCCATCGGGTAACAGTAGCCGTGCGGTCACCATGGGTTGCGACAAAAGGCGCTTCTGCAACGGCACGCTGGCCAATGCTGGAACCATGCACAAATGTCTCGTGCGTCAGATCCATCAAATTATCCACCACCAAGCGGTAGTCGCATTTGACCCGAATCATTTTGCCGTCACCCGCCCATGCGGGGTCGTCATTCCAGTGCATATCGGGCACCAAAGCAGGGTCAGCTTTAGCGGGGTCACCGGGCCAAATCCAGACAAAACGATGCTTTTCAATGACGGGGAAACTGCGTACACAGGCCGAGGGGTTCAGTGTTTCTTGGCTAGGCATGTGGGTACAACGGCCCTGCGCGTTATAAACCAAGCCGTGGTAGCCGCACGTCAGCTCATCGCCGTCCAAATGACCCAAAGAGAGCGGCATCAGCCGGTGCCAGCAAGCATCTTCAAGCGCGGCCACTGAACCGTCTGTTTTGCGGAAAAACACCAGCTTTTGATTGCAAAGCGTCCGCGCTAACAATTTGCGGCCAACCTCGACGTCATAAGCAGCGGCATACCAAGCGTTAAGTGGAAAAGTAGGTTTTACAGCATTCATGTATACAAATTGTAGAGTAATTTGTATAAATTGGCTATAAAACACTAATTTAAAGGGTTTTATGTATACATAAACCCCTATTAAACCCTGAAGTCTTTGGTTTTAGCGCTTTCGATTTACCAACAACATGCCTGCCGCGACGAGTACCAAACCGCAGATCAAAGGCTTGGTCACCGCCTCACCCAGCCAAACGCTGCCTATCAGCAACGCGAATACGGGCGTTAAAAACACAAAGCCCGATATTTTGGTAGCTGGGTAGCGCCCCAAAAGCCACATCCAAGTCAAATAACTGATGAAGGCACCCAGCACGGTTTGAATCAACACGGAGGAAAGTGCAAAACCAGTCCATTGCAGCGTCCAAGTTTCACCCCACGCCAAAGACACCAGCGGTAAAACAAGTGTGCCCATGGCCACTTGGTAAAAAAGCAATTTCTCGGCAGACAAACGAACCAAGACGCTGGCGCGAATCACCACTGTCGTTAAGCCCCACAACAAGCCACCGGCTAGAGCCAACACGTCGCCGCGCCAATGACCGGCGACTGTGTTGACCAAACCATCAAAAAGCGCCAAAGCCACGCCGCAAAAAGCCAGCAACAAGCCCAGCCACTGCGCTTTGCCAAGCTTCTCAGTTGGTACCCATAAAGGCACGAGTACAGCCACCCAAAATGGCGAGGTATACACAAACACCGTCAACCGCGACGCGCTGGTGTATTTGAGCCCGCCATAAATGCAGACAAATTCCACAGCAAACAACGCGCCTGCCAATAAGCCGGGGAGCAAACTTTTATCCGCTTGCCACAACGGTATCTTTCTATATTTGCACCATGCCATGAGCAGCAACGTTGCGCCAAAAAACCGGAGACTGGCTTGAAAAATAGGCGGTAAGTCAGGAATAGTGGCCTTGATCAAAACCTGCTGCGCGCCCCAAAAAAGGCAGCACCCCACCAGCAAAGCCACGGCGACAGCATCTAGGTGCGATTTACGTTCAACCATGTGTTGTGGCTATCCTCGCGATGTACAACCCAAAAAATGCCTTGAAAACCCGGCTCAAAGGGGTGGTGCGGCTGGCGGGG
>JAYVSU010000193.1:0-4545 GCA_043775055.1 Polaromonas sp.
AGGTCCTGCAGGTCGGGGTGCACGTAGTAGTGCGACACCATCACCGCGTTACGCTCTTTGAGCAGTTTGCGGATGCGGTCTTTCAAAGCCATGCGCTCAGACGGCGTCGGCTCAACCGGCACTTTGACCCAGACTTTTTGCGTCGGGCAAGACGGTTGCTCGTATTCGACGTTGATTTCGTGTAGATGGGCGTTGGCGGTGGTGGTTGTCATAAAACTAGATTCAATGAAGTGAATAGGCTTTGTAAAGGCTTAACGGAGGTTTATTGGAGGCCATTCGGTTTTAGTTCGCTTCAAAGCGCATCGAGAAATCAATCGCTTTGACATCTTTGGTCAAGGTGCCAATGGAGATGCGGTCAACGCCAGTTTCTGCCAGAGTGCGCAGGCCGTCCAAGGTCACGCCGCCAGAGATTTCTAGAATCGCACGCCCTTCGTTGATCAGCACCGCTTTGCGCAGCGTGGGCACGCTCATGTTGTCCAGCAAAATCATTTTGGCACCTGCGTCCAAGGCTTCCGTGAGCTGGGTCAGCGTTTCGACTTCAATTTCAATGAACTTGGCATGCGGCGCAGCGGCTTGCGCCTTGGCCAAGACGGCACGCACGCCGCCAGCGGCCGCAATGTGGTTTTCTTTGATCAGCACCGCGTCGTACAAACCAATGCGGTGATTCGTGCCGCCGCCACAGGCCACGGCGTATTTTTGCGCCAAACGCAGACCGGGCAGGGTTTTGCGGGTATCAACAATGTTGGCCTTCGTACCCTTCACAACGTCCACGTAAACCGCCGTTTTGGTCGCCACAGCGCTGAGCAGCTGCAAAAAGTTCAGCGCTGTGCGCTCGGCGCTGAGCAATTTGCCGGCCAAGCATTCAATTTGCAGCACCACGTCGTCGGCCTCGCAGCGCTCGCCTTCTTTGACCAGCCAGTTGAGCTTGGCGCTGGGGTCTAAGCCCAAAATCGCCGCTTCCACCCAAGCCGAGCCGCAGATCACCGCGCTTTCACGCGCCAAGATGTGGGCGTGGGTACGGCGTGCGGGGTCGATCAAGGAGGCCGTCAAGTCGCCTGTGCTGACGTCTTCAGCCAGCGCGCGTGCAACATCGGCCTTTGCCAAATCTCGGATGGAGGCAGCGGTGAAGTCGGCAGTCAAATTGGTCATAACGGTCACTTACTCAAAATATTGGATAGACTCTGCATTTTCGCAGTTTATTGAGCTTAATCTAACTTTGCACTGGACGCACCATGAGCATTACCACCCAAGTGACGCCTTACGGCACTTTGCCCGCTGCTTCTACACCCGCTAAGCGCCGCCCTGTGAGTTTGCCGCGTTTGCAAGAAATGCGCGAGCGGGGCGAAAAAATCACCATGTTGACGGCCTATGACGCCACTTTTGCCGCCGTGGCCGATGCTGCCGGCGTGGAATGCATTTTGGTCGGCGACTCTTTGGGCATGGTCTGCCAAGGCCTGAGCAGCACAGTAGGTGTAAGTTTAGAAACCATGCGCTACCACACCGAGAGCGTGACGCGCGGCCTGCACCGCGCACAGGGCACGACCTGGTTGATCAGCGACTTGCCCTTTGGCACTTACCACGAGAGCAAAGAGCAAGCGCTGCGCAGCGCCAGCGTGCTGATGCAAGCCGGCGCGCACATGGTCAAGCTCGAAGGCGGCGGCTGGACGACCGAGATTGTGTATTTTTTGGTCGAGCGCGGCATCCCCGTCTGCGCCCATTTGGGGTTGACGCCGCAAACCGTACATGCCTTGGGCGGCTACCGCGTGCAAGGCAAGTCCGACGAATCAGCCGCCACGCTCAAACGCCACGCCCACGAGCTGCAAGACGCTGGCGCCACCATGCTGGTGCTAGAAATGGTACCCGCAGCTTTGTCTGCCGCATTGACTTTGGAGCTACCGCGCTGCCACACCATCGGCATAGGCGCTGGCAGTGGCACCGCCGGCCAAGTGCTGGTGCTGCACGACATGCTGGGTGTGAATTTGGGCAAAAATGCCAAGTTTGTGCGCAACTTCATGCAAGAGGTGGACGGCGTGCAGGCGGCAATGGAAGCTTATGTGAAGGCCGTTAAAGAAGGCAGTTTCCCGGATAACGCGCTCCACGCTTGGTAAATATCATGTTCATAGCCCACACCATTGCAGATTTACGCACCCATTTGGCGCAGTTTAAACACCCCGCTTTTGTCCCAACCATGGGCAATTTGCACGCTGGGCATTTGGCGCTCATCAAGCAAGCCAAGCCGCTGGGTGACGTCACGGTATCCAGTATTTTTGTGAACCGCTTGCAATTTGCCCCGCATGAGGACTTTGACACCTACCCGCGCACATTTGAGGCAGATTGCGCCAAGCTTGAAGCTGCTGGCTGCAATGTGGTGTTTGCACCGACGGAGAAAGAGCTGTATCCCGAGCCACAAACCTTCAAAATTCAGCCACCAGCGGAGGTGGCAGACATTTTGGAAGGCCACTTCCGCCCCGGCTTCTTTGTCGGCGTCAGCACGGTGGTGATGAAGCTTTTCACCTGCGTTTTCTCAGAAGCGCAGGGTACGCGCACCGCCTTGTTTGGAAAAAAAGACTACCAGCAGCTGATGGTCATCAAACGCATGGTCAAGCAATTTGCCTTGCCGATAGACGTTGTAGGTGGCGAAACCCAGCGCGCCGACGACGGTTTGGCCCTCAGCTCCCGCAATGGTTATTTGAACGACACCGAGCGTGCCGAGGCCTTGCATTTGTCATTGGCATTGAAGCAATTGGCGAAGAATTACCGCCTCAACACGGTCAATACGGCAAACAACATCGCTGCCCTAGAATTCGAGGCCATGGGTCTGCTAACAGCCAGAGGCTGGCACCCCGATTACCTCACCGTCCGCCGCCGAGAAGACCTGCAACCCCCGCGCGTCGGCTTCTCCATGGGTGGCCAAAGCAGCGACCCGCTGGTCGTGTTGGGCGCCGCCAAGCTAGGCAAGACGCGGTTGATTGATAATTTGGAGTTTTAGAGGGTAAATATCGATAAATCCGTCGTATTTATTTGATAGTTTGCTATTTAATATATAGCAAATTGCCGGCATAAAGTCACTCGGCAGCATTGCAATTTAACGACATGTCACAGTCAGCACACTGGTTTTTGTACGACTTTCATCTACTTTGGGTAACTGCGCTGCACATTTCCCTTTCGGGGTTGTAACTTGCAAAACACCGTCATCCGGTCGTTTGGGTAAATACATGGCGCCGTTTCTGCCGATCACGATTTGCTCGCCAGCTACCAAAGCGGTTGACCCTGTGGCTATTTCTGAACCAGTTGCATCCAGAAGTTCTAGCGACTCGCCCGGTGTGATGCCAAGCTCGTATTGAACCAATGAAACACTTTTTGGCCATGACGTGGTGAACTTTTGAGTGGTCTGGTAATCCGCCTCCATCGGTAAGTCAGACGGTTCAAACGCCACAGGGATGGTTTGGTAACTCGTGGCATAAGGTGAAAGTACAAAACCAGAGCTGTTGGTTCTTTCTACCGCACCATTCGTGCCCGCACGCACATTAGCAACACCGTTTAAATCAATCAACACCGCAGCGTCATACACACGACGTGATGCATAAACACCGCCAGCGGCAACGGTCATCGCACCAGAGCCACGCAGATACTGCGTACTTTGCGTGTCTCCATTTGCACTCTTATTTAAGCTGTAGACAACATCAATATCTCCCATAGGTGCTTGCCAGTTGGCTCCGACAGAGCCGCCACGGTCTACAGAGCTGGCCGTTTGCACAGAGGCTCGCAGCCCCAGCGGCAGCTCCTCTGTGCTTTGTCGGTCTACGCCGAGTGTGGCATTTGAGCTATTTGTGGTTTTAGAGACCGTGGTGTAGCTACGTGTTTTTAGGTCATCAAAGCTGTATGAGAGCAGAGCATTTACCGCTTGTGCACGCGTAGTACTGAAAACGAAATTAGTCGCAGACAGATACAAAAATGCCTGTTGTGACAGTTGTTTCGAGTAAGAAGCCGTGATGCTTTTGGTTGTTTCTCCATCAAATCTGCGTTCATGCGTTGCAGCAATACCAAGACTGCCCCAGTCAGCGGAAGACATACCCATTGAAGCGACCAAGGTATGTTTAGCAAGTTTTAAGCGATCTGTCGTTGCCTCGCCAAGCCGCCAAAAGTCAGCACTTCGCTGCTGATAATTGATGGACGCATTGGCATACCGACCGCGCCAATCGCTCTGCACGCCAGCCAACCAGCCTTGCTGTCCAACTACATTGTTGCTAATGGCCAAGTCAGACGTGGCCGTCACGGCATCAAACAAGCTAAATACATTGCGAATACCAGCGTTAGCATTGCTTTTAGAAGACTCGGCAGACACACGTACTGTCCAGCTGTTGGTAAGCCCACGTGCATACTCTGCTGATAAAGCCAAGTCACCGTAATCAGACCTTTTGCCACTGAGTCCCGTACGCAACAAGCCAACATTCACATCAAAATCATCCACACCCACGGCGAATTGCCTTGGGGAGACTGAAAAAGGAACAGTGGTGACCTGCTCACGCCCTAAGGCGTCTTTGG
>JAYVSU010000194.1:0-3018 GCA_043775055.1 Polaromonas sp.
ACTGCTTCCAACAAACGTCAACGCTCACCTCGTCTTAAGTGGTGGGCTGAACGCTGCCAACGTGACCGATGGCATTTTGCAGGTTCGACCGCGCTGTAAGACGCTGGCCGTCGACGTCAGCTCTGGCGTTGAAGCCACCGATGCCCAAGGCCAAGTGCTCAAAGGCATCAAAGACCAGCACAAAATCCATCAGTTCATCCAAGCCGTGCGCAAATCAGATGCATTGTGGGATGAACAATTGAAATCACAAAATATTGCAAAAAATTAATTCAAAAATTAAACTTTTTTAAATTAATACTTTTAAGAAAATTTCACCATGTTTGACTACCAGCAACCCGACACACGCGGCCATTTTGGCATCTATGGCGGCAGTTTTGTCTCTGAAACGCTGACACACGCCATCAACGAACTCAAAGACGCCTACGCCAAATACCAGCACGACCCCGCGTTTTTGGCTGAATTTCACTACGAGTTGAAGCACTTTGTCGGCCGCCCTTCGCCCGTTTACCATGCAGCCCGCATGAGCCGCGAGCAAGGCGGGGCACAAATATTCCTGAAACGTGAAGATTTGAACCACACCGGCGCTCACAAAATCAACAACACCATCGGCCAAGCCATGCTCGCCAAGCGCATGGGCAAACCCCGCGTGATTGCCGAGACCGGCGCCGGCCAGCACGGCGTGGCGACTGCCACCATCTGCGCCCGCTATGGCTTGGAATGCGTGGTGTACATGGGTAGCGAAGACGTCAAACGCCAAAGCCCCAACGTCTACCGCATGAAACTGCTGGGCGCGACCGTCGTGCCCGTGACCAGCGGCAGCCGCACCTTGAAAGACGCGCTGAACGAAGCCATGCGCGACTGGGTGGCCAACGTGGACAACACGTTTTACATCATCGGCACCGTCGCCGGTCCGCACCCCTACCCGATGATGGTGCGCGACTTCCAAAGCGTCATTGGTGAAGAATGTTTGACCCAAATGCCAGAGATGTTGCCACTGCTAGGCTGCAAAACGACGCAGCCCGATGTCGTGGTCGCTTGCGTAGGCGGTGGCAGCAATGCGATGGGTATTTTCCACCCTTACATCAAGCATGAAAACACCCGCCTGATTGGCGTGGAAGCTGCAGGCGAAGGTTTGGAGAGCGGTAAACACTCAGCTTCTATCCAACGCGGTAGCCCTGGCGTGTTGCACGGAAACCGCACCTATGTGCTGCAAGACAACAATGGTCAAGTGACGGAGACGCACAGCATCAGCGCGGGCTTGGATTACCCTGGCGTAGGCCCAGAGCACGCCTTTTTATCAGATATAGGCCGTGCTGAATATGTGGGCGTCACCGATACGGAAGCTTTAGCAGCCTTTCACTACCTGTGCCGCACCGAAGGCATCATCCCCGCGCTGGAGTCTAGCCATGCAGTGGCTTATGCGATGAAATTAGCCAAAACAATGCGATCAGATCAATCGATTTTGGTCAATTTATCGGGTCGTGGTGACAAAGACATTGGCACAGTAGCAGATTTGAGCAAGGCAGACTTTTATTGCCGCCCGAGCTGCCAAGGCCAATCCGTCAAAGGTGACCAAGCTCAGATTGTGAAGTTGGTGAAATGAGTCAACAATTAAGCCCAACAAGCACATCCATGAACCGCATCAAGTCAACCTTTGCCGCCCTCAAAGCCGAAAACCGCGCTGCGCTGATTCCCTACGTCACCGCTGGCTACCCGTTTGCCGACATCACGCCTGAGCTGATGCACGGCATGGTGGCTGCGGGGTCTGACGTGATTGAGCTGGGCATCCCTTTCAGCGACCCCTCGGCAGACGGCCCCGTGATTCAAAAAGCTGGCGATTTGGCGCTGAGCTACGGTATTGGACTGCCCCAAGTGCTAGAGATGGTACGCACCTTCCGCCTGGCCAACCAACATACGCCCGTGGTGCTGATGGGTTACGCCAACCCGATTGAGCGCTATGACCAGCTTCATAAAACGGTGCCAGCCGGTACAAGCGCTTTCATCCGCGATGCCGCTGCCGCAGGTGTGGACGGCGTTTTGGTCGTGGATTACCCACCTGAAGAATGTGAAGCTTTTGCCGCTGAGCTCAAAGCCAACGGCATGGATTTGATCTTTTTGCTCGCCCCCACCAGCACAGACACCCGCATGGCGCAAGTCGCCCGTATTGCCAGCGGCTATGTGTATTACGTCTCGCTCAAAGGCGTGACGGGTGCGGGCAGTTTGGATACCGACGCCGTTGCCGCCATGCTGCCGAAAATCCGCAAGCATGTGACCGAGATCCCCGTCGGCGTGGGTTTTGGTATTCGCGATGCTGAAACGGCTCAAAAAATAGGCAAAATCGCCGATGCGGTGGTGATTGGTAGCAAAATCATCCAATTGATAGACAATCAACCCCGTGACCAAGTGGTTAAGATGGCGCATGACTTTTTAAGCGGCATTCGTGCTGCGCTGCAAAGCAAATAAAAACTCAAAATAAGGATAAAAAGATGAGCTGGCTAGAAAAATTACTTCCTCCCAAAATCCTCAAATCTGACCCCGCAGACCGACGCAGCATCCCTGAAGGCTTGTGGATCAAGTGCCCCAGCTGCGAAACCGTGCTGTACAAAGCCGATTTAGAGCAAAGCCAAAACGTCTGCCCCAGCTGCAGCCACCACCTGCGCATAGGAGCGCGGGCGCGGTTGAATCACTTTTTAGACGCAGAAGGCCGCTATGAAATTGGGCAAGAAGTGTTGCCAGTGGATGCGCTCAAGTTCAAAGACAGCCGCAAATACCCTGAACGCCTCAAAGAAGCGCTGGAAAACACGGGTGAGACCGACGCATTGGTCGTCATGGGCGGCTCGGTGCACAGCGTCAACGTGGTGGTCGCTTGCTTTGAGTTCGATTTTATGGGCGGCAGCATGGGCAGCGTGGTGGGCGAGCGTTTTGTGCGCGGCGTACACACTGCGATTGAGCAAAAAGTGCCATTTGTCTGCTTTACCGCTACGGGTGGAGCGCGAATGCAAGAGGGGCTACTTTCCT
>JAYVSU010000195.1:0-3565 GCA_043775055.1 Polaromonas sp.
CAGTGCCTCTTATTACGGCACGCCGTTCACAGCAGAATTCAGCTTTCCCAAACCATTTTTAGAGGCTGTGGCGCGTGGTGAATGTGTCAAGCGGTACGACGGCATGATGTGCCTGCCTGGTGTCGACCCTAAAATCTGGCAAAGCACCTCACTTTTGACCGTACCTGTTCAACTTTTGAGCAAAGGCCGCATCTGGGTGGCGCCGGAGATCAGCACCAATATCGGCAAAGTCGTGGGTATGGGCGCAGACCAACGCTTGGTGCCGCAAGACGCCAAAACCCCGGGTTGGCTGAGCTTTGGCCCCTTCATTCTTCTGCCGGCTGGCCGCTACCACTTTGCGGTGCAGTACGCCAGCGACACGCCAAGCACGCAACACGTTGGCAAGCTTGACGTGGTCTTGCAAAATAACCAGTCCCCCGGCGAGATCAAATTGTTTGACGCCAACATCATGGGCACTGACGGTAAAAAAGACCGCATTGAGGGTTTTGTCACCATAACACCGGGCAACGCGGACAAAGCGATTGAGGTGCGCAGCTTCTTCTTGGCGCAGGGCGATTTGCAGATACTCAGCACCACGATTGAGAAAGCGCCCTGAAAACCAAACATAATACGGGCATGACTGATCGTACAACCCCGGCCGTTACCCTCTCTTGCGTCATGCCCGCTTACAACGAGGCAGGCAACTTGGGGGCCGTCGTACCAAACGTGCTGGCGGCTTTGAACGCGTTGTCAGCGCGGGTTGAACTCATCATCGTCAACGATGGCAGCCGCGATGCCACTGCGCAGGTCTTGGCCGACTTGTGCAAAGTACACCCGCAGTTGGTTGCCTTAGATTTGTCGCGCAACTTTGGCAAAGAAGCGGCGTTGACAGCGGGCTTGGAAGCCACCAAAGGCGATGTCGTCTTCATCTTGGACGCTGACGGCCAGCACCCCACGGCTTTGCTGCCCGAGATGCTGCAAAAGTGGCGCGAAGGCGCTGACGTGGTCTATGCCGTGCGCAAAACACGCAACGACCAGTCTTGGCTGCACGTCAGCTTCACCAGCGTGTTTTACAAACTCATCAACTGGCGCAGCCGCGTCAAAATTCCGGCCAATGCGGGCGATTTCCGCCTGATGGACCGCCAAGTCGTGCAAGCACTGAAAGACTTACCAGAGCGCAACCGCTTCATGAAAGGCCTGTACGCATGGGTCGGCTTTCAAAGCACCGCCATAGACTACGAACCACTGCCGCGTGCGGATGGGCAGTCCAACTACGGCTTTCGGGGCGCTTTGTCGCTGGCGGTGACGGGTTTGCTAGCGTTCTCTGTCGCGCCGCTGCGCTTGGTCAGCTACTTTGGACTCTTGTTGTCATTAACCGCCATGGCCTACGGCGCATGGGTGGTGTTTGATTACTTCATGTTTGGGGCCGATACGCCCGGCTACGCCACGATTGTGGTTGGCATGATGTTTTTAAGCGGCATCCAGCTCATGTCGGTGGGCATTTTGGCTGAATATGTGGGCCGCATTTACGAAGAGGTCAAGCGCCGCCCCATGTACTTGCTGCGCTCACGCTCGGGGCGTGGTTTGCCTGATACGGATATTGTCGATAGTGCTGACGCCGCCGAGCCACACTGAAGCACCACAGTAAAACGTCAACAACAATGTCTCAGGCGATGCGCTCTGGTTTTTGGTTTCTAGCTGTGGGCGTCACGGCAGGGCTGACGCACTTTGTCGCGTTTTTCTTGCCTAAACACTTGTTGCCGCAGGTTTTGCCTGAAATCCTCAACATACTTGCCTTTTGCGTGGCTTTCGGCGTCAGCTTCATGGGGCACCGCAACCTGAGCTTCAACGACACCACCAGCAGCGTCAAACAAAGTTTGGGCCGCTTTATCGTGACCTCCTTGGCTGGTTTGGTGTGTAACAGCGTTGTTTTCAGCACGGTGTTTCGCCAAGTCAACTGGCCCAGCTTGTTTGCCCATTTTTCCTTTGCGCTACCTTTGCAAGTGCTTGGGTACACCGTTGATTTGCCATCGTTTCTATCCCTCACCGCCGCGTTTGCCGTGGCTGCGGTGCAGACGTTTTTGCTGAGCCGGTTTTGGGCGTTTCATCGGAATTAAATGACGCTTGATTTGCTGCATTTTTTATAGCAAATAAATGATTAAATACGTCGGCTGCAGCCATTTTTAATTAAATTTTGACTTTTTTAAAGATTCATCATGACTACAAGCAGTAATTTTGAAACCAATTTCGGCATCATTGGCCTAGGCAAAATGGGTGGCAACATGGCTCGGCGTTTGCAGCGTCAAGGCAAAACGCTGGCCGTGCTGGACCAAGACGCCGCATTGACGCAAGCCATTGCCACCGAGACCCAATCCATCGCTGCCACCTCTTTGGCCGACATGGTGCAACGCCTTGACGCGCCGCGCGTGCTGTGGCTGATGCTACCCTCGGGCGAGATCACTGAAAACGCCCTGCTAGAGCTGCAAAAACTCTGCTCAAAGGGCGACACCATCGTCGATGGCGGCAACAGCAATTACCACGACTCTGTGCGCCGCGCCGCCGCCACCGAGGCGTTGGGGCTGCAATACATGGACGCGGGGGTGTCGGGCGGCATCCACGGCTTGGCCAATGGCTACTGCCTGATGGTGGGCGGCAGCGACGCCGCTTTTGCTGCCGTCAAACCCTACATCCAAGCGCTGGCCGCCGCACCCGACACTGGCTGGCTGCACGTCGGCCCCGCCGGGGCTGGCCACTACACCAAGATGGTGCACAACGGCATCGAGTACGGCATGATGGCCGCGCTAGCCGAGGGTTTGGCGCTGATGCAGGCGAAAAAAGAGTTCAATATCGACATCGCAGACGTCACCGAGCTGTGGCGCCACGGCTCCGTCGTGCGCTCTTGGCTGCTCGACCTTACCGCCACTGTGCTGCAGTCCGACCAAACCCTGAGCGACATCGCCCCCATCGTCCCCGACTCCGGCGAAGGCCGCTGGACCGCCGTAGAGAGCGTCGACCTAGGCGTCCCCACCTCCGTCATGACCATGGCCCTGATGTCCCGCTTCGCCAGCCAAGGCAAAGACGACTACGCCAGCAAACTCCTCGCCAAAATGCGCCAAGGCTTTGGTGGACATGCGGTGACGGCGTCGAAATAACTTCAAAACTTATAACTATATATTTAATAGCAAACTATTAAATATATACGCCGGCTACAGTCATTTCTAGCTCTATTTTTGGTATTTTAGAGCTTTTGAAACAGTAAAACGCTCGTTTGGAGCTAGCTATGTGACAGGCTAACCCCAGCCGACCGTAAATCCCGCCCAAACGCCTCACTGGCCAGATACTCAAACTCCCACAACCGCGCGGCAACTATGCCATCGGCTGCGTCGTTAGCATCCACCAAACCCTGCGCGGGGTGGCACATGATGATGGCGCCGTGGGGGGCGGTGGCTAGCCAGGTTTGCATGAGGGAGGCGTAATGGGCAGCGCCGCCAGTGAAGTTGTAGATGCCAAATAAGCCATTAGCCGGCGTAATTGTTGCCTCATTAGCTATTGATTTAATAGCGTTTGCACCCAAAGCTGCGATGAT
>JAYVSU010000196.1:0-2695 GCA_043775055.1 Polaromonas sp.
TGCCCATGTGGGTGCAACGCGGTTTGCAATTTGCGCCTATTGCGGCACTGTCTGCGGTCATCTTGCCTGAAATTGTGATGTCTCAAGGCCACTTACTCACCACATGGCAAGACGCACGGCTCTTTGCTGCAGCTGTCGGAGCCGCTTATTTTTTCTGGCGCAAAAGTGTTTTCGGCACCATTGTGTCGGGCATGGCTGTATATTTGCCATTGCATTTAGGCTTTGGCTGGTAAAACTTGTTTGTTTGTCAATGATTTGGTAACCCATTCGTAACTTACAAACAGCGTGTTTGTAACCAATCTCTGCCAAAATGTGAAACTAAATTACAACGGAGATAAGACTATGTCACGCCGCGCTACCAAAATCGTCGCCACCTTAGGCCCCGCATCCAGCGACCCTGCTATGCTTGAACAAATGATACGCGCTGGCGTCAACGTCGTGCGTTTGAACTTCAGCCACGGCAAAGCGCAAGACCACATTGACCGCGCCAACCTAGTGCGCGAAGCCGCTGCCCGCGCAGGCACGGTGGTCACCATCATGGCCGACCTGCAAGGCCCCAAAATCCGCGTCGGCCGTTTTGCTGACGGCAAAGTGCAGCTGGAGCCGGGTGCCAAATTCGTTCTGGACGCCGCCCGCACCGAGCTGGGCAATGTCGACGCCGTCGGGCTGGATTACAAAGACCTGCCGCACGAGGTGAAATCCGGCGACGTGCTCCTGCTCAACGACGGGCTGATTGTGCTGACCGTGGACAGTGTCAAAGGCCAGGCCGTCTTCACCACCGTCAAAATGGGTGGTGAGTTGTCCAACAACAAAGGCATCAACAAACAAGGCGGTGGCCTGACTGCCCCCGCGCTGACCGCCAAAGACATGGACGACATTAAAACCGCCATGAGCTTTCAGGCCGATTATTTGGCCGTGAGCTTCCCCAAATGCGGCTCCGACATGGAACTGGCGCGCCAGCTCGCCAACGTGGCCGGTGCCGAGTTTGGCCACAAACCGCATTTGATCGCCAAAATCGAGCGCGCCGAGGCGATTCCTAAGCTTCTGGAAATCCTGCTCGCCAGCGATGGCATCATGGTCGCACGCGGCGACTTGGCGGTCGAGGTTGGCAACGCCGCCGTCCCCGCCTTGCAAAAGCGCATGATCAAACTCGCCCGCCAGCATGACAAAACCGCCATCACCGCCACGCAGATGATGGAAAGCATGATCACCAACCCAGTACCGACCCGCGCCGAGGTTAGCGACGTGGCCAATGCCGTGTTGGACGGCACCGACGCGGTGATGTTGTCGGCAGAGACAGCGGCCGGCAAGTTCCCGCTGGAAACCGTCATCGAAATGGCCAACATCTGCGCCGCCGCCGAAGGGGCTGAAGACGTCAAGCTGGACGCCGACTTCACCGGCATGCAGTTTGACCGCATCGACCAGTCCATCGCCATGGGCGCACTGTTCACCGCCCACCATTTGGGTGCCAAAGCCATCGTCGCCATGACAGAAAGCGGTAGCGCCGCCCTGTGGATGAGCCGCCACCGCATCCACATCCCTATCTATGCGCTGACCGCTCGCATCGCCACCCAGCGCAAAATGACGCTGTACCGCAACGTGCAGCCCTTGTTGATGGACACCGCCAGCGACCGTGACACCGCCTTGGCACAAGCCGAAGCGCACCTAAAAGCCCGTGGCATCGTGCAAAAGGGCGATGTTTACGCCATCACCTGCGGTGAACCCATGGGCACGCCGGGCGGTACCAACATGCTGAAAATCTGCCGCGTTGGGTAATTTGTAGGAAAATTGGCATAAATATAGCTGTAGACGGTGTATTTATTGCCTGAGTAGCTATATTATTTGTAGCGTTTAGATTTTGATTGAAAGTCATACCGTTGGCAGTTCAGATGGTGAAAAAGCTGACTTGGCACTCAGGTGATAATCTAGACAATGACTTTTATTTCTGCACCCATGGACACTACGAAGACACCTGCTCAGACCTCGGTTCACACCTCCAACATCAGCTCCTTAACCCTGCTGGCACGCGGCAAAGTCCGCGACAACTACGCTGTGGGCGATGACCGCATTTTGATGGTCGCTAGCGACCGTTTGAGCGCCTTTGACGTCATCATGGGCGAGCCAATTCCGGGCAAAGGCGCGTTGCTCACACAAATGGCCCTGTTTTGGTTTGAAAAGCTGGGTAAAAACGGTGCCAACCTGTGCCCCAATCATTTGACGGGCGAATCCCCAGAAAGCGCCGTCACTGCTGCAGAAGTACCCTATGTGACCGGCCGCTCCATGCTGGTCAAGCGCCTCAAACCCATCCCGGTCGAAGCCGTGGTGCGCGGCTACTTGGCGGGCAGTGGCTGGGCGGAATACCAAGTGTCGCAATCTGTGTGTGGCGTCAAACTGCCGGCCGGCCTGCAAAATGCCTCCAAATTGCCAGAACCCATCTTCACTCCCGCCGCCAAAGCCGCAGTGGGCGAGCATGATGAAAACATCAGCTTCGACCAAATGTCCGCCACCATCGGCTTGGAACTGGCCGAGAAAATTCGCACCCTGAGCATCGCCATCTACAAAACGGCTTATGAATTCGCCTTGACCAAAGGCATCATCATTGCCGACACCAAGTTTGAATTCGGAATCGATGCCGACGGCACGCTGACTCTGATGGACGAGGTGCTGACGCCCGATTCCTCACGTTTCTGGCCAG
>JAYVSU010000197.1:0-3891 GCA_043775055.1 Polaromonas sp.
CAACGGTCAAAACATTGAAGTGAAATTTCGTGACCAAGAAACTTTGGCTGCAGCCAAAGCAGTGATTGTTGACCAATTTCAAGAGTTGGCCTTGACAGATGCGCCAGACGGAACCGAGTACAAACTGACTGCCACCATCAAACCAGCAGCGGCTTTGAAAATTCAAGACCAAGCGCTTAAACAAAATATCGTGACGCTACATAACCGTATCAACGAATTGGCGATTGCCGAGCCAGTGATACAGCAGCAAGGCTTAGACCGTATCATTGTGCAGCTCCCCGGTGTGCAAGACGTTGCCAAAGCCAAAGACATCTTAGGCCGCACAGCGACTTTAGAGATTCGCATGGTGGATGAATCGGCTGAAGGGCAAGCTGCTGAAACCAACAGTGGCGCAGTTCCGTTTGGCTCTGAGCGCTACTTGGAGCGCAATGGCCGCCCTGTGATTGTTAAAAAGCAAGTGATCTTGACTGGTGAAAACCTGACCGATGCGCAAGCCGGTATTGACGGGCAAACGCAGGGTGCAACCGTCAATTTAACTTTAGATGCCAAAGGCTCACGTATTTTTAAAGACGTGACGCGTGAAAACATCAACAAGCGCATGGCGATTTTGTTGTTTGAAAAAGGCAAAGGTGAAGTGGTGACTGCTCCTGTGATTCGCTCTGAAATCGGTGGCGGACGTGTGCAAATTTCAGGCAGCATGAATACCTCAGAAGCCAACGATACAGCGCTGCTCCTGCGTGCAGGCTCATTGGCCGCGCCGATGGAAATCATTGAAGAAAGCTCAATTGGCCCGAGTTTGGGCAAAGACAACATCGACAAAGGCTTCAACAGCGTGACCTGGGGCTTCTTGGTCATTGTTGTTTTCATGTGTATTTACTACATGATGTTTGGCGTGTTTTCATCGCTAGCACTGGGCGTTAACTTGCTGATGCTGGTCGCAGTGCTGTCAATGCTGCAAGCCACGTTGACTCTGCCAGGTATTGCCGCGATGGCCTTGGCATTGGGTATGGCAATTGACTCCAACGTGCTGATCAACGAACGAATCCGTGAAGAACTGCGTGGTGGTGCCTCGCCACAAGCTGCTATTTCGACAGGATACGAGCGCGCTTGGGCCACGATTTTCGACTCCAACATTACCACCTTGATTGCAGGTGTCGCCTTGCTGGCGTTTGGCTCAGGCCCCGTTCGCGGCTTTGCCGTGGTGCATTGCATCGGTATTTTGACCAGCATGTTCTCTGCGGTGTTGTTCTCACGCGGTTTGGTCAACCTTTGGTATGGGCGACAAAAGAAACTCAAATCCGTCTCGATAGGCACCGTTTGGATGCCAGAGAAAAAGCTAGATTCAACCTTAGATGCAGCTGACGCTGTGACTAAAACTAAATAAGGAGCCGAGTCATGGAATTTTTCAAGATTCGCAAAGACATCCCGTTCATGCGTCATGCATTGATTTTCAATGCCATTTCCTTGATCACTTTTTTGCTGGCTGTGTTTTTCTTGTTCTCCCGTGGGCTGCACTTGTCGGTCGAATTCACTGGTGGCACAGTCATGGAGGTGAGCTACTCGCAACCCGCTGAGCTTGAAAAAGTACGCAGCAAAGTGGCTAGTCTGGGCTTTGCTGATGTGCAAGTGCAAAATTTTGGTACGGCGCGTGACGTGATGATTCGTTTGCCAGCTCAAAAAGGTGTGAGTTCTGCGCAACAAAGCGACAAAGTGATTGCTGCGCTAAAAGCAGAAGATGCTGGTGCGACGTTGCGCCGTACTGCTTTCGTTGGCCCTCAGGTCGGCGAAGAGTTGGCGACAGACGGTCTAAAAGCCTTAGCCATGGTGGTGTTTGGCATCATGCTGTACTTGGCGATTCGTTTTGAGTGGAAGTACGCGGTCTCCGCCATCATCGCTAACTTGCATGACGTGATTATTATTCTGGGCTTTTTTGCTTTCTTCCAGTGGGAGTTTTCGCTCTCTGTGCTGGCGGCGGTGCTGGCTGTGTTGGGTTATTCCGTCAACGAGTCTGTGGTTATTTTTGACCGAATCCGTGAGAACTTCAAACGCTACCGCAAAATGAACACGGTGCAAATCATTGACAACGCGATCACGTCAACTATCAGCCGTACCATCATCACCCACGGTAGTACACAGATCATGGTCTTGTCGATGTTGCTGTTTGGTGGCCCAACGCTGTTTTACTTTGCTTTGGCGCTGACGATTGGTATCTTGTTTGGTATTTATTCGTCAGTGTTTGTTGCCGCAGCCATTGCCATGTGGCTAGGCATCAAACGTGAAGACTTGATCAAAGCGACACCGACTAAACCTGGTCATAACCCAGATGATCCAGAAGCTGGCGCTGTTGTTTAAAGCTTAAATTAGCCAACAACAACGCGTTGGTACAAGCCGCCTGGCAAACGGGCGACTTGGCCGTCAAGTTCCAGCTCCATCAAGCGCACTTGCAACGTTGCAGCATCCCAACCGGTACGGGCGACCAAAGCGTCAATGCTCACTGGGTCGTAGCCCAGCGATTTAACCAAACTGTCTGGTTCAAACGTTTCGCTTGATGCGCTAACTTCTTGAACTGCGGTCTTCATTAGTAATTTTGAACTGGGTACTGGTGGGGGCGTGAGCTGTGTACGCAATTCCTCTAATACATCTTGCGCAGATTCAACCAGCTTGGCACCTTGCTTGATGAGCGCGTGGCAGCCCCGAGAATTGGTCGAATGAATAGAGCCAGGAATGGCGAACACCTCTTTACCTTGCTCAGATGCAAAGCGTGCGGTGATTAACGACCCTGATTTAACGGCAGCTTCAACCACCAAAGTACCTAAACTCAAAG
The DNA here is from genome assembly GCA_043775055.1 of Polaromonas sp. GTDB lineage: Bacteria > Pseudomonadota > Gammaproteobacteria > Burkholderiales > Burkholderiaceae_C > Aalborgiella. Next base: position 2,825 of record JAYVSU010000197.1, read on the forward strand.
CAGAAATAATGCGATTGCGTTTGGGGAAGTTGACTGGCAGCGGTGGTGTACCCAAGGGGAACTCGCTGACAAGTAAACCATGCTCAACAATACGATGCGCTAAGGGCAAATGCTTTTTGGGATAAACCCGGTCCAAGCCAGTCCCAATCACAGCAATGGTTGCGCCGCCTTTGTTAACGCCTTTTTTATCGACGCTCTTACTGATTTCAAAGCCTTCTAAAGCGCCTTCGTGGGCAGCACCATCAATCCCGAGTGCGAGACCAGACACGACCACCAAACCGGCTTCGCTGAATGTTTTGGCAAAGGCATGCGCATTCACCAAACCTTGCGGAGTAGGGTTACGGCTTCCGACAATGGCGATGCAGTCTCTAGCAGGCTTCTGTGATGTTTGCGCAATCAACTCAATCTGGCCATGCAGATACAGAACCAGCGGAGGGTCTTCGGTATTGAGCAGGGAGGTAGGGTAGCGCGGGTCGCCCAAGGTTAGAAAATACCGATTGCTCAAACCACTGGCATCGCCTTGTAGCCAAGCTAGGGTGATTTGCAGCTGCGCATCGAATTCTGGTGGAACAACTTTTAAAGCGCTGGCCATCGCAGGGCTGACGACTTGTCGCAGCGCAACTATCGGTTGCTCAAAGATTGATTGTGGCAAGCCAAAGGTGGCCAGCAACTTGCGTGCATTGAGGTTGCCTACACCCGGGGTGAGGCTCAGCCGCAGCCAAGCGGCCAGTTCTTCGCTATCCATCTAGGCTTGCCAGCGCTGACTTTTAGCGTGGATTGATCAACCAGTCGCCCACTTTGATGGGGTCAGTCGCTTCCAAGACCAGAGCGTAAGACAGCTTCTCAAAAGGACGGAAGACCATCAGTAAGCCATTGCGCTCGTCCGGTAATTTGATGTCTTGCCAGCTCGGTCCTGTTTTATCAACCATGCGTAGGCCATTGGTCTGAATAGCCAACACATGGCCTCGCTCCATGCCGTCTTTCGTGCCACGGTTGATGACCACAATCTGGTTTTGCGCCACGTTAGCTACCGTGCTGCCATAAACCGAGACGATGCGCGCTTCAAC
>JAYVSU010000198.1:0-9932 GCA_043775055.1 Polaromonas sp.
GTTTGCAATAGCTCGGTTTTGCTAACCCAACGGGCTTGGCAGGCTGACTCCAATTCGGACGCTAATTTTGACCGGTTGTGGTACACCACTTTCATACCAAAACCCAAAGCACCGCGCTTGGCGATGGCTTGACCAATGCGCCCCATGCCGATGATGCCCAAGGTGCTGCCGTGCACCTCCGCACCGGCAAACATGTCGTAACGCCAACTGGTCCACTTACCTGCGCGAAGGTAGTGCTCACTCTCCGTCACGCGGCGCGCTGTAGCCATGAGCAGCGCAAAGCCGAAGTCGGCAGTCGTCTCAGTCAGTACATCGGGGGCATTGGTTGCCACGACGCCGGCAGCCGTCATGGCGGGCAGGTCAAAATTGTTGTAGCCCACCGTCATATTGGCGCAGATTTTGAGCTGCGGACAGGCACTCAAGACCTCCGCGTCAATGCGCTCCAAACCAAAAGTGAATACGCCATGTTTACCCTGCAACCGTCGAATCAGTTCGGCCTTGCTCCAAACTTCGTCTTGCGAGTTGGATTCGACCTCAAAGTTCTGCGCCAATTTGGCAACGACTTCAGAAAAAACTGCACGGGTGATGAGGATACTTGGTTTGTCTGAATTTTTAAGCATTTTAATGGTCAAATATGGCTGTAGTCGGCGTTTAATATGAATATGTAGCTATTAAATATATAGCTTATTAAATGTTTTCTGCAATCCCGTTTTCCACTATTTCATAGTTGGGGAGAAAAGCCAAAAGCTCCGAAAACGCATTGATAGATGTTACCGGAGGATCCTCTGGCAGAGCAGACTGGCTGGCATTGATTGTAAAAGCACGATCTGACAAGCGCATCCAAGTGGCGCCGTTTTGGGGGTCACCGATGACCCAGCTGAGGTTGATAGTCGGCTGCGTCACATCTCTCAAAAAGCGTTGCAGCATATGGCTTTTATCGAAACTGAGGGCATTTTCTGCATCGTCAGCAAGGTCTGCATCAGGGAGGAAGGCAGGATTGATGCGCACTTGCCCACTGCACACCTCGCTGTCAAAAACGACATTGTTGGCCATGGCAAAGTCGGCAAAAATTCGGCGTCTGATGATTTCAGCGGCTACAAAATAGCCACCGCTGACCACACCCACCATGAAACCACGACGCCGCATTTGGTTCACAAACTCAATCAAACCGAACCGAAGCTCCAATGTACGAGCCGTTTCTTCAAATTTTTGCTTATGGATAAACCGAAATACCTTGGCAATGGCTTCAGCTTGCGCGGTTGCATGGCTGTCTAAAAATAGAGGGCTACTTTTCAATTGCAACAGCACTTCCTCCAACCCCGTGGCACGTGCTAGTTCTAAATCAAAATTTGACATGGTCACCGTGCTATCCATTTCCAGCAGCAGCAAGCGTTGTCGCCCTTTGCGCCGCGTCAACACGTAGTCGATATCCGAGGCAGCTTGGCGTTGGCTTTCATACATGGCGGTAATTTGCTCGACATGCAGGCGCCCGGCTTCACGCGCACGGTTAAAAATCACCCGTCCCACCTCGTTGGCCATGACACCCAGATCTAGCAGTGGCTGACTGTCGTGTTCCAGCGAGCCAATATCGACTTCCACCAAAGTCGCACCAGCCAAACTGGCATCTATCAACAAGGCAACATCAACGCCATACCCATCCTCAAACCGCAAGGACTGAAGCAGGCTTTTACGAGCCGCAATGATGCCGCCCAGCGGTTGCGCAAAGTGTGCCAATTCAGGAAAGAAGATCTGCATCATTGGCTTAGCGGTTAGAACCGTGACACGGCCACCGCCTCGACCAAAGCGTGCTTTCACAAAATCTGCCTCGCTATTGAGCAATGGCCTGCACAAATCGGTGATGATGCCAGCCCGTAAGCCCGACAAATCACCATCCAAATAGAGCACGTAGTCACACTTCGCCAAAGCCACGCCGTCTTGCATGGAACCGCCTTTGCCCAGCATGTTGCTGGTAATAACCCGTGCACCAGCTTGCTCGGCCAATTTGACCGTGTCGTCAATGGAGCTATCGTCAATCACAATCACTTCCGAAGTTGCCGTGTCTGCCAAGGCGTAGGCGACGACGTCGGCAATGCGCTTGGCTTCGTTCAATGCCGGTATCACGACCGAGACGTACGCCGCTAAGGGAATCAAAAGTGGCGATTTGACCTTTTGCAAAAAAGGGGCTTGTGGCTCTTGAGACTTTTGCGTTGTAGCGACTTCCGCTTTTGGTAGCACGCTCTTGCCAAAAAGATCGCCTATCGAACTCAATGCCGATAACTTGCGAGATTGCAGACTCGCATATTTAATCAGTCGTGAATACCAAGTGCGGAGTCTATTCATCAGCACCATGTTAGCGCGACTTAGTTACATTACTTGCTTGCAGTTGTTACTGCAGTAACAACTGCGGCTACGGGTACTGAAACATTTTTGCTGCGCTTAGGCTCAGGATGCCAGCCGACTACAGCCAGTAACACGGCAAAACCAACGACGTAGCCAAGCGCCACATGCCAACCGCCTTTGAGCCAAGCGCCCACGGACTTGGCTTCAGGGTACATATTCGACAAAGCCACGCCAGCAGACGAGCCAAACCAAATCATGCTGCCACCAAAACCCACAGCGAAAGCCAAGAAGCCCCAGTCGTAGCCACCTTGCTTCAGAGCCAAGGCGGTGAGTGGAATGTTGTCAAATACAGCGCTTAAAAAACCTAAACCCAGCGCACTTTGCCACGAAGCCGCTGGTAAATGCTGCACAGGCATCATGGAGGCACACATCACCAAGGACAGCAAGAAAATGCTGCCACTCAACGCACTTGGCAGCAAGCTCCATGTAGGTTTGCGCCATGGCGCGGTGGCCAAAATAGCCACCCAAACGGCTGCACCAATCACTGGGAAGGTATCCAACACGGCGGGCTGTTTGAGATTGAAGTACACATTTGCACCCACGGCGCTCAGCAAAATAATAGCGACGATACACAGGCGCGCCCAGTGAATATGCGCCCCTTTGGGAGAATCTTTCAAAATGGGTTGGTAAGCATGCTGCTGGCGTGCAGCAATCACGCCAAAAATGCCCAGAGCCACAAAGGAACCAGCATAGGCTTCAAACACTTGCATCGGCGCTACACCATCAATCCACATCATGGTCGTCGTCGTGTCACCGACCACGCTGCCGGCACCGCCGGCGTTACTGGCCGCGACAATGGCGGCCAAAAAGCCAATGTGCACTTTACGTTGATACAACACAGCGGCCATGGTGCCGCCTATCATGGCGGCGGCGATGTTGTCTAAAAAACTGGAAATGAAGAACACCAAAATCAGCATCACAAAGCCACCCTTCCAGTCATCTGGAAGGTAATTAGGCAGGATAGCGGGGATTTCGGTTTTCTCAAAATGGTCAGCCAAGAGCGCAAAACCCAGCAGCAAGCCCAGCAAATTAGCAATGGTTACCCATTCATGGTGCAGCAACTGAAGCAAACCTGGCACGCCCGGTGTGCCAGAAAAATCTGAAAACCCGAGCTTGTACAGCGTGATGACCATCAAACCCGTTACCGCCACTTTGAGCGTGTGGTGATGAAAAAGCGCTACACCTAGGAGCGTCAAGCCAAACAAAAAGAAATCCAGCGGGATGCCTGCGATGAACATGGGAAACTGTCTCCAAATCTATATTTTTATTTTAAAAATCACCAAATTGCTATTAAAATCATAGCAAATTAAGCAATAAATACAACGGCTATAGCCAAAAATACTCTAAAATAAGCTAAAATCGTCTTTATTCTAACCAAGTCGTGAATTCTGCCACCGGTACGCGCGGCGTATGAAAGCTGTTGACCTTGTCACTCGGGTCTGCATAACCCAACGCCATGCCGCAAACCAGCAACTCTTGCTCTGCCGCTCCGATATGCGGCATGATGATTTTGGAAAAACCGTTCCAAGCGGCTTGCGGACAGGTATGTAAGCCGTGGCCACGCGCTGCAACCATGATGCTTTGCAAAAACATACCCGTATCCACCAAGCTGCCGCGTCCCATGACGCGGTCAATCGTGATCATCAAGCCCACAGGCGCGTCAAAGAATTTGTAGTTGCGTTGATGCTGCGCATGCATTTTGTCTTTATCCGTCTTGCCGATCTCTAACAGGCCATACAGGCTCCAGCCATTTTCACGGCGGCGGTCAATGTACGGGCTGACCCATTTTTCAGGGTAATAGTCGTATTCTTCTTTGTATTGTGCAGCCAGTTCCGGGTTGGCACGCAAGGCGTCGTGCGCCGTGCAAACCTTGTCGACCAAGCTGTCTCGGCTTGCGCCTTGCAGTACGTAGACTTTCCAGGGCTGGGTGTTAGTACCCGACGGGGAGCGGCTGGACACATCCAAAATATGCTCAAGCAGCGCACGCGGCACGGCTTGCGGCGTAAATGCACGGGCCGACATGCGGCTGGTGATGGCGTTGTCGACGGCGTTGTTGACCTGATTGCTGGCTACTGCTGTATTTGTCATATTAAATAAATGTTAGTTTTTTCAACACTGATTTTAGGGCTTGCGGCAAAGCAACTGGCCGGCGACTAGCTTGATTGACATAGACATGGATGAAATGCCCCTTAGCCACGCACAGGTCGGTGTCGACTGCTTCGCCAGCTTGAGGAGCAACAAACACACCCAACTCATAGCGCACACTGGAGCCGCCCATACTGGCGACGCGGATGCCAATGTCCACGGGTTGCGGAAACACCACCGGTGCAAAGTAGTTGCAATGGGTTTCTACGACCAAGCCAATAGTGTCACCTTGGTGGATGTCTAAGACGCCCTGCTCTATCAAATGTGCATTCACGGCGCTGTCAAACCATGCGTAATAGATGACGTTGTTGACATGGCCATAAGCATCGTTGTCGGCCCAACGGGTACTGATGCGACGGAAAATGGAGAAAGCGCTGCGCGGCTCTGCTTGTGGTCGTGGCTGAGACGCGATTTGGATTGAACTCATGAAAAGTAAGTTGAATGAAGACTTAGCAAAATGAAGTGGCCCGATTTTGCCAGCCTTGCCACTTGGCCCAATACGCCAGCGCGACACGGTAGGTGTTCATTTGGACTTGCACCGTCTCATCAATATTGTTGCCATAGCCCCCCGCCATGGTAAAGGCCAGCGGGATGCGGCGCTGCCAAGCCCAGTCAAACACCCGCCTATCGCGTGCCTCCAAACCGTCGAAGGTAAGCTTGAGTCGGCCCAAGCGGTCGCCTTCATAGGGGTCAGCACCCGCAAGGTAGATGATCAAGCCGGGTTCAAAACGACGCTCTAGCTCGTCCAAAGCATTGTCTAAGGCTTGTAAATAGGCATCGTCTTGGCAACCATCGGGCAGTTCGACGTCTAGATCACTGGCCTCTTTGCGAAACGGAAAGTTCTTGGCACAATGCATCGACAAGGTGAACACGCTGGCATCGTTTTGAAAAATACTGGCTGTACCGTTGCCTTGATGCACATCCAGGTCAATCACCGCCACCTTGAGCGGTTGGATAGGCATCCCCGTTCGCAATGCAGGCGAGATGGGACGGCTGCGCTCGGCCTGCATCAAGCGCGCAGCAACAGCTGAATCGTTGAACACACAAAAGCCACTGCCTTTGTGCGCATAGGAGTGATGCGTACCGCCCGCAATGTTAGCGGCCATGCCATGTTGAAAGGCTGAGCGACAGGCATCTATCGTGGCACCAACCGACAAGCGCGCTCTAGCAACCATGGCCTCACTCCAAGGAAAGCCGATTTCGCGCATAGCGCTGGCTTCAATGGTGCCACGCGTGAGGGCGCTGATGTACTCGGGCGTATGCGCAAGCGCCAACATGCCATCACTGGCTGGCGATGCGGTTTGCATCTGAATAGCCGCCTGCTCCGCCACCAAACGGTCACGCAACAGATGGTACTTGGCCATGGGAAACCTATGACCTTGCGGTAATGGCAAAACGAATTGCCCCGTGTAGAAAACATTCATAGTTAGCGATTGTGTCAGCCTCATGGCAAGTGCACCGCTGCGTTGCGCCAAAGCCCCAAAAAGCTGCTTTTTAGAAATTCCGCTCTAATTTGCTGCACCGCAACATAAAACGCTTGCGTTAACTCGGGATTACCCTATAATTCAAACCATGCTGCACTGCAACAAATTATGTTTCGGAGCAGATATGGTGAAGCAAAATTTTTTACCTTAACTTAACTACTGGAGATTAATATGTTGACTGTTGAACAAATCATGGCATCTAACAAAGCAAACTTGGAAACCCTCATTGGCCTGACTTCAAAAGCGTTTGAAGGCGTTGAGAAGATGGTTGAACTCAATGTGACTGCTGCTAAAGCCGCCATGAACGAGTCTGCTGAGCACGCTAAAGCATCTATGAGCGTGAAAGACGCACAAGAATTCTTGGCTTTGCAAGCTGGTCTGATGCAGCCTTTGGCTGAGAAGACTGCTGCTTACAGCCGTCACCTGTATGACATCGCTTCTGGCGCTGCTGCAGAATTCACAAAAAACGCAGAAGCACAATCTGCTGAAGCCCAAAAGAAAATCATGGGTTTGGTTGACTCTGCTACTAAAAACGCACCAGCTGGCTCAGAGTCTGCTGTTGCGATGATGAAAAGCGCTGTGTCTGCTGCTAACAACGCATTCGAATCAGTGCAAAAGTCTGTGAAACAAGCAACTGAAATGGCTGAGAAAAACTTCGCTGCCGCTTCAGAAACAGCTGTTAAAGCAACTGCTACTGCTACTAAAAAGCGTTAATTAACCACGCTTCAATTCAACCCGCAGGGGTTGGGCTGAAGTTAAGTTAATCAACTGAAAAGCCACATCAACACCTTCGGGTGGCGATGTGGCTTTTTTCTTGCCTGCTCGCTTTTTGACAATTGCGAGGATCTTATTGACTCTTTTGCAGCATCGCCGCCCTCAACTGTGGCAACAAGGCCCGCATCGCTGTACGGCCAGCTTCAATTGATTGTCGCTTAGACGCAAAATCTGCACTTGCCACGCCGCCCAAGGCGGGTCGCACGACCACATCTGCCTCGCGCAGCTCATAGGTATTGATGCTTTGGCTCATGATAGAAAAGGTTTGCAGCAAAATTTCCAAACTGCCAGACGCAGGATTGCTTTCAGGCGAGGCAGAAATATCCACCGCAATCACCAGCTCAGCCCCCATTTGCCGTGCGTAGCGCACAGGTACTGGCGACACCAAGCCGCCATCTACATACTCGCGTCCCGCAATTTTGACGGGCTGAAACACCGCCGGCACAGCACTGGAAGCTCGCACAGCCAGTGCCGTATCACCCCGCGCAAACAACACTCCGCGCCCACTGTGCAAGTCAGTCGCGACAATGCCCAAAGGCATACTGAGTGCTTCAATCGGTTTTCCACCCACTTGTGTGCTGACGTAACGCGCCAGAGCGTCACCACGCAACATGCCACGGCTGAACAAAGGTAGCGTCCAGTCCGTCAAAGCCGCTTCTTCCATGGATTCCGAAATCGCCTGCAGCTGTGCACCCGTTTTGCCACTTGCATAAATTGCCGCCACCAAGCTGCCGGCAGATGTGCCCACCACCAAGTCTGGTTTGATGCCCGCCTCTTCCAGCACCTGAATCACCCCCACATGGGCAAAACCACGCGCTGCCCCACCGCCCAATGCCAAGCCAATCTTGGGTAATCGTTTGGCGACCACGGGGGGTGTGACCTGTGTTGTAGGCGGTACGGTCGACAAACTGAAGCAGCCTGCCAGCAACAAAGTGCCGGCAGAAAGTGCTAGCCATTTACCTATTTTCACGCTGCGTGAGGGATTGTAAATTTCGACCAACGAAAAAAAATATTTGGAGTTATAATTAAGAATGATTCGCATTTGAATTTTAAACAGCAGTTAAACAGCAAAGACTGCCAAAAACCTTATTTCACTCATTTGAAGGATATGAACATGTTGAAGCGCTCAATTTCTCTCATCGCCCTAGCTAGCAGCGGCTTGCTCAGCAGCACAGCGGTCTTAGCTCAAAACAATGCTACGGAGGAAAAAGTATTGAATTTGTACTCGGCGCGCCATTATGCGACCGACGAAGCACTGTACTCGACCTTCACCAAGACCACGGGCATCAAAATCAACCGAGTGGACTCAGACGATGCTGGCATTGTGACCCGCCTCAAAGCCGAAGGTTCCGCCTCACCTGCGGATTTGATTTTACTGGTCGATGCCGCCCGCCTAACCAAAGCTGACGCGGATGGCCTGTTTCAACCCATCAAATCCAAGTTGCTGGACGACAGCATTCCAGCCAACTTGCGCGCAGCGGCCACCCCTGAAGGCGTGACTTGGACCGGCTTCTCCACCCGCGCCCGCGTCATCATTTACGACAAAGTCAAGGTCAAAAAAGAAGACGTTGACATGTATGAAAAGCTGGCTGACCCGAAAAACAAAGGCAAAGTCTGCACGCGCTCGGGCTCACACCCGTACAACCTGAGCTTGTTTTCGACCCTGATGGAACACATGGGCGAGGCCAAAACCGAGGTCTTTCTCAAGGGCATGTTTGACAACATGGCGCGTGCGCCTAAGGGTGGCGATAGCGATCAAATCAAAGGCATTGCCTCTGGCGAATGCGCTGTTGGTTTGTCCAACACCTACTACGTGGCCCGCATGATGCGCTCGACCAACCCCGATGACAACGCCGCCATGGAGCGCGTGGGCGTTATTTTCCCCAACCAAGCCACTTGGGGCACACACATGAACATCGCAGGTGGCGCAGTGGCTAAATACGCTAAAAACCGCGACAACGCCGTGCTGTTCATGGAATACCTGGCTAGCCCCTTTGCGCAAGACCACTTTGCCAATGGCAACAACGAGTGGCCGACCGTCAAAGGCGTGAAAATTGAAAACGCAGCGCTCAAAGCCATGAGCGGCGGTGTGTTCAAAAGCGAGACCATTCCTTTGGTTGCCGTCGCCAAAAATCAGGTCAAAGTGCAACAGATGCTGGACCGCGTAGGGTACAAGTAAATATTCGCGGTGATACTACGCTCTTGAGTCATAATTGAGGTTTACCTTTACGTAAACGTCAATCAAACATTGACACCCACATTTTTCAACTCAAGAGGAACGCATCATGGACATCAAGGGCAAAGTATTCATCGTGACCGGTGGCGCATCGGGTCTGGGCGAAGGCACAGCACGTATGCTGGCAGCCAATGGCGGCACCGTCGTTATTGCCGATATGCAAGCTGATAAAGGCGAGCAAATCGCCAAAGACATCGGCGGCGCTTTCGTGAAATGCGACGTGACATCTGAGGCCGACGGCCAAGCCGTGGTTGCCAAAGCCGTGTCTTTAGGCAAGCTCATGGGATTGGTCAACTGCGCAGGCATTGCGACGGGTGAAAAAACCGTCGGCAAAAACGGCCCACACAACTTTGACGCCTTCAAACGCACCGTCACCATCAACCTGATTGGCAGCTTCAACATGATTCGCCTAGCGGCTGATGCCATGTGCAAAAACGAGCCTGAAAGCACTGGCGAGCGCGGCGTGTTGATCTCTACGGCTTCTGTTGCCGCCTATGACGGCCAAATCGGCCAAGCCGCTTACAGCGCGTCTAAAGGTGGCGTGGTCGGTATGACGCTGCCCATCGCGCGCGACTTGGCTCGCAACGGCATTCGAAACATGACCATCGCTCCCGGCATTTTTGGCACCCCCATGATGTTTGGTATGCCACAAGAAGTGCAAGACTCTTTGGCAGCCGCTGTACCGTTCCCATCACGTTTGGGTACGCCGCAAGACTATTCCAAGCTAGCCAAGCATATTTTTGAGAACGACATGCTCAATGGCGAAGTGATTCGCTTGGATGGCGCGATTCGACTCGCACCAAAATAACCTAGCACAAACTGCAAAAAGCCGGCAAATCTGCTTGATTTGCCGGCTTTTTGTCATTTTTTTACCTATTTTAGCCTGTAGCCGG
>JAYVSU010000199.1:0-19208 GCA_043775055.1 Polaromonas sp.
AAGCAATGGCTTACGGACTGGTCAACGAGGTGTTTGCATCGCACGAGGCTACGTTGGCTGCAGCCTTGCAATGCGCGCAAGAAATTGCCAGTAAACCCCCTATTGCAATGTGGGGCACCAAGCAAGCTATTCACTACGCGCGTGATCACACGGTAGATGAATCTTTGAAGCAAATGGGTTGGCTACAAGGCGCCATTTGGAGCAATGCTCATGTGCGCGAAGCGATTGTGGCTAGCAAAGAAAAGCGCCAAGGGCAGTTTGCTGCCTTGGCGCCTTTGGTCACTTTTAAAGAGCAGTGACGTTAAGGTTTTTGCAGCGTAGCCAGATACGCTACTACGTCCTCACGATCCTGTGCATTGTCCATCGAGTAGCCCATGCGTTGACCGGGAATCAAAGCTTCGGGGTTGGTGAGCCATGCCACCAAGGTGTCGCGCGACCAGACGGTTTTGCTTTTCAGCAAAGCGTCTGAATATGCGTAGCCTTTGGCGCTGCCAGCTTTACGCCCCACCACACCCCAGTGCATGGGGCCAACGCGATGTGTATCGACGCTGTGGCAAGCGCTGCAACGTGCATCGTATAGTTCTTTGCCTTTCAACGCAGAGCCAACGGGGCTAGTTGCAGACTGCGCAAACGCAGTCTGCAAGCCAAACACCAGCACGCTTGCTACGCCAAAAGCTTTCAAGCAAACCATGGCAGAGCGTGGCATCAAGCACCAAAAGACAAAGCACCAGCCGGCAATGGGCGACCCAAAGCGTTGGTCAAAATCGTGAAGTGCATGGTTTCGTCAGCGGCCAAGCGACCGGCAATTTTGGCAAGGTCTTTGCTGCCAAATGCGGGGATAACGCCCAAGTAAGCGTTGATAGCGCCTAGCTCCAAGCGCGCAGCCAAGTCCAGCACATCACCTTGGTTTTTCAGCGTGTCGGCTTTGAGGGCTTTGGCGTAGTCGCCAATGGCTTTTTCAGCGACTGGTATGCCACCTATTTTTTGAATCGTGGCGATCAATGCATCACGATGTGATTTGTGGTGACTTTGGAATGACACCGCAATGTCGAGCACCGGTTTTTGCAGCAAACCGCTCAGAGCGCCCAATTGATAAGCGTTGATAGCTTCATGCTCCAAGCCTAAGGCCACATTCAAAATCGCAGCGTCCTTGGACATGTCGCCGCCCATGCCCTGAGCTAGGGAGTCTTTGCCGGCCAGCATGGCGACGGCTGCTGCTGAGAGCATGCCGGTTGTGCCCATGAAAGAGCGACGTGAGGCAATGATGGATGGCGTGGCTGAATTCAAGATAAGTGATTTCATGATGGCTTCCTTTGTCAATTAAGAACTGTGGTTAATTAAAACGACGGCTAGAAAACTATGAATTTCGTGCCGACACTCTTAATACGCCGCTCATGCATAGACTGGATTCAAAAATTGTGAGTTTTATATCAATCTGTGCTGTTGGTTAAATCAGCAGGCGTTGAATCCAAAAAGAAGGTTTGTGCGTATAAATAAAACCACAGACGATGATTTCCTCGTCATTTATCAGACAATGTGCGCATGGACGCATTAAAAATAGACCAAACTGACACAGATCTTATGAAGCTCATAGACCGCATGGCTAACCGTGACGAAGCTGCTTTGAAGGCTTTGTACGACACCACCTCGTCCAAACTCTTTGGTTTGGCGCTACGTGTGGTTAACAAGCGCGAGTGGGCTGAGGATGTGCTGCAAGAGGCGTATCTACACATTTGGCGTGCAGCGGCAGACTACCGCGCCACGTTGAGCCCGCCTATGGCTTGGATGGGCTTGATTGTGCGTAGCCGTGCTTTGGACTTTTTGCGCCGACGTGCGGCTGAGCGCATGCATTTGACACAAGAGTTGGATGACGTGTTGAACGACACCCTTGAAGGCGATGCCCCCAACCCGATGAACACCGCACTGGCCAGCGAGCAAGCGTGGGCGCTGCAGCAATGCCTGAACCAGTTAGACAACAAACAGCGCGAAGTGGTGAGCTTGGCCTATTTGCGCGACTTGAGCCACAGTGATTTGGCCGAACAACTTAAGTTGCCTTTGGGCACGGTCAAAACGTGGATTCGCCGTGGTTTAGAACAACTACGTGGTTGTATGGCGCGTTTCGCCTGAACGAGCTGACCTCCAACACATCAGAACAAGATCATGAATTTAAGTCAACATCCTGAAGCCCTTGAACGCATTGCCGTAAGTTATGCACTGGGCACGTTGCGCGGCGGCGCAAGGCGACGGTTCGAGGCGCTGTCGCGTGAAAGTGCTACTGTGCGCGCAGCGGCTTTGATTTGGCAAAGCCGCCTGTCGAGTTTGACTGAATTGCAAACACCCGTCACGCCTGACGTAACTGTTTGGACGCGTATTGACAATTTGGTGCAAGCTGGACGCGAAGCTGATGCGATGGCCAAAGCCAAACAAGAAGCTAAAACAGCTCAAGCTGTATCTTCAGGTTGGTTGGCGAATCTGTGGCAAAGTTTGCCGGTTTTTCGGGGTGCAGCTGCTGCCGGTGCTTTGGCTACGGTGTTTGCGCTCGTTACCGGCCTAGGCTTGCGCAGTGAAGTGGGCGTGCTCAGTGCACAACTCAAAATCGCTCCCAAAATTGAATACGTGGCCGTGCTGGTTGACGCAAAATCTGCAGAAACCATGCTGGTGACGTTTGACTCCAAAAGTCAAAACCTAGTACTGCAGCGCGTGGGTAGTTACCAAGAAGCAAGTGACAAATCTTTGCAACTCTGGGCTTTGCCTGCGAGTGGTGGGCCGCGCTCTTTGGGCGTTTTAGGCGGCGACAAAGTTTTGCGTTTAGCCACAGCAGAGGGCGATGTGAAGCAAGTGCCTACTTTGGCTATCAGCTTAGAACCCAAAGGCGGTGTGCCAAGTGCAGGCGGTCCAACCGGACCGGTACTATTTAAAGGTGCTTTGATTCAAAAAGTGATTTGAATCTAAAGCAAAGCAAACCAAACCAAACACCCCCCAACAGGCTTATTGACGCGCGGTGCGAATGTTGGCCGGCATAGCTTGTGGGAAGCTGGTGCGAAAAGGGTTGATATCCAACCCCCCGCGTCGCGTGTAACGTGCATACACGCTGAGTTTGATGGGTTTACACGCACGCCACACGTCCATGAAAATGCGCTCGACGCATTGCTCATGAAACTCATTGTGATTACGAAAGCTGATCAAATATTGCAATAAACCCGCTTGCTCAATTTGTGGCCCTTCGTAACTGATTCGTACGCTGGCCCAGTCGGGCTGGCCCGTTACCAAACAATTGCTTTTGAGTAAATTACTAGTGAAAACTTCGCTCACCGGTGCTTCGTCAAATGCAGCGCTTAACAACTGCGGTGCAGGTGTGAATTGGCTGCACTCAATGTCGAGCCGGTCCAGGTTCAGCCCATCGAGTTCATGCACAGGTTCACGGTCAAACATCTCTGGCAGCAAGATTTTGACACCGACTGAGGATTGAACTGGACTTGCGCCTAACGCTGAACCAACTTGTTGCCAAACGGCGTCATTTAAATCAGCTCGCATGCAGGCAGCTACTGCGGAGGCATCTGCAAACGGGGTGTTGTTGAAGCTGTTCAAATAGAGCTTGAATGACTTGCTTTCCACAATGTTCAAACTGTCGCAGGGGACGATGATGTGGGCAATCGCTACTTGCGGTTTGCCACGCAGGTTGAGCCAACTCAGCTCAAACGCCGTCCATAAATCTGCGCCAAAGAAGCTGGGCGCTGCGTCGATGCCAATCTCGCGGCGCTTTTCAGCGCGCGGGATAGGGAAAAGCAAGGAGGCGTCGTAGTGATCCACATACTTGGACACTTGGCCGAGCTGAGAATGTTCAGGAGTGTTCATGGCAAAAAATGTCAGTCAATCGCACCAGTCGTGGCAAAAAATGGCAGCATGCAAGCCAAGAGCTGCTCGACCACGCCAGGTGGTAAGTCATGTCCCATACCTTCAATGCCAACCAAGTGTGCGCCTTTGATTCTTTTGGCGGTGTCTACACCATTGGCATAAGGCACCAAGGGGTCCGCTTTGCCATGAATCACCAATGTCGGGCTTGTGATGGTGGCCAGTCCAGCGGGGCGTTTGGCATCTGCAGCTATGGCCACCATTTGGCGCAAGGTGCCTTCAGGGTGAAAGCTGCGTTTGATGCCTTCCAAAATGCGCTCTCGGGATTCAACTTCATTGATGGGAAAGCCTGGGCTGCCAATGATTTTGAAAAGCTTGACGTAATGGTCAGCTATTGCGCCTTCGGTGTTATTGGCGGGACGACTCATCAATGCACGCAGGACATTGCCTTTGGCTTGCGGCAAACCGCGTGCTCCGCTGGAACTCATGATGCTGGTGAGGCTAAGCACCTTTTGAGGCGCAGCTATGGCGACGCGCTGCGCAATCATGCCACCCATGCTAACACCGACGATGTGCGCTTGCTCAATTTTCAGCGTATCCAGCACGCCAATCGCGTCTAAAGCCATGTCTTGCAAGCTGTAAGGCGGACGAATCGGTAGACCCAGCTTGTGTTTGATGGTGGCCATGATCAAGTTAGGCTTGCCTAAGGCATCGAAATTATGACTTTTGCCAATATCACGGTTGTCGTGCCGTACCACACGGTAGCCGGCATCGACTAAAGCTTGCACCAAAACTGGTGGCCAAGCCACCAGTTGCATACCCAAACCCATGATGAGCAACACCACAGGACGCACTTGACCTTGAGGTCCGAGCGGTAGCGCACCGGTGTCTTCAATCTCAATATCGATTTGATTTGCTCTAATTCTCATAGCTAACTTATTAAGTAAATCGACGGCCACAGCTGTATTGCAGCGATATTTGATGTTATATTTAAATTTTACGTCTAAACACCATGCGGTCTGGCTCAGACACATTGGCGTCAAAAGCATAACCGTCAAGGTTGAAGCCTTTGAGTTTGTGCGGCGTCATGATGCGCTGGGTGACGATGTAGCGCGCCATCAGCCCGCGTGCCTTTTTAGCCATGAAGCTGATGATTTTGTATTTACCGTTTTTGTATTCTTCAAAGACGCATTCAATCACCCGCGCTTTGAGGGCTTTGGTGTTGACGGCTTTAAAGTACTCTTGCGAGGCGAGGTTGATAACCACAGGGCTCTCATTGGTTAGCAAGCGCTCGTTCAGGTACTTTGAAATTTGATCGTCCCAAAAACCATACAAGTTCTTGGTCCCAGTTTCAGCAATGGGTAAACGCGTGCCCATTTCTAGGCGGTAAGGCTGCATCCAATCTAAAGGCCGTAGCACGCCATACAAGCCACTCAAAATACAAACATGTTCTTGTGCCCAAGCCAAGTCCTCAGCTTGCAAAGTACCCGCTTCAAAACCCGCGTAGACATCACCATTGAAAGCTAAAATCGCTTGCTCGGCATTTTTCTCAGTGTATGTCGACCGCCAAGCGGCGTAGCGCGTCACGTTCAAGCTGGATAGCGCATCGCTCAAACTCATCAACTCAGCAATTTTTTGTGGCGAGTAGGTTTTGAGCGTCGCAATCAGCTGTTTAGGCTGTTTGACAAAATGCGGCAGGGTATGAGGTAATCCCTGCGCTAAATCCCCCACCAAGGGTTCAAAGTCGAGTGATTTGGCGGGAGAGAGGAGTAATAACAAAAGTGCTGACTCTGCTTATATTCGAGCTAAATTCGCGATTTATTCGACTTTAGCCTTGGCACGCAGTTCGTCTTGGAACTTGGCGAGTTTTTGTTGCGTCAGTTGTTGTGAAATTTGCGGTTTCACTTCTTCCATCTTTGGCAATTGTGCAACGCGGGTGTCGTCCACGCGGATGATGTGGTAACCGAACTGTGACTTCACCGGCGTTTCAGAGGTTTGGCCTTTGTTCAGTTTGATCAACGCTTCAGCAAACTCTGGCACGTAGTTGCTTGGGTTTGCCCAATCCAAATCGCCACCCTTTGCGCCAGAGCCAGTGTCTTTGGATGATTTTTTGGCCAAAGCTTCGAATTTTTCACCCTTTTTCAAGCTGGCGATGATGGCTTTGGCTTGCGCTTCGGTTTCTACCAAAATGTGGTGCGCTTTGTATTCTTTACCGCTGTTGGCTGCAGAAAATTTGTCGTACTCGGCTTTGATGTCAGCGTCAGTCACAGGGTTGGTTTTTTGGAAATCTGCAAACAATTGGCGAATCAAAATCGTTTGGCGAGCCAGTTCGATTTGACCTTTGAACTCGTCTGAGCCCGCCAAGCCGCGTTTTTCAGCTTCTTGGATGAAAATTTCGCGCGCGATCACTTCGTCTTTGAGTTGGCCCTTCATCTCAGGTGTCACAGGGCGGCCAGATTTAGCCACTTCAGCGGCCAGCACATCCACGCGAGCACTAGGAATAGCTTTGCCGTTGACGATGGCAACGTTTTGCGCCAAGGCGGCAGTAGAGATGAGCAAAATGGCGGTTGCAGCTGCGGAAAGTACGTGTTTTTTCATGGTGATTCCTAGATAAAGGCGAGCGATAAACGAATAATTAACGAACGATTTCAATGGCCAAGGCATGCAAGCCTTGGTCAATAAAATCTTGCACTGCATCATACACAAGCCGGTGGCAGGCCACGAGACTCTTGCCTGTAAAGAAAGGTGAAGATGCGCGTACTCGGAAATGGGTGCCAAAGTCAGTGCCATTAGAGCCGGCATGACCCGCGTGGGCCGAGCTTTCGTCCAACACAGTCAAGAGCGTGGGTTGTAGCCGCTCGGTTAAGCGCACTTTTAAGTTGGACGCGTTGATTTGTAATGGTGTCGTATCAAAGCTCATGATGGCGTGTCTTCCTTGGCGTCTGGCGTCGCATACTTGTTTAGATAGATTGCTTGCAGAATCACAAAAATCAGCATCAAGCCGGTGGCGCCAAAAAGTTTGAAGTTCACCCACATGTCGGTGCTGAAGTTGAAGGCCACCCACAGATTGAGCACACCCATCAGGACAAAAAATACCACCCACGCGAAGTTGACTTTGCGCCAAATCTCGTCTGGCAAGCTCATTTGTGCACCCATGAGTGACTTGATGCCGTTCTTTTTGAACAGCAAATCGCCAATCAACAACGCGCTGCCCATGACCCAATACAAGCCCGTAGGCTTCCATTTGATGAAATCCTCAGAGTGGAAGTAAATCGTTGCGCCACCCAATACCGTAACCAGTGCCAAACTGACCCACAGCATAGTGTCAATCTTGCGGCCACGGGCGGCAAGCCAGATGATTTGTGCGGCGGTGGCCAAAATAACCACCACGGTTGCCAGTAAGACGGGCGCTTCTTTGATGCCCACCACACCGCCAGAAACCATGAAGCCTAGCCAATTGGTGGCTGTGGCGGCCGCCCAATCGGCATGGCTGCCAGCGTACTTGAACATGCCGAAGAACAGGGCGATGGGAAAAAGGTCAAACAAAATTTTCATGGCTGGATTATCGCGGCTATTCGAGCTGCTATCAGGGCAGGTTTGATTCCACTCAGTTTGAACATGTTTTCAGCGCGGTTTAAAGTCCAAAGACGCGGAATTCATGCAATACCGCTGCCCAGTGGGCGCAGGCCCGTCGGAGAACACATGGCCAAGGTGGGCGCCGCAGTCGTTGCAATGTACTTCGGTGCGTTTGGACCATAACGCGCCGTCAACTTTGGTACCCACAGCATCCTCTGACAAGGGTTTGAAGTAGCTGGGCCAGCCGGAGCCGCTGTCATACTTGGTGACCGAGTCAAACAGCGGTTTGCCGCAGCACACGCAGGTGTAAATGCCATCAGCTTTGTGGCTTTCGTACTTGCCGGTGAAGGCGCGCTCGGTCGCTTCATGGCGCGTCACGTCATAGGCTAAAGCTTCCGCTTCGCCTTGTTGTTGGCGGCTGGCGAGCAGGGCTTTCCATTCAGCGTCGGTTTTTTCGATTTTTGAAGTCATGACATGTCCTTTTTGTAGTTTTGATGGATAAATAGCGGGTTGCTTACGGGATTACGGTCTACGGTCTACGAAGAGCAGCTGATTTCAATCCCCGCCGCCCAATCGGGTGGCAAGGCGGCGTAAGCCTCAAAGCTGGGATGCTCGTCATATGGGACTTGCAGCAGTTTTAGCAAGGTTTCGACCCCGCTGTAGTCTTTTAGTTTCGCCTTTGCAATGGTCTCTTCGCCCAAATAGTTGCGTAAAACGTACTTGGGGTTAGTTTTTAGCATTAAATCTGCCTGTAGCCGGCAATTTTGTTCATTAGTTAGCTCTGAATATTGTAGCAACCATGCGTCAATGGCGGGTCGGTCAATAAACAGATCGCGCACCGTTTCCGCCGGTGCGCCAGCTACAAAATGGCTCAAAGTGCGCCAAAAATAGGTGTAATCGACCTTATCTTGCGCCAAAAGCTTCTGAATCAACTCGATCAAAGCCCGACATTCAGGTCGAACTTGCGCCAAGCCCTTGGCATCAATAATTCCCAATTTGGTGCACATTGCAAGCTCTAAAGCGGCTGGGAAGCTGGTTTTGTAAGACTCCAAGGCCGCAATGGCCAGTTCTTGGTCTTCAATGAGCGGCAGCAAAGCTTGACCTAGGCAAAACAAGTTCCAGTAAGCCACGTTGGGTTGTTTGTTGTAGGCGTAGCGTCCTAAGCTGTCGGTGTGGTTGCAAATATGGGCTGGGTTGAAGGTGTCTAAAAACTGGAACGGGCCGTAGTCCAGCGTCAACCCCAATATGCTCATGTTGTCGGTATTCATCACGCCGTGGCAAAACCCAACTGCTTGCCATTTGGCAACCATCTGAGCGGTGCGCTCGCTGACAGCTTCCAGGAGTGCTGCGTAGGGGTTACTGGCAAAACGGGTGCTGTGTCGACAAGCTTGGTAATAGTGGTCGATGACAAAATCTGCCAGCTGCTTGAGCTCAGGGTGCATGTTGTGGTGCGAGAAGTGCTCAAAATGACCAAAGCGGATGAAGCTGGGTGCGGTGCGGGTGACGACTGCAGCGCTTTCGACCTCTTCGCGGTAAATGGGGGTGTCAGAGCCAGTGATGCACAGGGCGCGCGTAGTGGCAATGCCCAGCGCGTGCATGGCTTCTGAACACAAAAATTCACGAATCGAACTGCGCAGCACGGCACGGCCATCGCCACCGCGTGAGTAGGGCGTGCGGCCTGCACCTTTGATTTGGAGCTCAATGTCATCACCATTGGGCGTTGTCAGTGCGCCTAACAGCATGGCTCGGCCATCGCCCAATTGACCCGCCCATTGGCCAAACTGGTGGCCGCTGTAGACGCTAGCGGTAGATGGGCTGGCGTCGTTCAAGCTATTACCTGTCAACATGTGTAAGGTCGCTTCGCTTTGCATCCATGCGTCAGACAAGCCCAGTTCACGCGCCAATGCTGCATTGCTACAAACCCAGTAGGGTGCGGTTAAAGGCTGCGTTTGCAAGGGGCTGTTAAATGCATCGCCAAGCTGTGCAAAGCGTGCGGGGTGCAGCATCTTTACAGGACTGTCATTGCTCAAAACACAAATTTTTACATCCATCTTTACATCCATCTTTACACTAATTTGCACGTTCAAGAAGCCTTGCGGTCAACGCGGCTTCAACTTTTGGGGTTATGGTTAGTCTGACCTTGGAGAACGAATATGTCACATTATCGAAAAATTGTTTTGTGGAGTGGTTTAGCCGGTGCGGCTTTGGTGCTTTCTGGCTGCGTTGTTGCGCCATATCCTTACCGACCCTACCAAACTGGCGTTGTGGTGCAGCCCCGCGTAGCGGTGGACGTGGAGTATGTACAAACGGCGCCACCAGCGCCTTACCAAGAGGTGGTAACTGTATCCCCAGGCATTGGATATGTCTGGCTGGGAGGCGCTTGGATTTGGTCAGGTGGACGCCATCAATGGCGTTCTGGCTACTGGTCGCGGCCGCCAGCGGGTTACAGCACATGGCAGTCCAATTCTTGGGGGCATGTGCCAGGACGCGGTTGGTACAGCTCTGGCGGACATTGGCGCTAAGGTACTTGGCGTCAATTTCAAATTAGCGTCAAGTCGCATCGGCGATAGTTGCTAGGGCAATCCCTGACAAACTATTTCGAAATTCAAGCTACCCTTCAGTTTTGTGTCATTTGAACTCTTTACTGATAGGAAGCTACCATGAAATTCGCAGTTAAGTTGGTTGTCGCTTGTGCCGCTGTGGCTTGCGCCGGCGCTGTTTTTGCCCAAAAAGGTGAGACGGTCAAAATGGTTCGCATTGATCCGCTATCGGGTCTTTTGGGGCCTGTGGGTATCAGCCAGAAAAAAGGCTACGAATTTTTTGCTGAAAAGTTCAGCGGTGCAGGCAACCCTGCTGGCGTGAAGTTTGAGATGTCCTTCATCGACAACAAGCTCAGCCCCGCTGAAAGTTTGAATGCGCTAAAAGCGGCTATCGACCAAGGCGTGCGCTACATCATTCAGGGCAACGGTTCATCGGTAGCTTTGGCACTGTCAGATGCGGTTTCCAAACACAATGAGCGCAACCCCGGCAAAGAAGTTCTTTTCTTGAACGATTCAGCGGTAGACCCAGACCTGACCAATAGCAAATGCAGCTATTGGCACTTCCGTTTTGATGCTGATACATCCATGAAAATGGAAGCTATGTCAAGTTTCATGCAAACTCAAAATGACATCAAAAAGGTCTACATCTTGGGTCAGAATTATTCCCATGGTGTGCAGGTGGCCAAATTCGCCAAAGAAACACTGGCTCGCAAACGCCCTGATATCCAAATTGTGGGTGAAGACCTGCACCCACTGGCTCAGACCCGCGACTTTGCACCGTACATTGCCAAAATCAAGGCTTCCGGCGCAGACACAGTTATCACTGGTAACTGGGGTTCAGATTTGTCGCTATTGATTAAGGCTGCTAACGAGAACGGTTATACAGGCAAGTTCTTTACCTACTACGCTGGTGTGACTGGTACGCCGACCGCATTGGGTACCAATGGCGCAGGCCGCGTCTACCAGATTGCCTACAACCACTACAACATGGGTGGTCAGATGGAGAAGTGGATGAATGAGTTCAAATCAAAATACAACGACGACTTCTACACCGGTTCAACTATTCGTATTTTTCAGACGGTAGGCGCTGCCATGGCTAAGGCTAAATCTACAGATCCAGTCAAGGTTGCTGCTGCGCTTGAGGGACTCAAAGTCAATAGCTTCAACGGTGAGGTGGAAATGCGCAAGTCTGATCATCAATTGCAGCAACCGCTGTACATGACAGTCTGGCAAAAAGCTGATAAAAAATACCCTTACAACCCCGAAAACACCGGTATGACACTGGCACCTCTGAAGGAGTATGCCAACTACATCTCCAGCACGCCAACAAGCTGCCAAATGAAGCGCCCTGGTTAACGGCTAATTCCTGTTGCGTTTTCCCAGAAGCCCGAACGCGTGCACCGGTTCGGGCTCTTTTAATTAGAAGAGGTGTAGACAATGGAGTTTTTCATCATTTCGATGCTCAACGGGCTGAGCTATGGCTTGCTGTTGTTCATGCTGAGCTCGGGACTCACACTGATTTTTAGCATGATGGGTGTGCTTAATTTTGCGCATGCCAGCTTTTACATGTTGGGTGCCTATGTGGGGTATACCGTATCGCAACTGGTGGGTTTTTGGCCTGCTTTAATCATTGCACCGTTGATTGTTGGCGGCCTTGGGGCCTTGTTTGAGCGACTTGCGCTACGCCGTGTTCACAAATTTGGTCATGTCCCTGAATTGCTGATTACCTTCGGCTTATCGTATGTCATTTTGGAATTGGTGCAACTGATCTGGGGCCGTATTGCATTAGAATTCAGGCCTCCTGAAATTCTGCAAGGTCCGGCGTTTACGCTGATTAATCACACCGTCAACGGGTTGAGTGTTTTATGGGGTTCTGCCCCTGCTGAGATGTGCAGTTCTGCCGATGCTGCTGTACGCATTGTGTGTTCGCCATTTCCAGCCACAAGGGGTTTCATGATGTTGGTTGCACTCATCATGTTGGGCTCTGTCTGGTTGCTGCTGACACATACACGAATTGGATTAGTGATTCAAGCTGCGTTGACGCACCCAGATATGGTGGAAGCTCTTGGTCATAATGTGCCGCGCGTGTTTATGATGGTATTTGCAGCGGGAGCAGCATTAGCTGGTCTGGCTGGGGTCATCGGCGGAAGTACTTTTTTGACCGAACCAGCCATGGCCGCCACAGTTGGGTCTATCATATTTGTGGTCGTAGTTGTTGGAGGTATGGGCTCTTTGTCGGGCGCTTTTCTTGCATCTGTGCTTATTGGTGTGATACAGACTTTTGCAGTAGCGTTTGACTACTCGGTGGCCACACTTGCGCAGCAATTGGGCATTCAACTCACTAGCAACAACACGCTGGTTAAGCTCACATTGTCACAGGTGGCGCCTATCTTGCCATATCTGTTTTTAGTACTAATTCTGATCTTCCGCCCGAAAGGCTTACTCGGAAAGCGGGAAGGGTAATTTATGACTGATTTCTACAAATTTAAACCCATCAATATAAGCCGCTGGGTCGTCTGGACTTTGTTTGCAGTTCCGTTGTTGTTGGCGCCAATGCTGTTCAAAAGTGGCTTGGGTATCACGGTGTTGTCTCAAATAGGCATAGCAATTATTGCTTGTTTGTCGTTCAACATGTTGCTGGGGCAGGGTGGCATGCTTAGCTTTGGTCATGCGGTTTACACAGGCTTGGGTTCGTTCATGGCCATTCATGCCATGAACAATATTGCGAATGGTTCGTTGCCCATTCCTGTTTCAACAGTTCCTTTGGTTGGTGGCTTGGCCGGCATAGGGTTTGCTGTTCTGTTCGGCTATGTAACGACGCGCAAAGCTGGCAATACCTTCGCCATGATAACGCTGGGCCTGGGGGAGTTGGTATTTGCCATGTCTCTGATGATTCCTGAGTTCTTTGGAGGCGAAGGTGGTGTATCTGGGAATCGTGTGATCGGCAAGTCTGTCATGGGTATTACTTTTGGCCCAGCAGTGGAGGTGTACTACCTGATTGCAATTTACACCTTTGTGTGTACAGGCTTGATGTTTGCCTTTACACGTACGCCATTGGGACGCATGCTAAATGCTGTGAGGGACAACCCGGAGCGTGTGGAGTTCATTGGTTATAACCCTCAAAAAGTTCGCTACATCGCATTCATAATTGCTGGGTTTTTTGCCGGTATCTCGGGTGGACTGGGGGCGCTGAACTTTGAAATCGTGACTGCCGAAGTGGTGGGTGCTGCGCGCTCAGGCGCGTATTTGTTATTCACTTTTTTGGGTGGAGCCACCTTTTTCTTTGGCCCAATCATCGGCGCCGTTCTGATGGTGCTTGCATTTGTGTTGCTTAGCGAGTTCACCAAGGCATGGCTTCTCTACTTGGGTCTCATATTTCTATTTATGGTGATGTATGCGCCTGGTGGTATTGCAAGTCTTATCATGATGAACCTGCGTGTTGCGTCTTTTGGGCGCCTCAAACCTATGCTGGGTAAGTATGTTGTGTTGGCAATAACAGGTCTAGTCGCCATGTTAGGTGCTGCAGCAATGGTGGAAATGGTTTACCACTTACAACTCAACCAATCACAGGGGTCTCAGTTAACATTTATTGGAGTCGAGTTAAACGCTAAAAGCGTAAGTAGTTGGTTGTTGTCTATTGTGGTCGTGCTTTTGGGTATAGGATTTTTTGAGTTCACAAGGCGACGGTTTGCGCTGCAATGGGGTGCTGCACAAGAATATATTGAAAAAGAAATCAAGCGTAGGGAGTCGCTATGAGTGCAACATACGCTTTGGAGTTGAAAGACTTGCGTAAAAGCTTTGGCAAGAGTGAAATTATCAGGGGTATTGATTTGGCAGTTCCTGCCGGTGAGCGCTTAGCAATCATCGGTCCCAATGGTGCTGGTAAATCTACCTTGTTTAATTTGATTAGCGGTCGATTTGAGCCTACCAGTGGTGATGTCCTGCTACACGGGCAGCGTATTAATGGCATGAGGCCATTTGAAATCAATCGCATGGGTTTGTCGCGTAGTTTTCAAATTACCAATATCTTCCCGAAGCTTAGTGTTTTTGAAAACCTGCGATGCAGTGTGCTTTGGAGTCTTGGCTACAAGTACACTTTTTTGAAATTCTTAGCAGATTTGGATGATGCGAATCAACGAACTGAAGAGCTGATGAGTATGATCAAGCTAGACAAAAAACGCGACGTACTTGCTACAAACTTGACGTATGCTGAGCAACGTGCTTTGGAAATTGGTGTCACGATTGGTGGCGGTGCAAATGTCATTTTGCTAGACGAACCGACTGCGGGCATGAGCAAGACCGAAACAACGCGTTTTATCAGTCTTATTAAAGAGGTCACTGTTGGCAAAACACTGTTGACCGTCGAGCATGATATGGGTGTTGTATTTGGTTTGGCTGACAAAATCGCAGTGGTTGTCTATGGTGAGGTTCTTGCGTACGACACCCCAGATGCAGTCCGCGCAAATCAGCGCGTGCAGGAAGCCTATTTAGGGTCGACTGTGGCCGATGCACAAGGGGCGCAGCATGCTTAATATTGAGAATCTTCACGCTTACTACGGTAAGAGTCATGTGCTGCACGGCGTCTCATTTGCAATTCAACCAGGCGAAATTGTGGCTTTGCTTGGGCGCAATGGGTCAGGTCGATCAACCACAGCAAAAGCCATCATGGGATTAGTTGACTGGCAAGGCTCAATGAATTGGAGGGGTACAGATTTAAATAACAAAAAAGCCTTCGAAATCGCTCATATGGGATTAGGTTATGTGCCTGAAAATCGAGATATTTTTCCAACACTAACTGTACGCCAAAACTTGCTATTGGGTCAAAAAGGGAGTGGCATAGGTAGTCGCTGGTCCTTTGACGACATGTTTCAAATGTTTCCTCGGTTGAAAGAGCGCGAGCATACAGAAGCAGGTGTCTTATCTGGCGGCGAGCAGCAAATGTTGACTTTATGTCGCACGTTGATGGGCGATCCAGATTTAATCATCATTGACGAACCGACCGAAGGACTCGCGCCCAAGATTGTTGAGTTAGTTGGGGAGTATCTTAAAACCTTGCGATCAAAGGGCATTTCTGTTCTATTGATCGAGCAAAAATTGACAATCGCCATGGCGATTTCTGACCGTGCATTGGTCATGGGGCACGGAAGTATTGTTTTTCAAGGTACGCCCGAGTCGCTTAAGCAAGATACAGCCATTAGAAAAGAGTGGCTTGAAGTTTAACTTGCTGTTACAGCTTACCTAAATTTGTGACGTAGGTACTTTGAACGTTAAGGGTGAGTACCTTGTCTCTACAGAGACATTTTGATCACCTCACTTCATTTAAAGACACTACAATGATAAAAAAGAACGGTCGTTCTATTCTATTTATTGAAGCGCAGTGTCTGCAGCACCTTAGAAGGCTGAATGATATGGCTGCGACACTAAGTGCATAATTTTTTGTTTAATTGAAGGAATATCTGTATGACAGCTCAGTACAAAGTCCACGGTAATGTGGCGGTAATCACATTAGACAATCCGCCTGTAAATGGCTTGGGATTTGCAACACGTCAAGGCATCACCGAGGGTTTGAATAAAGCAAATGCAGATGATGCCGTGTCATCTATTGTTATTACCGGTGCCGGAAAAGCTTTTTCTGGAGGTGCAGACATCAAAGAGTTTGGTAGTCCAAAAGCTTTGCAGGAGCCGAATTTGCTCAGTGTCATTTTGGCTGTTGAAAACTCTAGCAAACCTGTTGTTGCTGCCATGCATTCGTTGGCTATGGGCGGGGGTTTAGAGTTGGCGCTTGGCTGCCATTATCGAATTGCTGCGCCCGGTTGTAGTATTGCTTTACCTGAAGTAAAACTGGGACTCATCCCTGGTGCTGGTGGTACACAGCGTCTACCACGCGTGCTTGGCGTAGAGGTTGCTCTGAATATGATGGTCAGCGGTGAGCCAGTCAAGAGTGAGATGTTGGCGCAATTGCCAGGGCAAAAATTATTTGACAAACTGAGCGTATCTCCAGAATCATTGGCCGAAGAAGCATTGGCATTCGCACAATCAGTGGCCGCTGCACGGCCATTGCCTTTGGTACGCAACTTGCCTTGCAAGCATCCTTTGGGTGATGCTTATTTTGGCTTTGCAGGCAATATGGTGAAAGGCATGTCTAAAAATTATCCTGCACCTATGAAGTGCGTAGAGGCGGTAATTGCAGCGACCAAGCAGAAGTTCGATGTAGGCATGCGTACAGAGCGAGATATATTCATCAACTTGATGATGACACCGGAAAGCAAGGCCTTGCGTCATATTTTTGTGGCTGACCGAGCAGCTTCAAAGATTCCTGATGTACCGGCAGATACACCACAACGTGCTGTCAAATCAATTGCTGTTATCGGAGCTGGCACCATGGGTGGTGGCATTTCGATGAATTTTTTAAATGCTGGCATCCCGGTCAAAATGCTGGAGATGAAGCAAGATGCACTGGATCGTGGCATTGCAACGATTCGCAAAAACTACGAATCACAAGTTAAGCGCGGCAAGCTCAAGCAAGAAAAATACGAGCAACGCATGAGCTTGCTAACTACTACGCTCAGTTACGATGATTTAAAAGAGGCAGACATGGTCATTGAGGCTGTGTTCGAAGAAATGGGCGTCAAAGAGGCTGTGTTTAATGAGCTCGATCGAGTCATGAAGCCTGGCGCAATTTTGGCCAGCAATACGTCCACTTTAGATTTGAATAAAATTGCAAGCTTCACCAAGCGTCCGCAAGATGTTATTGGAACGCACTTCTTCAGCCCAGCCAATGTCATGAAGTTGTTAGAGGTTGTTCGCGGTGAAAAAACGGCTAAAGATGTACTGGCTACAGTCATGGCTTTAGGTAAAAAAATCAAGAAAACCTCGGTTGTATCGGGCGTGTGCGATGGCTTCATTGGTAACCGTATGATTGAGCAATATGGACGTCAAGGTGGCTTCTTACTTGACGAAGGTTGTACGCCAGCGCAAGTTGACAAAGCCATGGAGAACTTTGGCTTTGCGATGGGCCCATTTCGTATGGGTGACTTGGCAGGCAACGATATTGGTTGGGCGATTCGCAAACGCCGCGTAGTTGAAAAACCAAACATGAAGTACAGCAAAACGGCTGATTTGCTGTGCGAAAAAGGTCGCTTTGGTCAAAAAACCGGCGCAGGTTGGTACGATTATATTGCCGGCAAGCGTGAGGCGGTGCCGAACGCAGAGGTGGTTGCCATGATTGAAGCGCATCGCAAATCACTAGGTATCACGCCACGTAAAATTTCTGACGAAGAAATTGTGCAGCGATTAGTTTACGCGCTGGTTAACGAGGCAGCACATATTCTTGAAGAGGGTATTGCGACTAAGGCGAGTGATATTGATATGGTCTACCTAATGGGTTACGGCTTCCCAATATATCGAGGTGGGCCTATGAACTATGCAGACCAAGTCGGTTTGTTCAATGTGGTTCAAAGCATGAATAAGTTTGCAAAAAACCCATTGGATGACGCCAAGTTTTGGCAACCTGCCCCACTGTTAGCCAAATTGGCGGCAGAAGGCAAAACATTTAATTAAGCTAATTAATCCAGAACGCAAGGACAAGATCATGACATCAGCAGTAATTGTTTCCACAGCTCGCACCCCCTTGGCTAAAAGCTGGAAAGGCTCCTTCAACATGACGCATGGTGCAACGCTGGGCGGTCATGCCGTTCAGCATGCCATTGAACGCGCTGGTATTGAAGCTGGTGAAGTTGAAGACGTCATCATGGGATGCGCCAGCCCTGAGGGCGCAACAGGTGCCAATATCGCGCGCCAAGCAGCTTTGCGTGCAGGTTGCCCAATCACGGTTTCAGGTATGACCGTGAACCGTTTTTGTTCATCTGGTTTGCAAACCATTGCCTTGGCTGCGCAACGAGTTATTGCCAATGAAGGTGACATCTATGTTGCAGGCGGTGTAGAGAGTATTTCTTGTGTTCAGCAAGAGATGAACACGCACATGATGACTGACCCATGGTTGGTTAAAAACAAACCAGAAATTTATTGGAATATGCTTCAAACGGCAGAGCAAGTCGCTAAGCGCTACAGCATCAGTCGCGATGCCATGGACGAATATGGTGCAGCTAGCCAGCAAAAAGCAGTAGCGGCGTTAGCTGCAGGATATTTTGCTGCAGAAATCGCACCAATCACTGTAACGATGGGCATTGCCGATCCAGTGATGGGCTTGACGACCAAGCAAGTAACAGTGAGCCATGATGAAGGTATCCGTGATGGCACGACCAAAGAAGGCATCAGCGGTTTGCGTTCGGCACTTCCTGGGGGTTTGATTTCGGCAGGTAATGCAAGTCAGTTCTCTGATGGCGGTGGTGCTTGCGTCATCATGAACGAGACATTGGCTGAAAAAAAAGGGTTGAAGCCTTTAGGGCGATTCTTGGGTTTTGCGGTAGCCGGTTGCGAGCCTGATGAGATGGGCATTGGCCCGGTGTTTGCTATACCTAAAGTGTTAGCCCGTTTGGGTTTGAAAGTTAGCGACATTGACTTGTGGGAGCTAAATGAGGCCTTTGCCGTACAAGTGCTTTATTGCCGTGACAAATTAGGTATTCCTGCCGACCGTTTGAACGTGAATGGCGGCGCCATTGCTGTGGGCCACCCTTATGGCGTCAGTGGTCAGCGTTTGACAGGTCATGCCTTGATCGAAGGTAAACGCCGCGGCGCTAAGCGTGTTTGCGTCACCATGTGTATCGGCGGTGGTATGGGCGCAGCCGGAGTGTTTGAAGTGCTCTAAACCTTTGAAGCAATTGAGCTGTAGGTTGAAAGGTTGAGTTTAGCTAACGGTATTTAACTAATAGCGGCTCAGCCTTTATGTTTTTTGAAAGTTTTAAACATCATGAGTTTGCGTCCAACGGTTGATTTTTTGCTGTATCAATGGCTGAGTGTTGATTCCCTGAACCAGCGCGAACGTTTTACAGATCACAGTCGTGAAACATTTGATGCTGTACTTGACACTTGCGAGCGTATCGCACGTGAAAAGTATGCACCTTTTAACCGTTTGGTCGATACGCAAGAGCCGCACTTTGATGGTGAAAAAGTTATCTTGCCGCAAGCCACCCATGATGCGCATGCTGCCTATGTTGCCTCTGGCATGCTGAGTGCCGCGCAGGACTATGCGCTTGATGGCATGCAATTGCCTTACACGGTGGAAGCTGCTGCCAACGCCTTCTTTGCTTGTGCATCGGTCAGCATAGGCTCAAACATGCT
>JAYVSU010000200.1:0-9929 GCA_043775055.1 Polaromonas sp.
TCGGTATTCCAGTACCCTTGTTCACTGCCATCTTTGCACTAGCGCGCACCGTAGGATGGATCGCCCAGTTGAACGAAATGATCGGCGATCCAGAGTACAAAATTGGCCGTCCGCGCCAGTTGTTTACGGGTAAAACATCACGCGATGTGCAGCCCATCGCCAAGCGTTGATTTAACCGTTAACCGATATTCGCCCGCCTGATGCGGGCGTTTTTCATTTTACAGACCAACACATCTTTCATCCTGAGCCTATCATTTTGAGCCACACCCTCTGCGACAAATTCTGAGACGACCACGCCATCTACACTTAAGTAGATGGAACTGCCGTGCTGTATGTGGACCGATACTAAGGATTAACGCAACGCCTTTTTGAAGGCTTCAGTGAACTCAAGCGCTTTACCTTCGGTGATATGGCTCGCATCCCAAAAATTGCTGACACCATTTTTCACAATATCGCACTTATGTGCATCGCAAAAATAACTCATCGCATCAACCCAAATAACTTTACCCTGTGATATTTCTGCGGCAAGGTGCTGTGTAACGAAAATATCAATCCCATCTAAATAAGCTATCTTTTTTCGCTCTATAGCGATATTGATCTGCAAGTCAAGATTTATAGATTTACGTTTGAGTAATATTTCTCCAGGATTAAACTCTGGCTTTGGAATTGCACCGATTAGGACCACCTTTTTGCCCATTTTCGTCAGCGCTTTAACCAATTCAATGGTTTGAATAACTGCCTCACCGTCAAACCATAATCTGTCTAAAACTATCGTTTTGATTTGCGGATTGGCTACAAACTTGTCGTGAACGAACGTATTAAAATCATTGCAAAATTGCATCTCTTGAGGAATAGTATGTCGCTGCATAGGCATCTCGTTCGGCAAGGTAGCATGACAACCACCTCTAGATAAGAAATACCCGTTAACAGACAACTCTTGCGCCGCTTTTATTACAGCTGGGTAGTATTGGTGCATATGTGAGTCTCCCCAAACCAGCACCTCCGTTTTTTGGGCCGCTTTGTCAGTATTAAGCAGACAGGCTTTTGAAGCGTCTTTGTTTACTGGCTTGCGTTGATCATCAAAACAAGTCGTGCCATAAGCTGGTGGCTTAAACATTTCGACCGTATCTTTATGGTTAATTTGTCCTGCAAAACGGTTAGAAAAACCTTCGCTTAGCGCAACCAAACGCCATATGCACCAAAAAGCGACCATGACCGAAAAAAACGATATGACCAATTTTTTATTTGTCCAAAATTCGCGCTTCTCTCTAATTGGTTTCTCAATAAATCGCCAACTAATAAATGCAAGAAAGACTGTTACAAGCAGCAGGGCTGATGTTTTTGTTGCATCTATTTCGAGAATTAAAGCATCCGCAAAGTATTTTGCAAACACAATCACGGGCCAATGCCACAGGTACAACGAATAAGAGATATCACCCATGCGTTGAACCAGCCAGTTACTAAACAGCCAGCCCGTGCTTGCCGTGTTTTGTCCCAATAATACCAATATAGCACCAACGATGGGCAGCAACGTCCATTCACTTGGCCAAAGCACCTTAGGATCAATGAAATAGATGCTGAACAAAATACAGCTGATGCCTACAATGCTGCTCGCATTGGCAACTGCTTTGCGCGAAAAGATATACTGCGCCCGCTGAGGCAAAATAACCAAACAAGCACCAGCCAAGAATTCCCACGCCCGCACAGACAAACTGTAAAAAGACAGGTTTGTGTGATGCGTAGCATCAAAGGCGAAGTAAGCCGTAGCTATGACAAAAGACGCAAAAACAATACTGGTTTGCCATTTACGCCAATACTTAAAAATCAGCACCCAAACTATGGGGAAAACCAAGTAAAACTGCCCTTCGATCGACAGTGACCATGTATGCAAAAACGGACTTACGCTGGTTTTTACTGCGTCAAAGTACCCCCCATCCCCCGCAACTTTACCAAACGCATGATTCGAACCAAAGTACAAGGCTTGGAAAGCATTTTTTGTGTGACTTACATACTCATCAGGCAGCATATAAAACCAACCAAACACCAGTATCGAAAAACACATCACAGCAAGAGCTGGGAAAATTCTCCGTAAGCGCGACACATAAAAGTTGGCAAAATTAAAGCGCTCGGCCTCAAGCGACTGCTGGATTTGGGAGGTGATTAGAAAACCTGAAATCACGAAAAACACATCTACCCCAATAAATCCGCCAGTAAAGCCTGGTATGTCAAAGTGGTAAGCAATGACCGCTAGCACTGCCACAGCGCGTAAAGCATTGATGTCGAGGCGAAAAGTGGAAGTTTCTTGGGTGGACATGTAACCAATTGATTAGGCAAGTAATGAGTAAATTATCGCAGTTACGAGCCTGCTATTATTTTATTGAAGCGTCCATCCCAGATAAAATAACAGATTAAAAAATAATCCAAATATTCATACCTACCATGAGCCGCACCCTCTACGACAAAATCTGGGACGAGCACGTCGTCCACACCGAAGAAGACGGCACCGCCGTGCTTTACATTGACCGCCATTTGGTTCATGAAGTCACCAGCCCACAGGCTTTTGAAGGCATTCGTCAGGCGGGCCGTAAGATCTGGCGCATCAGCTCCATCGTTGCCACTGCTGACCACAACACCCCCACTACTGGCTGGGAGCTGGGCTACGATGGCATCACTGACCCCGTCAGCAAAGAGCAAATCACCACGCTGGACGCCAACATGGCCGAATTCGGCTCGGCGGCCTACTTCCCCTTCTTGTCCAAGCGCCAAGGCATTGTCCACGTCATCGGGCCTGAGCAGGGCGCGACTTTGCCGGGCATGACCGTTGTTTGCGGCGATTCGCACACCTCCACCCACGGCGCGTTTGGCGCGTTGGCGCACGGTATTGGCACCAGTGAGGTCGAACACGTCATGGCGACCCAGACGCTGTTGGCCAAAAAAGCCAAAAACATGCTCGTCAAGGTTGAAGGCAAAGTGCCCGCTGGCGTGGGCGGCAAAGACATCGTGCTGGCCATCATCGGCAAAATCGGCACTGCAGGTGGCACCGGCTACACGATTGAGTTTGCGGGTTCTGCCATCCGTGCCTTGAGCATGGAAGGCCGCATGACCGTCTGTAACATGGCGATTGAAGCGGGTGCGCGTGCGGGCTTGGTCGCGGTGGACGAGAAAACCATCGCCTATCTGCAAGGCCGCCCGCTCGCACCCAAAGGCGTGGAATGGGACCAAGCCGTGGCCTACTGGAAGGGCCTGCAATCCGACACTGGCGCGCATTTTGACGCCGTGGTTGAGTTGGACGCCACCAAAATCATTCCGCAAGTCACCTGGGGTACCTCGCCCGAAATGGTGTTTGGCATCGACGGCTTCACACCCGACCCAGACAAAGAAAAAGACGCCAACAAACGCGATGCGATTGAGCGAGCGCTCACTTACATGGGTTTGCCACCCGGCAAAGCTTTGAGTGACATCTCCGTGGACAAGGTGTTCATCGGCTCCTGCACCAACAGCCGCATCGAAGACATGCGCGAAGCGGCGGCGATGGTGAAGCAATTGGGTCAAAAAGTGGCCAAATCCGTCAAACTGGCCATGGTTGTGCCCGGCTCGGGCTTGGTGAAAGACCAAGCCGAGCGCGAAGGACTGCACGAAGTCTTCATCGACGCCGGTTTTGAGTGGCGAGAACCCGGCTGCTCCATGTGTTTGGCCATGAATGCCGACAAGCTGGAACCCGGCGAACGCTGTGCTTCCACCTCCAACCGCAATTTTGAAGGTCGCCAAGGCGCTGGTGGTCGTACCCACTTGGTCAGCCCAGCAATGGCAGCGGCAGCGGCGATTCACGGTCATTTTGTCGATATTCGGCGTTTTGTCTGAATTTAAGTCTATTTTACCTCTATTTTTGGCTGTACCCGGCGTATTTATTCAATAGTTTGCTATTAAAAATATAGTATTAAATATTTAATATAAAGATTCGTTATAAAGTTTTTTATGCAAAAATTCACCGTACACAAAGGCTTGGTCGCCCCGATGGACCGCGAAAACGTCGACACCGACGCCATCATCCCTAAGCAGTTCCTCAAATCCATCCGTAAAACCGGGTTTGGCATCAATTTGTTTGACGAATGGCGTTATTTGGACGCTGGCTACCCCGGCCAAGACCCGACCAGCCGCAAACCCAACCCTGATTTCGTGCTGAACCAACCCCGCTTTTCGGGCGCCAGTGTGCTTTTGGCTCGCAAAAACTTCGGCTGCGGCTCTTCCCGCGAGCATGCGCCGTGGGCGCTGGACCAATACGGCTTCAGAGCCATCATCGCGCCGAGTTACGCGGACATTTTCTTCAACAACAGCTTCAAAAACGGCCTGTTGCCCATCGTTTTGAGCGATGCGCAGGTGTCGCAGCTGTTTGACGAATGCGCCGCCTTCCCCAGCTACAGCTTGACCGTGGACTTGGAGCGCCAAGTCATCGTCAAACCCGATGGCGTGGAATGGCCGTTTGAAGTGCAAGCTTTCCGCAAATACTGCCTGATCAACGGTTTTGACGACATTGGCCTGACGCTGCGCCACAGCGACAAAATCAAGGCGTTTGAAGCGGAACGCTTGGCTGCGAAGCCTTGGTTGGCGCAAACACTGCTGTAAAACGTTAAAACCGCATTTTTAGAGGTCATTTATACCTCTAGCCGGCGTATTTATTGCCTAAACAGCTATTGAATTGATAGTAAATAACAAGTTAAAAGAAGTAAATCCATGAAAATCGCAATCCTCCCCGGTGATGGCATCGGCACTGAAATCGTCGCAGAAGCAGTCAAAGTCTTGAAGGTCATCGACAAAGAGTTTGGTCTGAAGATGGAGATGGAATCTGCCCTCGTCGGCGGCGCAGCTTTTGAGGCGCACGGCCACCCGCTACCTCCCGCCACCTTGAAACTGGCGATGGACTCCGACGCCGTGCTCTTTGGCGCGGTCGGCGACTGGAAATACGACACGCTGGACCGCCCTTTGCGCCCCGAGCAGGCGATTTTGGGTTTGCGCAAAAACATGGGTCTATTTGCCAACTTCCGCCCAGCGATTTGCTACAAAGAACTGGTCGATGCCTCCAGCTTGAAGCCTGAGCTGGTCGCAGGTTTGGACATTTTGATCATCCGCGAACTGACGGGTGACATCTACTTCGGTCAGCCCCGTGGCCGCCGCGTATCACCGGATGGGCATTTCCCAGGCTCCGAAGAAGCCTTCGATACCATGCGCTACAGCCGCCCAGAGATTGAGCGCATCGCCCACGTCGCCTTCCAAGCCGCCATGAAACGCGACAAACGCGTCACCAGTGTGGACAAAGCCAACGTGTTAGAGACTTTCCAACTCTGGAAAGACGTGGTCACAGAGATTGGCAAGCAATACCCCGAAGTCGCTTTGGACCACATGTACGTGGACAACGCCGCTATGCAACTTGTCAAAGCGCCGAAGAAATTCGACGTGGTAGTGACTGGCAATATGTTTGGCGATAATTTGAGCGACGCTGCCGCCATGTTGACCGGCTCTATCGGCATGCTGCCGTCCGCCAGCTTGAACGACAAAAAGCAAGGCCTGTACGAGCCCAGCCACGGCAGCGCGCCAGATATCGCCGGCAAAGGCATCGCCAACCCGCTGGCCACAATTTTGAGCGCCGCGATGATGCTGCGCTTCTCTTTGAACCAAGCAGTAGCGGCAGATCGCATTGAAACCGCCGTCAAGTCCGTCTTGGCGCAAGGACTGCGGACGCCGGATATTTACAGTGCAGGGAGGACCAAAGTCAGTACTGTGGAGATGGGGGATGCGGTTTTGAAGGCGCTGTAAGTGAACAAAAGAGCGGAGCAGAAAGCCACTACTATTTTTAACATGTCAGTCTGAATGACACTAAATTAAATTAGTAAATATATGTAATGCATTTTGCAAAAGCTAATTTTATTTATATAAAACGCTATGATGCATAAGATCAAGATAAGTCAGGCGGGGTACTTCTTATCTTGATTATTTACACCAGAATCATGCGAATTTAATGATTTCATCGGTGAATTAATCATTATGCAACATATCGGAGAAGTATTCATGAAAATTGCAAAGAAAATTATTAGCACGATAATAGTCGTAGGTAGTTTATGGTTTTCACATAGTGCATCGGCAGGGTTAACTTTTTTTAGTCGCGCGAATTGCGTGAACAATGAAAGCATCTCATGGGATTGGCCTGGTAATAACTGGTGGCTATGGACTTTTAGTCAGCACTACAATTTCAGAACGGGAGCATGGGAGCCTGTACTTTCAACGGGATGGGAGTACACCTATCGATCAGCTGCAGTTCATTGGGGGGAAGGATTTTCTGGAAACTACTTTGTCCAAGGTGATCACTATATGTGGATCAGTGGATATGGGACGCTTTACCTAGGTAAAACTCAAACTCAAAATTGTAATCTCGGTTATTTCTTCCCATACTGGTCATAAAGGTAGCTTGAAATGAAATTCATACTAAATACTATACTCGTAACAGTTTCCTTTTTTTGCGGAACTGCAATAGCACAAAATAGCAACACTTTTGAAATAGTTGCACCCAGTGCAATGCCTTTAAAACCACCCGGAGGGGAATTAGAAAAGTTGGCTTCAATTAACAGCACATCATTAAACATCAATGGAGTAATCTATTCTAGGGATAATAAAAAACATATTGATTTTCATCGTGGATTAGGATTGGCTCGTGCTAGTGCGGATTCAAAGGTGGACGAAAACCAACGCAATTCTCGCTCACCTTCTGCGGTCAAAGATGTTACTAAAATAGTATTGGTATTTAATCCAAGAAAACACGCCTCCCATCATGAGCTTCAAGCTGCATCATCTGCTGGCACTTTGACTGATAAAGGGTGGACTGGCTTAGAGCGATATATCACTATTTCAAATGTAGGCACCTATAAACTTACAGAATTCGACCTAGCAAAAACTGGCGGTAAATTTTTTCTATCAAACGATGCAGTGAATGCTAATGTTGACAACTCACCAGCTGCAACAAAAACATTTGTGGATGACAATGGGAACATTATCGAAGAAGTTGTATGGGTATCTACCGGCAGATTTCACATGCTGACCTATTCGCCAGATACTCAATCGTCTGGTATTGTGAACCAACGAATTAAAAAAGATAACTCATTATCAGCTATTTCTTTAGCGCAGGCACTTCGAAACTAGTATATGCTTATTTGGTTGATATTTGTACTTTCGGCAATTGTTTGCTTGCTTTCAATTGCCCCATTTACTGGGGCAATTTTTTTGACGCCATTGCTTGCATTTTGTTCAATGTGCATTGGGATGAAACAAATACACTGGCAAGTAATTCCGATATGTTTGCTAAATTTCACTACAATTTGGCTAGCTCCTAAATCTCTACGTGATCAACCGTTTTTTACGTATTTGCTTGCATTTATATGCATCTTAACTTTGATAAGTGCTGTAGCTCAGCTTCGATTAAGGGTGCGTCGATAGCTTTGGTTCAAAGTAAGCCAATTTGCGTTGTCAGCCCTTTGTCATGCTCTGGTTTACAATACCATTTATGCGACTAATCGTTTCAAACCTCCTCAATACTTCTTCCGTTGCAGAAGCTATGGCAAACGTCATGGGGTTTGGCGCGCTAGTTTCTTGTGTTGATACCACAACTCTTATGGCTATCAATGCAACCATTAAAACGACGATTAAAAGCTAATTAGCCCGTCTCGTCGCGCCCTTCCGGCCAGACGAGCCGGGCGACTCCAGTAGCTTTGAAATATAGATATTTCAATTTGATCTGATCTGATTTCGATTAACTTAAAGCAAGGGTGATGGCGATGAAAGTAGGAAACTTAGTAGGTTTAGTCGGCTGGCGCGGCATGGTCGGCTCGGTGTTGATCGACCGTATGCAGGCTGAGGGCGACTTTGCTCTGATTGAGCCGGTGTTCTTCTCTACGTCCAACGCTGGTGGCAAAGCGCCTAGCCAATCCAAGAACGAAACCACGCTCAAAGACGCCTACGACATTGAAGCGCTGAAAAAGTGCGACATCATTTTGACCGCTCAAGGCGGCGACTACACCTCTGAGGTCTTCCCGAAACTGCGCGCAGCGGGTTGGACGGGGCACTGGATTGACGCAGCTTCTACCCTGCGGATGAAAGACGATGCAATCATCATCCTTGACCCCGTCAATCTGCCGGTCATCAAAAACTCGCTTGCCAAAGGCGGCAATAACTGGGTGGGCGGCAATTGCACGGTGAGCTGCATGTTGATGGGCGTGGGCGCACTGTACAAAGCGGGTTTGGTGGAGTGGATGACCACCATGACCTACCAAGCAGCCTCAGGCGGCGGGGCGCAGCACATGCGTGAGTTGTTGACCCAGTTTGGCACGCTGAATGGCGAAGTCCGCTCGTTGTTGGACGACCCAAAATCGGCGATTCTAGAAATCGACCGCAAAGTGCTGGCGAAACAACAATCCCTCACCGCGTCTGAGACCGCCAACTTTGGCGCACCGTTGGGCGGCAGTTTGATTCCTTGGATTGACTCCGATCTGGGCATCGGCAAAGCGCAAACCGATGCCAGCTGGGGCATGTCCAAGGAAGAGTGGAAGGGCGGCGTTGAAACCAACAAGATTTTGGGCCAAGGCGCGATGTTTGGCACGGCAGCCGTCCCAGTCGATGGCTTCTGCGTGCGTATCGGTGCGATGCGTTGCCACAGCCAAGCACTGACCTTCAAGCTCAAAAAAGATGTGCCACTAGCCGATTTGGAAGCCATGATGGCAGCAGACAACGAGTGGGTCAAGGTCGTGCCCAACACCAAAGAGGCGACACTACGTGAACTGACACCTGTGCAAGTGACCGGCACCATGAGCATCCCGGTGGGTCGTGTGCGCAAACTGGCGATGGGGCCTGAGTATGTGGGCGCGTTCACGATTGGTGACCAGTTGTTGTGGGGAGCTGCAGAACCATTGCGTCGCATGCTACGTATTTTGTTAGCAAGCTAAAACGTAGTTCTTTCTATTTAGTGACGTCGCTGCAACAGTGACGTAATCTGGGCCAAATACTGTGATGCCATCTGTAAAATCAGAAGGCACTCGGTTTTGGCCCTTTTTATAGTTGCTTACTTGCAACAATTTGTTTGTAAAAACTGTTATTGTCTTTATGCTTGCAGGTTCTATCCAAAATGTAGAAGTAGTATTAGCTTTTTAACCTAAGCTATTGATACACGTTGAAATTTAGTGCAAAGAATCCAGCCGTCCTGTGCCGCCCAATAAGAAATAAACAGTAAAAATGCATATCAAATCAAGCCCAACATTGCGATTCATGGCTCACAACGCAAGTGCATCTTGGCGAACGACCGCCATCACTGCTGCTTTAGGCGTTTTGTTGGGCATGGCGCACCTGAATGCGTCTGCCTTGGCCCTAGGCCCGGTTACGGCCTTGTCTGCCTTAGGTGAACCTTTGGTGGCTGGCATCGCTATCCCCGAAATCAACGCTGAAGAATTTGCCAGCTTGAAAGCCACTTTAGCCACGCCAGAAGGCTTTAAAGCGGCGGGCATGGAGTACAACGCAGCCTTGGCTTCAGCCCAGTTCACACTGCATCGTCGCCCAGATGGCACTACATATTTGTTGCTGCGTAGCGACAAAGCTGTGACCGACCCCTTTGTCAACTTGGTTGTAACAGCAAAATGGTCAAGTGGCCAAATTGTTAGAAATTACACTCTTTTGCTCGATCCACCAGCCGCGCGCCCAAGCGAGGCCGCAGCCGTTACCGCGCCCGTGATTGCGACAGCACCCGCTCCTGCCCCAGTGGCGGTGCAGGTAGCGCCACGGGTAGAAACCGCACCAGCAACGGTATCTGCATCACCTGCTGCACCAGTGGCAGCAACACGCGCTTCGACGCCTGCTCCAGTAGTTGCTCAAGTAAAACCTGCACCTAGTCAAGCAAT
>JAYVSU010000201.1:0-8016 GCA_043775055.1 Polaromonas sp.
GCCAAACGGGTCAACCAGCCGGAAAAACTGCCCTCAATAAACATCACCGCTACGCCTAAAACGGCTTGCACAAACAGCACCGTGCGCAACACCACGCCCACATTACAGGCGTCAAAAATCAAAACGGAAGAGGGTGCTTGTTTGGGCACAGGTTTTAAGCGTGTTACTGAATCACATCAAAGAGGTTCTTGAGGCACGATAATAGAGGCATATTTGTCAAATTTCCTTATTTCGCCCTCTTATTCGCGCCACATTCGTAATTTCTATGCAACAAAATCAACTCGATAAAAAATCCCAAGCGTGGTCCGCTCTGTTTTCTGAGCCTATGAGCGACTTGGTGAAACGCTATACCTCCAGCGTGTTTTTCGACAAACGCCTCTGGCAAGCTGATATTGCCGGTTCATTGGCACATGCTGAGATGCTGGCGGCGCAAAAAATCATTTCAATCGTAGATCACGCTTCGATTCAGTCTGGTTTAGCCCAAATCAGTACTGAAATTGAATCTGGTGCTTTTGAATGGAAGCTCGATTTAGAAGACGTTCATCTCAATATTGAGGCGCGTTTGACTACGCTGGTCGGCGATGCTGGCAAACGCCTGCACACCGGCCGCAGCCGAAACGACCAAGTCGCGACCGACGTACGCCTGTGGTTACGCGGTGAAATTGACCTGATCGGCGACTTGTTGACCGAGTTACAAAAAGCCTTGCTGGCGATTGCCGAGAAAAACGTCGACGTCATCTTGCCTGGTTTTACCCATTTGCAAGTGGCGCAACCGGTCAGCTTTGGGCACCACATGTTGGCGTATGTTGAAATGTTCAGCCGCGATGCCGAGCGCATGCTGGATGTACGTCGCCGCGTCAACCGCCTGCCTTTGGGTGCAGCCGCATTGGCGGGCACCAGCTATCCGCTAGACCGCGAACGCGTTGCCAAAACCTTGGGTATGGTCGATGACAAAGGCCAAGCCTGCGTCTGTCAAAACTCGCTAGATGCCGTCAGCGATAGAGATTTTGCTATTGAATTTACAGCTGCAGCCAGCTTGGCCATGATTCATATCAGCCGCCTGTCAGAAGAATTGATTTTGTGGATGAGCCAAAGCTTTGGCTTTATCGACTTGGCAGACCGGTTTTGCACCGGCAGCTCCATCATGCCGCAAAAGAAAAACCCCGACGTGCCCGAGCTAGCGCGGGGTAAAACGGGCCGCGTCGTCGGCCATTTGATGGGGCTGATCACCTTGATGAAAGGCCAACCCTTGGCCTACAACAAAGACAACCAAGAAGACAAAGAGCCGCTGTTTGACACCGTCGACACCCTCAAAGACACGCTGCGTATTTTTGCTGAAATGGTCGGCGGCATCACCGTCAAACCCGAAGCTATGGAACGCGCAGCCCTCAAAGGCTACGCCACGGCGACCGATTTAGCTGATTACATGGTCAAAAAAGGCCTACCTTTCCGTGATGCCCACGAAGCGGTGGCGCACGCTGTCAAGGCAGCGATTTCTCATAGCGTCGATTTATCTGAATTGCCGCTCGAGGTTTTGCAGCAGTTCAACCCGAAAATCGAAAAAGACGTGTACGACGTTCTCTCCCTGCGCGGCTCTCTCAATGCTCGTAGCACCTTGGGTGGCACAGCACCAAGTCAGGTACGGTCGCAGATTGCACGGCATCATGCGCGCTTGGGATGATGGACGGCAAACCCCTAGCC
The DNA here is from genome assembly GCA_043775055.1 of Polaromonas sp. GTDB lineage: Bacteria > Pseudomonadota > Gammaproteobacteria > Burkholderiales > Burkholderiaceae_C > Aalborgiella. Next base: position 1,702 of record JAYVSU010000201.1, read on the forward strand.
AAAGGCGATAAAACCCAATGGCTACCGTGGCCCGGTCGCCATGTTGTCCAATTGGTTGATAGTAAAGGCGTGAAGTTGGATGAGATTCGGTTGTAGGTGCGAGGGGCTGGGGTGAGAATAAAGTCCTGAAATGGGGAGGCTGTACTGTTGAGCCCAAGGTTGATCAACAGATTGGCTATTTAGGGAAGTCCATGCTCAAAATCTCATCTCTTCTCGCGTTGGTTGCTAGTCTTCTCGTCGGCGTCTCAGGCGCCCATGCCGCGCCAACGTACAAGTGCACCGTGAACGGTTCGGTCACCTATCAGCAAGACCCCTGTCCAACGGGTCAGGTTCGCAAGCAGCCCACGGTCCAAGAACTGAATGCTGCGGAGAAAAAGCGCCGCGAGGCGGCTGCAGCTGCTGCGCCTGAAAAGGTTGTCGCTTACCCTGAAAAGGCAGCTATATCTCCTGAAAAGGTTGCTCCGACCACCCCTGCCCAGTCAAGCAGCTTCAGCTGCGATGGGCGAAAGGTCTGCTCTCAAATGACGTCCTGTGCCGAGGCAAAGTACTTCTTGGTGAACTGCCCCGGCGTGAAGATGGATGGCGACAGAGATGGCATCCCATGCGAGAAGCAATGGTGTACGCGTTAGTTTCATTGCGAGGTATTGATTTTTTGCTATTTAATTCATAGCAAATAAATCAACAAATACGCCGACTACAGCCAAAAAATACCTTAAAAATGAGATTTTAGACCTGTAGGGTCGGTTTTGAGCACATTTGCGCGGTTTGTATTTAATTTCAACTCCAAAAGTCAGTTTTCACAGCTTTTGGCCACCAAAACCTGCGCCGCCAGCTAATATCACGGCATAACAGGAGACATTTGCATGACCGTGATTACCACTATTGAAGATTTGCGCGTTTTGGCTGAAAAGCGCGTTCCCCGTATGTTTTATGACTATGCCGATTCTGGCTCGTGGACGGAGGGGACGTACCGCGCGAATGAGGCGGATTTTCAGACCATCAAGCTGCGCCAGCGGGTGGCGGTGAACATGGAAAACCGCACCACAGCGACGAAAATGGTTGGCATTGATGCCAAAATGCCGGTGGCGATTGCACCGGTGGGGCTGACGGGGATGCAGAGTGCGGATGGCGAAATCAAGGCGGCCAAGGCGGCTGAGAAGTTTGGCATCCCCTTCATTTTGTCGACCATGAGCATTTGCTCGATTGAAGACATTGCTTCCAACACCACCGCGCCCTTCATTTTTCAGCTCTACATGATGCGCGACCGCGAGGCCATGGCCGCCATGATCAACCGCTGCAAAGTCGCCAAATGCAGCGCGTTGGTGCTGACGCTGGATTTGCAAGTGATTGGCCAGCGCCACAAAGATTTGAAAAATGGCTTGACCGCACCACCACGCCCGACGTTGCGCAACATCATCAACCTGTCCACCAAGCTGCGTTGGTGTTTGGGCATGTTGGGCACAAAACGCCACACTTTTGGTAACTTGGTTGGCCACGTCAAAGGCGTGAGCGACATGAACTCGCTGGCCGCCTGGACGAATGAGCAGTTTGACCCGCGCCTGTCGTGGGAAGACGTCAAATGGGTCAAAGCCCAGTGGGGCGGCAAGCTGATTTTGAAGGGCATCCAGGATGTCGAAGACGCCAAATTGGCGGTTTTGAGCGGTGCAGACGCGATTGTGGTCAGCAACCACGGCGGCCGGCAGTTGGATGGTGCGGAATCCAGCATCAAGGCGCTACCACCGATTGTGGCGGCCGTGGGCGACCAAATTGAGGTCTGGATGGACGGCGGCATCCGCTCTGGGCAAGACGTGCTCAAAGCCTGGGCGCTGGGTGCCAAAGGCGTACTCATAGGCCGTGCCATGGTGTACGGGCTGGGCGCAATGGGTGAGGCGGGCGTGACCAAAGCACTGCAAATCATCCACAAAGAGCTGGACATCACGATGGCGTTTTGCGGGCACACCAATATCCAGAATGTGGATGCGGGGATTTTGTTGCCTGGGACGTACTGAAAGTCTGTTTGTGGCTGTTGTAGGGGTATTTTGAGTCTCTAGACGGCGTATTTATTGTCTAAGTAGCTATTAAATGCATAGCAAATTTAGAGTGATAATGAACGACTCATGACGCCCAAAATCCGCCGAATCGCCCACTTGGACATGGATGCTTTCTACGCATCTGTGGAGTTGTTGCGCTATCCACAACTCAAGGGTTTGCCCGTTGTTATAGGTGGTGGACGACGCAAAGTTGATGAAGCGATTGAAAAGCTAGCAGAAGGGCAAACCCTCGCAGATATTCCCATCGATGCGTTTGCGCGGCTGAAGGATTATGCGGGGCGGGGGGTGATCACCACGGCTACTTATGCGGCGCGGCAGTTTGGGGTGGGTTCAGCCATGGGATTGATGAAAGCGGCCAAGCTGTGCCCGGAGGCGATTTTGCTGCCGGTGGATTTTGAGCAGTATCGGCATTTCTCGCGGCTTTTTAAAGAGACGATTCTCGAATTCACCCCGCTGATGGAAAACCGGGGGGTGGATGAGGTGTATATCGACTTCACCGATGTGCCGGGCGGGCAGCGGCAGGGTGGCAGGGCGCTGGCGAAGTTGATCCAGCAGACGATTTTTGAACGGACGGGCTTGACCTGCTCCGTGGGGGTGGCACCCAACAAGCTGCTCGCCAAAATGGCCAGTGAGTTCAATAAACCCAACGGCATCTCCATCGTGCTGGAGGAAGATTTACAGACCATGATCTGGCCGCTGACCTGCCGCAAGATCAACGGCGTCGGCCCGAAGATGGATGAAAAGCTCATCCACAATGGCATCACCACCATTGGTGAGCTGGCGGCAAAGGACGAAGCCTGGCTGGTCGCCAACTTTGGCAAAAGCACGGGCGCGTGGCTGCACCGGGCGAGTTGGGGGCAGGACGATAACCCGATTTCGCTGAACAGCGAGCCGGTGTCCATCAGCAGGGAGACCACCTTTGACCGCGATTTGCACGCCGTGCGCGACAAAGCCGAGTTGGGGGCGATCTTCACCGAGCTGTGCGACAAGTTGGCGGGCGATTTGCAGCGCAAAGGCTATTTGGGCAAAACGATTGGCATCAAACTGCGCTATGACGACTTCAAAAGCGCCACCCGTGACCTGACTTTGGAGGTTTACACCGCAGATGGGCAAACCATACGCCAAGCGGCCGGACTGTGCCTCAAGCGCATTCCGCTGAGCAAGCGCCTGCGGCTTTTGGGTGTGCGGGTTGGCAGTTTGATCAAATCTGAAGGGGCGATAGAGCGCCCAATCAGCGCCGATAAACCGAATTCTGCTCAAGATTTAATCGCGCAGATGATGGCTGATGACGATGCCAAGGATTCGAGTGAGATCTAAACGCGCTGCCTATTCAGCCTTTTCTTGACAATCGATGCAGCGTGCGGCCTCAGGTGCGACATGCAACCGAGCTGCGGGAATTTGTACGCCGCAGTCTACGCATTGGCCGTAAGTGCCTTCTTCAATGCGACGCAGCGCTGCAGCAATCAAATTCAATTCGGCAGTTTCATGCTCATCCAGTGCAAATTCCAATTCACGGGCAGTTGCCACTTGGGCAGTTGAGTCTTCTGGGCGGCTGAAATGGTCGGCGGAGGCCTCCGTACGGCTCACGCTGCCACCACGCAGGCTGGCCAGTTGCTCTTGCAAAGCCGCTTGTTTGCTTAATAGCTGATTTTTGAAGGGAGTTGTGAGTTGCTGTGTGTTCATGAAACGGCTTTCCTGATTAAGATAGTTTCATCATGCGCCTTATTCAATCAACGGACTTGACCGGAATCAATGTTCAGTGTGTGTTTTGGAGTTTGGAATGTCTGCGCAAAAAACAAAAAAATAGTTGTAACTTTTGAATCCAAACGCATCTTGCCTACGTAATCATCATGGGCACCACTTTTTAAACCACTTTAGGACTTTGGAATGAATCATTCAACTTCAAGATTTGTAAGCACCGCCGGATTCAAAGCCACCGCTTTGCTGGTGGCCATGTTCTGCGCCACTGTTGCGCAGGCCGATACCGGTAAATTGCTCCTCACGGGCGGTGTCAGCAGCATTGACGGCGCAGCCGGCGGCGGTTTGACGCCTTGGGCTGTGATTGGCAGCAATGCAACGGATGGCGAGATTGGTGTGAGCGCCAATATCACCGCCGCCAAAACGCAAGATTATGGTTTGAAGACCTATGGCGTGGCAGTAGGCATTCAAAACCGCGTGGAATTGTCTTTGGCACGCCAAGATTTTGACGCTTCGCCCGCCATTGCACTCAATGGAATTGCCGCTTTTGGCATCACGCTAGGGCAGCATATCAACATGGACATCGTCGGTGTGAAAGTCCGCGTCGCCGGGGATGCGGTTTTGGACAGCGACTCATTGATGCCGCAAATTGCCGTGGGTTTGGAATACAAATCGGTCAAACCCGGCTCGATTGGCTCGGTCTTGGACTTTTTAGGCACCAAAACCAGCGGCACAGACGTGTACGTGAGCGCCACCAAACTCTTTTTGGCGCAAAGCTTGTTGGTTAATGGCACGCTGCGTTACACCAATGCCAACCAAAATGGTTTGTTGGGGTTTGGCTCGGCTGCACCGGGCAAAAACAGCCGCAGTATCCAGCCGGAGGCATCAGTCGCTTACTTGCTGAGCAAAAACGTGGCGATTGGTGCGGAATACCGCGCCAAACCGAACAATCTGGAAGCCTTGGGCAAAGCGGCTGGATTAGGTGGCGCTTTGCAAGAGCAGGCTTGGAAGGATATTTTCATCGCTTGGGCACCGACCAAGAACGTGTCTTTGACGCTGGCCTACGTGGACTTGGGTCGCATCATTCCTGGCATCACACCTAAGAAGCAAACGGGTGTGTATTTGTCAGGCCAGATTGCGTTTTAAAACAGACGCCACGACGCTTCAAAATTTAGACATCCATATTTAGACTTACAAATTTAGGACATCCTATGAAAAAGACACTCATTGCTACGGCACTCACCTTGGCTGCCTTGGTTAGCACTTCTTCGTTCGCACAGACCATGGCTGACTCAGCCGCTTTGTACCAAGCCTTTGGTGAAAAAGCCGGATTAGTCAAGTTGATGGACGACTTTGTGCCGCGCCTACAAGCCGATCCGCGCTTGGCAGCGGCTTTCAAGAACGCCAATGTGGCGAATCTGAAGTTGCAATTGGTGGAGCAAATTTGCCAAGTCTCTGGCGGACCGTGTGCGTACAAAGGCGCCGATATGAAATCCGCGCACAACAGCATGGACATTACCAAGACGGATTTCAACGCCTTGGTAGAGGTGTTGCAGCAGTCCATGGATGCGCAAGGCATTGCGTTTAGAAGTCAAAACCAGTTGTTGGCTAAGTTGGCGCCCATGCACCGCGACATCATCACAGTGAAGTAATTGATGATTCTTTAGGCAATCGTTAGGTAATATTGGCCTTGACGAAAACTTACGATTAACTTACATTGAAACTTCTTGGCGGAGGTTTCAATGATTCACCTTCAGTGGCAGCCTATTTCGCTCAATAAATTGCATCGCATCAAAAAATGGCATGTGCTGCACAAAGTTGGTCATCCTTTAGAGTACCAATTGCTAGATGCTGTATTAACAATCTGGCTGATGGGTTGGGTGGGCGTGTTGCCGGTCTTTGCGTTGGATGAAGAATGGTTATCGCCGCTGTGTCTTCTGGCCATGACTTTGCCCAATTTGTACATTGGTTGGCGAATTGCGGCGCATAACGAACATCGTCTCAGGTGTGACTGGCTGAACCAGCTGAGTTAATTTATAGTGGGGTGATGACTCATTTAACTTGCTTCTCTCTCACCCAAACCGATCACATCGCCCATCTGGTACTTAATCGCCCAGATGCTATGAACACCATGCACCCCACTTTTTGGCGCGAGCTGGATACTGTTTTGACGCAAATCCACAAACAAGGCACAGCTCGTGCACTGGTTATTTCAAGCACAGGCAAACATTTCAGTGCTGGTATGGCTTTAGAGACCTTTGCCGGCGCTATCCAAATGGATGACCAAAGCCCAGAAGGTCGCGCAGCCATCTATGACTTGCTTGTAGACATGCAAGGCACGTTCACCAAACTGGAGACGTTACGAATTCCGGTGATTGCAGCTATTCAAGGGGGATGCATTGGCGGCGCGGTGGACATGGTGACGGCCTGTTGCATTCGGTATGCAAGCGCGGATGCGTTCTTTTGCATTCAAGAAATCAACATCGGCATGGTGGCTGATGTGGGTACGCTACAGCGCCTGCCCAAGTTAATTCCGCTGGCCGTCGTCAAAGAGCTGGCTTATACG
>JAYVSU010000202.1:0-7588 GCA_043775055.1 Polaromonas sp.
TCGGAAAATCAGATGTTTGCTGCAGTGCTGCGCAACCAATTGCTCGCCTTCCCATTTGGTTTGACCATAAACACTCAAGGGTGCGGGTGAGTCGGACTCGGTCCAAGCTTGCGTACCTGAGCCATTAAACACGTAGTCCGTGGAGTAATGGACCATCCAAGCACCTAAGCGTTGGGCTTCTTGGGCGATGGCGCTTGGCGCTAAGGCGTTGATGGTTCTAGCCAATTCTGGTTCAGATTCGGCTTTGTCTACAGCGGTATGAGCAGCGGCGTTGACGATGATCGTCGGTTGAACGCGGCGCACGGCCTCTGCTAAACCTGTTAAGTTGGTGAAATCTCCGCAAAAATCAGTGCTGTCAAAGTCCACAGCCACCAATTCGCCCAAAGGCGCTAAGCTGCGTTGCAACTCCCAGCCGACTTGCCCACCTTTACCAAAGAGCAGAATTTTTGCAGCGGTGGTCATGCGGTTGTAGTCGTTGCCGTCTTCGCTGCAGTGTCCAGCGTCGAGCCTGCATATTGCTTGCTGACCCATTCGCGGTAGCTGCCGTTTTGTACATGCGTCACCCAATCAGCGTGGGTCAAATACCACTCTACTGTTTTGCGAATGCCGGTATCAAAGGTCTCGGACGGCTTCCAGCTCAGTTCGCGCTCGATTTTGCTGGCGTCAATCGCGTAGCGGCGGTCATGGCCAGCACGGTCTGTGACATAAGTGATTTGCTCGGCGTAGCTTTTACCATCAGCGCGCGGCTTCAGGTCATTGAGCAAGGTACAGACGGTGTGAACTATCTCTAAATTTGGTTTTTCGTTCCAGCCGCCCACGTTGTAAGTCTCGCCCACTTTGCCAGCTTCAAGCACACGTCGAATCGCGCTGCAATGGTCCTTCACATACAGCCAATCACGGATTTGCTGGCCATCACCGTAAATTGGCAGTGATTTGCCAGCCAGCGCATTCACAATCATCAGCGGGATAAGCTTTTCAGGGAAATGGTAAGGGCCGTAGTTGTTGCTGCAATTGGTGGTGAGCACTGGCAAGCCGTAGGTGTGGTGGTAGGCACGGACCAAGTGGTCGCTGGCCGCTTTGCTGGCTGAATACGGGCTGTTGGGCTCGTATTGGTGCTTTTCAGTAAAGGCGGGGTCCGTTGAGGCGAGTGAGCCATAGACTTCATCGGTTGAGACGTGCAGCAGACGAAAATTCGATTTGGCTTTTACTTCCCCAGTATTTGGCAAACTCGACCAATAAGCGCGAATCGCTTCGAGCAGGTGGAACGTACCAACAATATTGGTTTGGATAAAGTCTTCTGGGCCGTGAATAGAGCGGTCAACATGCGACTCGGCCGCAAAGTTGACGATAGCGCGTGGTTGGTACTTGGCTAACAGCGAGGCCACCAGCTTGCCGTCGCCAATATCACCTTGCACAAAGGTGTGGCGTTTGTCGTTGGCCAGCGAAGCTAAATTCTCTAAATTACCCGCATAGGTGAGCTTGTCCAGCGTCACCACGGCTTCGTCGTTGACAGACAACCAATCTAAAACAAAGTTTGCGCCAATAAAACCTGCGCCGCCAGTGACCAAAATCATGTTGAGTTTCCTGAAAATGTTATATCAAGTGCTTTGTTGTTTGCCATGACTTGGCGCCAAACTAATCTTTCCACTGACTTTACTTTGCATTATCGCTGTTTTGCGAGGGCATTTTTCACAGAAAAAAAGGCACCCACAGGTGCCTTTTTGTGGCAATTTACGGATTCACAAATCAGAAATGAATCCCCTGCATCATCGACGCCATCGCAATCGCTTCTGGGGATAGAGCTGGTTTGGCTGATTTGTCGCCCTTGGCCGCTGCGCTGTCAGGGAACATGCGGAAGGTGGTGTTCATGACGATCTGCGCTACGCGTGGCGATGCTGCATGCAACAAGCCCACACTGCGTCCCAAACGTGTGGCAATTTGCACGGGTTTCTCAACGCAAGCCCGCACCAGCATGTCTGCGGCTTCTTCTGGCATCAATAGAGGCATGCTGTCATAAATTTTGGTGGGTGCCGTCATAGGTGTGCGCACCAGTGGCATATTGATGGTGGTAAAGGTGATACCTTGGTCGGCATACTCGCAAGCAGCGCAGTTCGTCCAAGCATCCAGGGCAGCTTTGCTAGCTACATAAGCTGAGAAGCGCGGCGCGTTGACCAAGACGCTGATAGAGCTGATATTAACAATATGCCCCTTGCGTTTGGCCACCATGCCTGGCAAAAGACCCATTGTCACTCGCAGAGCGCCAAAATAGTTGAGCTGCATGGTGCGCTCAAAGTCGTGAAAGCGGTCATAGCTGGCTTCAATGGCGCGCCGGATGGAGCGGCCTGCATTGTTGATCAAGAAATCCACGCCACCATGCTTGGCTTCCAGCGTTTTTACAAATGCAGCGCATTGTTCTGGATCAACGATGTCGACTGGGTAAGTAAAGACCTGAGCGCCTTTGCCGCCTGACTCAAGAATGGTCTTTTCAGCCTCGGCCAATTGGTCTTCACCCCGTGCGCAAATGATGGTGATGGCGCCCGCCTCGGCAAAACGGCATGCGGCAGAGAGCCCGATGCCTGAAGAGCCGCCAGTGATCAGTACCACCTTGCCACCTACCGTACCTTTGAGGCTGCGGTCAATGAAGAGCGCAGGGTCCAAATGACGCTCCCAATAATCCCAAAGCACCCAAGCGTAGTCTTTCAGATTCGGGCATTCAATGCCGCTGCCTTTGAGGGCAGCGTCTAGCTCGCGCCTGTCATAACGAGTCGGCCAATTGATAAATTCAAAAATGCTTTCAGGCAAATCCAGATCTTTCATGATGGCTTTGCGCACGCGGCGCACGGGGGCGAGAGCCATCATGCCTTTTTTGACGCTTTTGGGGATAAACCCCAGCAAGGCGGCGTTGACGAAGACGTTCATCTTAGGCGCATGCGCGGCTCTGCTGAAGATGTCCAGCACATCGCCCACGCGGTAACCCATAGGGTCAACAATATGGAAAGCTTTGCCTTTAATATTTTTGCCGTGGCTGACGTGGTCAATGCTGTTGACGACAAAATCGACCGGAACAATGTTCAAACGTCCACCCTCAATGCCGATCGAGGGCATCCACGGCGGTAAGAGTTGGCGCATGCGCTGGATGAGCTTGAAGAAGTAGTATGGGCCGTCCACCTTGTCCATCTCACCTGTGATGCTGTCACCCACCACAAACGCGGGGCGGTACACCGTCCACGCACTCTTGTATTCCTTACGGACGATTTTTTCGCTTTCGTGTTTAGTTTTGAAGTAGGGGTGGTCGTAGTTTTCAGCCTCGTCGAACATGTCCTCACGGAACACGCCTTCGTACAATCCAGCTGCCGCAATGCTGCTGACGTGGTGAAAGTGCCCCACGTCAATGGCTTTTGCAAACTCAATGGTGTTGCGCGTGCCGTCGATGTTGACGGCGATCTGGCTGGCTTCGTCAGCGCTCAGGTCATACACCGCTGCCAAGTGGTAAAAGTGGTCGATTTTGCTTTTCAGAGTCTTCACTGCATCAGCGGAAACACCCAGCTTCTTGCAGGTCAAATCGCCGTAAACGGGGAGGGCGCGCTTGGTATCTACCCCCCAATAGTCACGTAGACCAGCCACCTTGGCTTCACTTTCCTTGCGAATTAGGAAATGAACGACAGCGCCTTTGCGCTCCAGCAGCTTTTTGACCAGACGTTTGCCGATAAACCCTGTCGCACCGGTGACGAAATATTGCATGGTTGGACTCCAAATGTAATTGGTCATTTTTGCCTAAATCGCGATGATGTTGATTAAGCATAAACCCGTGGAAAGTGGGTTTTCTCTAGTAAATCCTCTCTAACTTTCTAGAACACAGCATCTAAACAGGGTGCGCCGTGGCAGCTACAGTCAATTAAAATCACAAAGCAATACTGTCTAACAATTATTATTATTGGAGTCCTCATGGTCAAAAAACTGAAAAAACTAGCTACCGGTAACGCAGCAAGCGCACGCACAGGCGCTCAATTGGCTAACAGCGTGAAAGAATCAGCCCAGCAAATTTGGCTGGCTGGCTTGGGTGCTTTCTCAAAAGCGCAGGCTGAAGGCGGCAAAGTGTTTGAAACTTTGGTCAAGGACGGCCTGGGTTTGCAGCGCAAAACGCAAGCTGCTGCAGAAGAGAAAATCTCTGAAGCCACCAGCAAAATGACCGACATGGCCAGCGGTATCACCTCGAAAGCCACTGGCCAATGGGATAAGTTGGAAAACATCTTTGAAGACCGCGTTGCTAAAGCTTTGAAGAAGCTCGGCGTGCCATCTGCCAAAGAGGTGCAAGCCTTGATGCAACGGGTTGAAGAGCTGAGCAAGCAAGTTCATAAAGCGCCTGCGAAGGCCGCAGTGGTCGCCAAATCAGCCGCTAAATCAGCAACTAAACCTGCGGTTAAAAAGGCTGTAGTTGCTAAAACAGTTACCAAATCAGCGGCTAAACCTGCTGCCAAACGTGCTCCAGCGCGTAAAGCGGTTTAAATAATTAGCACTACTTCCTAAGTAGAAGCTTCGGTTTCTGCAAAATCACCAAAAAGGGCGCCTAGCGCCCTTTTTGACGTTTAAATGCCAAAATAATGAATAAAAATGGCTGTAGCCGTCGTATTTATTCAATAGTTTGCTATATTATTAATAGTGCTTAACCGCATTAAATTTTGTAACTTACGAAATAAACTTGGTTATCGCATGTGGCGTGGGGTCATCCGCACAGACAATAGCGGCTCTCTCATTGCAGCAAAAGGACGTCAGTGTTTAAAAACGCCATAGTTTATCGAATCGCACCCAATTGGGTGGCAAATTTAGAGCTTATAGAAGCTGGTTTAGACGCTGCTCGCTACGTTGAATGCGGAGCAAGTCAAGAAAAGTCAGTTGGTTGGACGGAGCCGCGCGGTGAGGCGCATGGCCCTCTGGTGGAGTCCATTGGCGGTCAATTAATGCTGAAGTTGATGATTGAGGGTAAAGCCGTACCCAGTTCGGTTATCAACCGCAAAGCCAAGGAGCAAGTGGCGCAAATAGAGGCCAGTACAGGGCGCAAACCCAGTAAACGCGAAACCAAAGAGATCAAAGAAGACATCAAGTTAGCGCTCATGCCGATGGCGTTTACCAAGCTGGGCGCCGTGGTGGTGTGGATCAACCCAACAGAGCGATTGTTGGTGATTGATGCCGCCAGCCAAGCCAAGGCCGATGAAGTAATCACCTATTTGGTGAAGTGTTTGGATGGATTTAGCGTGCTACCCATCAATACTCAAACCTCTTGCGCCGTGGCGATGTCCGAGTGGCTAAGCAGCCAAGAGCCGCCCGCTGGCTTCACGATTGACCGTGAGTGCGAGTTGAAATCCCCCGATGAGACCAAAGCCGTGGTGCGCTACTCCCGCCATCCTTTGGATATTGAAGAAGTCAAACAACATATCACCAGTGGCAAAGTGCCCACAAAACTGGCGCTGACCTGGGAAGGGCGCGTGTCTTTTTTGCTGACGGATACCTTCCAAATTAAGAAAGTCGCTTTTTTGGAAGGCGTGTTTGACGGTACATCCCAAGAAAAAGAAGATGGTTTCGATGCTGATACAGCGATTGCAACGGGTGAATTGCGTAAATTACTCCCTGAGTTGGTGGCAGCTTTGGGCGGTGAGATGACGTTTTGATGGTAATTTTTGATGCTCTGCGGCATTTCGACACGCTTTTGCCACATTTGGCTAAAGAAATTACATCAAATAAACAGAATAAACCTGAAAGTAGTTTGTGGTAGCAGTAAAACTATGCCATAATTGAAGGCTCGGTTAATACAAGGTGCAAGCATTGTGTAGTAACTGGGTATCTGCCTAACGGAGCGTTGCGAGTGGTTCGCAGCGTAGACGACAGGCCCAAGACTGATCGAAAGCCAATTGTTGGTTTTTGGTGCAAGTTGGGAATAATTTAAAAATGATCCAAACTGAAACACGATTAGATGTTGCCGATAACACCGGTGCGAAGTCCGTGCTCTGCATTAAGGTGCTGGGTGGTTCTAAGCGTCGCTACGCAAGCGTAGGCGATGTTATCAAGGTAAGTATTAAAGAAGCCGCACCGCGTGGCCGCGTCAAAAAAGGCGAGATTTACAGTGCGGTTGTTGTGCGTACAGCCAAAGGCATTCGTCGTGGCGACGGTTCTTTGGTTAAATTTGACGGCAATGCAGCAGTTTTGCTGAATGCTAAGTTGGAGCCAATCGGCACCCGCATCTTTGGACCAGTGACGCGCGAATTGCGTACTGAGAAGTTCATGAAGATCGTGTCTTTAGCTCCTGAAGTTTTGTAAGGGCGCATCATGAACAAAATTCGCACAGGCGACGAAGTCGTTGTGATCGCAGGGCGTGACAAGGGTAAGCGCGGCAAAGTGTCGTTGCGCCAAAGCGAAACGCATGTGATTGTTGATGGTATTAACTTGGTTAAAAAACACGCCAAGCCAAATCCAATGAAGGGTGTCGTTGGTGGCATCATTGAAAAAACCATGCCTATTCATCAGTCTAACGTAGCTATCTTTAATGTGGCTACCGGTAAGGCTGATCGTGTAGGTGTCAAATTGGCTGCTGACGGAAAACGTGTTCGCGTTTTTAAATCTAGCGGCGAAGAAATCAAGGCGGCATAATAATGGCACGTTTACTAGAGCAGTATCGCGAAAAAATCGCGCCTAGTTTGGTTGAGAAGTTTGGCTATACATCGCCAATGCAAGTTCCTCGCCTGACTAAAATTACACTCAATATGGGTGTGAGCGAAGCGGTTTCTGATAAGAAAGTCATGGACAATGCGGTTGCTGATTTGACCAAAATTGCTGGTCAAAAGCCTGTTGTTACCGTTGCTAAAAAGCCTATCGCAGGTTTTAAAATTCGCGAAGGTCAAGCAATTGGTTGCATGGTGACTTTGCGTGGTGTGCAGATGTGGGAATTCTTGGATCGTTTCGTCACCGTGGCTTTGCCTCGCGTTCGTGACTTCCGTGGTATTTCAGGTCGTTCATTTGACGGTCGTGGCAACTACAACATCGGCGTTAAAGAGCAGATCATTTTCCCTGAAATTGAGTACGACAAGGTTGATGCTTTGCGCGGTCTCAATATCAGTATCACCACAACGGCTAAAACTGATGAAGAGTGTAAAGCGCTTCTCGCAGCTTTCCGTTTCCCGTTCAAGAACTGAGGTGACATGTGGCTAAACAAGCATTAATCCAGCGCGAACTCAAGCGTGACAAATTGGTCGCCAAGTACGCAAAAGTACACGCAGAAAATAAAGCAATTGCAAATGATGCAAAAGCAACTGATGAGCAGCGCGCTGCCGCTCGTCTGATCTTGCAAAAGCTTCCTCGTAATGCGAACCCTACTCGTCAACGTAACCGTTGTTTGATTACAGGTCGTCCACGTGGCACGTTCCGTCAGTTCGGTTTGGCTCGCGCCAAGATCCGTGAGATGGCTTTCGCTGGGAATATTCCCGGTATCACCAAAGCCAGCTGGTAAGTAAGGCAGGAGATTAAACATGAGTATGAGTGATCCAATCGCCGACTTGCTAACTCGCATTCGTAATGCGCAGATGGTGGCGAAGCCAGT
>JAYVSU010000203.1:0-3368 GCA_043775055.1 Polaromonas sp.
GTCATAGCCAGGGCGCTTGGCGCAGGGGCCTGATGAGAAATTGGGGTTCTGTGGTTTTAGGGTTGGTTGCATGGCGTTCTCAAGTTAACTCAAATAAACTAAAAAATCATTGTAGCAAGGGAAGCCTAACTGTCTTGTCTAGAAGAAAACTGTCATTCCCGCGAAGGCGGGAATGACAGAGCAGCTAAACCAGTCCAAGCTCCATCATCGAAGCCGTTTGCCCTTGGCTCACAATGATGTGGTCTAACACCCGCACATCCACCAAAGCCAGCGCTGCCTTCAAGGTTTTGGTCAGCGATTCATCAGCTTTGGACGGCTGCACGCCGCCGCTGGGGTGGTTGTGGCTCAGTACCACGCTGCTGGCGTTGTGGTGCAAAGCACGCAGCACAATCTCACGTGGGTAAACGCTGGTTTGCGACACGCTGCCGCGAAACAGCTCTTCCATCGCTAGCATGCGGTTTTGGATGTCTAAAAACAGCACGGCAAACACCTCGTAGGGCTTTTGCGCCAAATGCAGCTGTAAAAAGTCTTTCACGGCGTTGGGCGATTCAAAAACCGTGCGTTCTTTGAGCTGCTGCGCCAGCGCACGGCGGGCGAGCTCTAAAACCGCCACCAATTCCGCCCGTTTGGCAGGCCCCAAGCCTTTGATACGCTTCAAATCTTCGGCCGTGGTGTTCAGTAAACCCGAAATGCCGCCGAAACCTAATGTATCGTCCAGCAGGTCTTGCGCCATCTGCAGCACGCCTTTGCCGACGATGCCCGTGCGTAGCAAAATCGCCAGCAACTCGGCGTCGCTCAGTGCGCCTGGGCCACGGGCGAGCAGCTTTTCGCGGGGGCGGGAGTCGGCAGGGGTGTTTTTCATGGACATAACGGTGAATTTCCAAAATGAGGGGAAGTTCTTACAATAGAGGCAGTTTAAAGCTGATCGACGCTTTCTTTCGTTTTTCTTCATTCTCACCTCATGTCCAATACCATTGCCGAAGCCCCCACCGTCCAAGCAGATTCCTTTTTGACACTGCATTACCGCCTCTCAGGCGCATCTGGCGATGTCATCAACACCTTTGCCGGCAAACCCGCCACGCTGTCTTTAGGCACTGGTGAGCTCGCGCCTGCCGTCGAAGCCGAGTTGTTGGGGTTGGCAGAGGGCACGCACACCAGCTTTGAGCTGCCCGCAGGTGCAGCCTTTGGTGAGCGCAACCCCGGCATGATTCAGTGGCTGGCACGCAAAGAGTTGACGGCGATGGGTGACCCGCAGGAAAGCTACGCGATTGGCGATGTGGTGCAGTTCCCCACGCCAGATGGCCAAGGCCAGTTCGCCGGTGTGGTGCAAGACTTCAAAGGCGATGGCTTGAACGCGGCGGTGCAGTTCGACTTCAATCACCCGCTGGCCGGTCAGCCGGTGACGTTTGAAGTGCAGTTGATCGGTGTACTATGAATAAAGTAGCTAATGAGTCAATTAATACGCCGTCTACAGTCGAAAATACCCTTAAAAATGGAAAGATATTACTTGCGGAGCCTAGGGGTTTCTGCGCCGGAGTGGATCGGGCGATTGACATTGTTGAAGCCGCCCTGCAGAAATTCGGCGCCCCCATCTACGTGCGCCATGAAATCGTCCACAACACCTATGTGGTGAACGATTTGAAGCAAAAAGGCGCGATTTTTATCGAAGAGTTGAGTGATGTGCCCCCAGGCTCAACACTGGTTTTTTCCGCCCATGGCGTCAGCAAAGCGGTGCAAAATGAGGCGAAAGAGCGCGGCTTCAGTATTTTTGACGCAACCTGCCCGCTGGTCACCAAAGTACATGTTGAAGTGGCGAAATTGCACTCAGAAGGCTACGAATTCATCATGATCGGCCACGCCGGTCACCCAGAGGTGGAGGGCACGATGGGGCAGCTCAGCAGCGGTATCCACTTGGTTGATAGCGTGGCAGATGTGGCGACAGTTAACCCACTACAAACCGAAAAACTCGCCTTGGTGACACAAACCACCCTGAGCGTGGACGACGCCGCCGAGATCACCAAAGCCGTCAAAGCCCGCTTTCCCAAGCTGCGCGAGCCGAAAATGCAAGACATCTGCTACGCCACCCAAAACCGCCAAGACGCCGTCAAAATCATGAGCCCCCAGGTGGATATGGTCATCGTCGTCGGCAGCCCCACCAGCTCCAACAGCAACCGCTTGGCCGAGCTGGCCTCCCGCCTGGGCACCGAAAGCCACATGGTCGACAGCGCCGACGAGCTGCAAGACGCCTGGTTCGAAGGCAAAACCACCATCGGCCTGACGGCGGGTGCGTGTGCCCCCGAGATTTTGGTGAATCAAGTCATCAAACGCATCAAAGAACTGGGCGCGGTGTCTGTGCGCAAAATGGACGGGATTCAGGAGACGATGAAGTTTCCACTACCGAAGGGGTTGAAGCTTTAATGAAGGGGTTGAAGCCTTAACCCACCTTCTCACAAACATACAAAATATCCGCAAAAATCGGGCTGCTGCAAGGCTCTGAGCGGACTTTGAAGCCGTGCTCTACGAACTTGGCTTCCCAGCCGGTTTGGCTTTTGAAGCTCAGGTTTTCTTTGGCTTTGATGGTGTTGGACTGGGTAAAACCCGTCAACGTCGCCATTTTTTCGTAAAACTGGTTGAGTTTTGAAATCAAACCGCCTTGCTGGTTCACTTCCCGAGCCAGCAGCCAGCCGCCTGGTTGCAGGTTGGCAAAGGCTTTGGTGATCATGGCGTCTTGCTGTTCGGGGCTGAAGTAGTGCAGAAAGTCGATCATCATAATGGCGTCGAAGGTGCCGTCTGCTACGGGGCTGCCAGTGCTGACTTCGAATTTTAAATTGGGGATTCCTTTTCCGGATTGGGCGGCCTGAGTTGCGAGTGCAATCCGCGCCACGTCGTGATCTGTCGCTAAAACCGTACGATTGGGCTCAGAAAGCGCCATTTCCATGGCTAAAAGGCCGTGGCCGCAGCCGACATCGAGCACTTTTCCCGATGTCGGCACATAGGCCGCCATGCGCTCGTAGGGGGTGAGCCACCAGCGCAGGTGCAAAAAAAGCTTGGTTCCCAGGCTGATGCCGGGGATGGTGTTGTAGCGGCTGGCGAGGTTCATGGTGGGTCTTTAAGTGATGCAATCTTGATAAAAACTAGAGTGTAGCAAGCCAGTCCTTTAAAATCACCCCTATGTTAGATATCAACAACCTCCGAAAAGACCTCGCTGGCGTGATCGCCCGCTTAGAGGCACGCAAGTCTCCGCAGATGTTTTTGAACGTGGACGCGTTCACCGCGCTGGAAACTGAGCGCAAAACCATTCAAATCCGTACCGAAGAGCTGCAAGCCAAGCGCAATGCGCTGTCTAAGCAAATCGGGCAACTCAAAGC
>JAYVSU010000204.1:0-4015 GCA_043775055.1 Polaromonas sp.
CGGCATGGACCACCCAGAAGCCATTGCAGCGCTGATGTTGGCATTGTCTCTCGCACCCGAAACAATGATTGAAGAGCTTGGGGGCAAGCTGCAAAATGATGGATTGATGCCCAAGGCGTGTGGCTATCTGGAGGATGGCACCCCAGTTTTCAGCATGGAAGACATCGCTGAAAAGCTATGTGTGCCAAAGGACGAGGCCCGAGATTCTGCACTGCGTTTTCTGGCAACCTGCACTGAACAGGGCCTGCCTAACGGGCTTATTGATCCAAAGATGGTTCATATGCTTCAATAACGCCAATCCATGACCAGCCGCGAGATTGCGGAGCTGACTGACAATCGCCACGACAACGTGATGGCTGACATTCGCAAGATGTTGGTCGAATTGTATGGCGAGGGGGGTGTCCTTACTTTTCAGGACACCCACGTTAACACCCAAAACAGCCAGACGTACCCCATCTTCAAGCTGGACGAGCTAAAAAAAGATGATCCAAATCTGGATCATCCCCTTGAGGACAAGGATTCGCGCGGCTACACCATCTGCTTTCACTTAAACAGGGAGCTGACTGAAACGCTACTGACGGGCTACAGCGCATCGGCTCGCTTGTAGGTTATTCGGCGCTGGCACGAATTGGAAAAGCAAGCACCTTGAACCCAATGGACGCCGTCCATTTTCCCGTCCAAAGTGTCCACAACCAGTTTCCAAACCTTCCTCTGATACAACGGTAATTTAACGGGATTTAACGAACTACGGCAAACACCGCGCATACGTCCAAGTCGTGATGGAACGATGGAACATCTCAAATTGAATGAGATACGTCCATGCCGGTTATTCTGTTTTCGATTTACCCAGGGGCACCCCTAGTTTTCCGTTGTGACCACCTTCGCGCGTCTATCAGCATAAGCACCTGCGCAGATAACCACCGGCACAGCCAAAACCTAGCCTGCTTGCGTTGCGCTATCGGCAAGGAGCACTCAGCAAGTGGCAAATATGAGTCAGCACAACGCTCCGATGATGTGCAAAAAGCCCAACGCATTCAACGATTAAGGGCAAGCACATGCGTTCGATGCGGGGTTGGTGGCTTTCGAATCATGGGTGCCGAACTTTGTGTGTCCTGCCGCAACAGGCAAGTCGAAGTCATGACTGGAAAAAACGGAAAGGGTAGATTTCCCATACTGGCAGGACAAAAAATGTATGAATGTCGCGCTTTGGTGGCAGGTGAATTCAGCCCAGCAACTCCATTTCAGCGGCATTCCACATGCAGCCCGCGAATTCAACGTATGAGCGGAGGCGCATTGATTCAGATGGTTGCAACTGGCCGCCCTGAAGTCGAACGCTGGCTTTCCCGCATACATCCAGACGCTGAGTTAATCGACTTTGAGCAATCTTCCTCCTTAGCCGTACTTGCAGGCTTCCCAGAGCCATTTGCTCGGGTACCTGAGATGAGCGCCTGACAGTCCCGCCACCTCAACATGGCCATGACCAGCGCGAGATTGCGGAGCTGACCGGCAAACGCCATGACCACGTCTTGCGTGACATACGCAAAATGCTGCTGGAGTTGTATCCAGAAGGGGTCTCCCCCGAACGAGGGACACCCGCGTTAACCCCCAGAACGGACAGACGTACCCCATCTTCAAGCTGGATGAGTTGAAAAAAGATGGCTCAAATCTGAGCCATCCCCAAGAAGACAAGGATTCGCGTGGCTACTCCATCTACTTTCACTTAAACAGGTAGCTGAGCATCGCAAGCGTTGGTCGTGACACCACTATTAACGGGTAAATAACGGCATTTAACGGGGAATCATTTGACAACCAAACGTAAACCAACTAGCCCGTCCGGTGAGCCACTGAAGAAGACGCAAGTGGCGGGAGCTTTCCAGCGTCTGGTGGCCGAGCTGCGCAAAGCCTTGACCTTCAAGGAGTCACGAAAAAAATTAGACGCGATTCTGGCTCAGGCAGATACAGAGCGCCGCGCGGGAAATATCACAGCAATCGAATATCACACTCTGTGCGAAAAATGGCACAGCACATTGATAAAACTCTTGAAACAAAGCGCAATATCATGAAAATCAGTCAAAAAATCATCGGCACCAGTCTGATGTTCACCCTCGTCACTGACGACGACATGACCCGCACCAATCCGCCGGTTCAAACTCTTGCCAATCTACGCCGTTTGATTGTTGCAAAGCAGAATGAGGCTCTGCAGCTCCAGCAGGTACATCAAGAAGCGATCCTCGCAGTCCGCACATCGCTCAAGATCAACCAGTCCACCGCAACCGCCCGAGCTCAAGTGATTGAGACCGAGGGGGCAATTGATGCGTGCATGGTCGAAATTAACGAACTGCAAGACATGGTCGATCAGGTAGCAGCCGCCGCGATTGATCGCGGCACCCAAGAACTTACCCAAACCGCGCAATTGGTCATTGACCAGCTTCTCGAACCCTTCAACTTGTCGCAACTCGACACCACAAACGAAAGTGCATCATGATCGACTCCTATTTTTCCGAAAACCTGGCGGGAATGCGCCTTAAATTGGCAGAAGCCGCGCAGCGACACGAAACAGCTCTGGCCGATGCTGACGTAATTCGCAATCGAATCAGTAGCAGCGAGCAACGCCGTGAAGCCATCACTGCCGCGCGTCTAAGCGGTTCCGCGAACGCTGAGGACGCTGCTGAGTTCGTAGCCCTTGGTGGCGACATTGAAGTTTTGCGAGAAATGCACGCTGAGGCCAAGGCTGCAGCCCTAAAGCTAGACCCAGTGACCGAGCGCCAGCAAGTTACACAAGCTGAAAAAGACCTTCGAGAACACGTCAACACGGTGAGTTATGAAGTTTTGGTTAACCGCACGCGTGAAATTGAAGCACTCCTGCTCAAATCGCTGTCCGCGACATTCACCGCTGGCAAAGCAGTAGGCAAACGCACCGTTGGTGATGCTTTCAGCTTCGCACCAGCACTGCGTAGCGTCATCACTCACAACCACTTGCCGGGAGCATAACCATGGCAAGACTTCGCGACAACCTGTGGACCGCAATTCGGACGGCTTGGGAATTCGATTCGGACGGTCCAACTTATAACGTCGCCGCAAGCCGAGCGTCCGAAATGCTTAACTTCGATGTTCCCGCCAAAACCACTATCGCTTCGAGAGCAAAGAAAGAAGGCTGGGAGCGGCGCGGAAACCTTAATGGTATCAATGCAGCAGCTCAAAGCAAGGCTGATAAGCTGACTAATTCGGACGCTTCACCCTCCGTTTCGGACGGCAAAGCCCTGGTTATTTCGGACGCGTCCGAAACTCAAAAGGCGATTGTTCTGGGTACAAAGGCTAATAATCATGAGTAAGTTTCAATCAGGCAACCCCGGGAGACCCACCGGCTCAAACCGTGCACGCTCGGGCAGCATCATCGCCAAATGCAATCAATACCTCGCGCCCTATTCCGGAGAATTGATCGAAAGAGCCGTGGAACAAGCCCTGACCGGCGACAAAGAATCACTATCTGCAGTGCTGAATATTTACGCGGCTGCATTAAACGGTGCAGCCGCTGAACTTCAAGCCAAACTGGCCAAATGTAAGCGCCAGAGCGCCAAGACCCAACCTGAGGCCGCAGCATCATGACAGTGACACTTCATCAGGGCGAGCGTCTTCGAATCCTGCAAACCTTGCCCGATGATTCAGTAGATGCCGTCATCACGGACCCGATGTACAGCTCAGGCGGATTGAGCAGTGAAGACAAGGCAAAGAGCCTGGCCGACAAGTACCAACAGTCCGGCCCCAAGCGCACCTATCCGAATTTTCAGGGCGATACACCTCCAAACAATCACCATCAACAGATACAAAACACACTTTTGGAGTAGCCATGGGTAATGATGTAAAAATTGGCGTTAAGGCGGACTTCGACAGTTCTAGCGTGGATGCTGGCGTCTCCAGCATTGCCAACAAGGTCAATCAGGCCAACAAGACCCAGTACAACCCCATTTCGGACAAGGCTGTCAAAAATGCCGAGGCGCTGAATAAAGCGTTTCAG
>JAYVSU010000205.1:0-7881 GCA_043775055.1 Polaromonas sp.
ATCGCGCAGCGCGTGGCGAGCTACACCGCTATTTTGGCACGTGGCTTGCAAGAAATGGGCTACACGCCAACCAGCGCTTCCGCCTTTGACACCATCACCATCAAAACTGATGGTGCTACCAAATCGATAGCTGAAAAGTCAATCAATGCGTCGGCTAACGTCAAAACATCATGGGAAAATTACACCAGTATCTCGTTTGATGAGACAACAACACGGGCTGATATTGAGCTGGTTTGGTCGTTTTTTGCCAAGTCGGGTCAAACCTTGCCTAGCGTGAATAGCTTTGAAAATGGTACCGAATCTTTGATTCCAGCGGCTTTGCGCCGCAGTAGCGCATTCTTGACGCATCCAGTCTTTAACACCCACCATTCTGAAACGGCGATGTTGCGCTACATTCGCGCGTTGAGCGACAAAGATTTGGCGCTAGACCGCAGCATGATTCCGCTGGGCAGCTGCACCATGAAGCTCAACGCGACCAGTGAGATGATTCCCATCACGTGGCCTGAATTTGCCAATATCCACCCGTTCGCACCGCAAGACCAGTTGCAAGGCTACGCCGAGTTGGACGAACAATTGCGCGCTTGGTTGTGCCAAGCCACGGGGTATGCAGGTATCAGTTTGCAACCCAATGCGGGTTCGCAGGGAGAATATGCAGGTTTGCTGGTCATCAAAGCCTATTTTGAAGCGAATGGTCAGGGTCATCGCAATATCTGCTTGATTCCATCCAGCGCGCATGGCACCAACCCCGCCAGTGCGCAAATGGCGGGCATGACCGTGGTTGTGACCGCTTGCGACGCGCAGGGCAACGTTGATATTGCCGATTTGAAAGCCAAGTGCGAGCAACACGCCGCCAATCTGGCCTGCGTGATGATCACCTACCCAAGCACCCACGGCGTGTTTGAGACCAGTGTCAAAGAACTCTGCGCCATGGTCCACAGCTACGGTGGCCGCGTTTATGTGGACGGTGCGAATATGAATGCGCTGGTCGGCACGGCTGCGCCGGGCGAGTTTGGTGGCGATGTGAGTCATTTGAACCTGCACAAAACCTTCTGTATCCCGCACGGCGGCGGCGGCCCAGGTGTTGGACCCGTTTGTGTGGTGGCCGATTTGGTGCCTTACTTGCCAGGTCACGCCACGGGTGGCTTGAAGATCAATGGCGTGGGTGCTATCAGCGCAGCGCCTTTGGGTAATGCCGCTGTGTTGCCCATCAGCTGGATGTATTGCCGCATGATGGGTGCTGAAGGTTTGAAAGACGCGACGGAGATCGCTATTTTGAGCGCCAACTACATCAGCGCACGGCTTAAAAACCATTACCCCACGCTCTACGCCAGTGAGCAAGGCTATGTGGCGCACGAGTGTATTTTGGATTTACGCCCTTTGAAAGAATCAACTGGTGGTGCAACGGGCATTTCTGCAGAAGACGTCGCCAAACGCTTGATCGACTACGGTTTCCATGCGCCGACCTTGAGCTTTCCAGTTGCAGGCACGTTGATGGTCGAGCCGACCGAGAGCGAGACTTTGTACGAGATAGATCGCTTTATCCACGCCATGATTGCCATCCGCCAAGAAATTGCCAAGGTCGAGTCAGGCGTTTGGCCACAAGACAACAACCCGCTTAAGCATGCGCCGCATACAGCCGACAGCTTGATGGGTGAAGTGTGGGACAGACCTTATAGCCGTGAGACTGGCGCTTACCCTTTGCCGAAACTGAAGCAAAACAAGTATTGGGCACCGATAGGCCGCGTGGACAACGTCTATGGCGACCGCAATTTGTTCTGCAGTTGCGTGCCAGTGGCGGAATACGCTGAGGTGTGAATTGCGTTGAGCTTATTTCAAATACGGCTGTAACCATCCCAGCCCAGCGGACGTACCGGAGGGGTGGCCGCCTAGGCGCGGTTTGTATTCGCAGCCTATCCAGCCTTCATAACCCAAACTGTCGATGACATCAAACAAATAGGGATAATTCATTTCGCCCACATCTGGTTCTTGGCGCTCTGGCACGCCGGCGATTTGAAAGTGGCCTACATTGCCAGTGGGCAGGTATTGGCGGATTTTCATGGCGACGTCGCCTTCAAAAATTTGGCAATGGTACAAATCCATTTGCACTTTGACGTTGGCAGAATTGGAATTTAAGCCAATCTCTGCAATCAAGGCGTGGGCATCGTCTTGGCGGTTTAAGAAGAAACCGGGGATGTCGCGCGTATTGATGGGTTCTAGGAGTAAATTTAGGCTGTAGCCGGCGATTAGATTGCTTACCCTGCTAGCATTTTTGATGTAAATGCTGCGTACATCAGCTCTTGATTTTTCAGCTGGCAGCAAACCCGCCATCATGTGCAGACGTGGACAGTCCAAGGCTTCGGCGTAGCGCAGCGCCAGTTCTGCACCGGCTAACAGTTCAGCTTCTCGGCCTTCAATGCAGGCAATGCCGCGCGTGCCATTGTTCCAAGCCGAATCGATAGAAGCTGCGTCAACGCCGCCCGGTGGCAGGTTGAAAAGCACTTGTAGCAAACCATTGACCTTGAGGCGTGCAGCCAGCTCTTGCGCGGGGTATGCGTAGGGGAACAAGTACTCCACGGCTTTAAATCCATCTTTAGCTGCCGCTTCAAAACGGTCTAAAAACGGCAGCTCGGGGTACATCATGGACAGATTGGCAGCGAATTTTGGCATGTTGAGGCTCAGGTGATGTGAGGGATGGCTCTTTAGAAAATTATTGAAAACTACCAACGCGCATCAAAAGTGTCGCGCAGGGTTTGAATCTGCGGCTCACTTAGCGGCGCAATATGTTTACCACTTAGATGCATGAGTTTGGCGGTTTCTTCAAGCTCTTCTAAAACCGCCATGGCCTGCGCAGGACTGTCATGCCAGACATTTGGGCCAAGCCGCGCCAGCATGACGGCTCGCAGCGGCGTACCCGCTTGCCCATATCGCAAGATGGCATCTGCAACGGCTTGTGCAGCGGCAGCATCACCCGGGCGATGGTAAGGAATATGTGGGACGTGGCCAACCTTCATCACAAAATACGGGGTGATGGCTGGTAGTAGTTCGATTTGCTTGCCGTCTGTCGCCAAACTTCGGGCGACGCAGAAGGTACTATGGGTGTGGATGACACATGCTGTTTCGGTGTCAAATTGACGTGCAGCCGAATAAATACTTGCATGCAATGCTATCGTTTTACTAGCTTTTGAGCCACTTATTTGCTGCAAATTGGAATCCAATTTACTAAGCTGTACGGGGTCAAGTTGCCCTAAGCAGGCGTCGGTTGGGGTAATCAAATAACCATCCGCTAAGCGAACGCTGATGTTGCCCGCCGTAGCGTGGACATAGCCACGGTTAAACAAGCTCGCGCCCACACGACAGATTTCCTCACGTGCGCGGGATTCTTCCGTTTGTGAGGCTGTGAATATACTCATGCTGCTAGTGTGCCAGCAGTTTGAAGGCTTTGAAGAAGAAGTCTTCGCTGCCAAAGTTGCCAGATTTGAGTGCCAAATGCACATAAGGCTTGGCCGATGCTTCTGCCGCTTGCGCATAGCACCAAGGCACCCCAGGGTCAATTTGGGCACCAATTTGCATCTGCTGCGCACCTAAGGCTTGTACGCAAGCGCCTGAAGTTTCACCGCCAGCCACAATCAGCTGCTGCACGCCTAGGCTGATCAAGCCTTTTGCGATGGCGCTCAAAGCATGCTCAATGCGTGTACCCGTGGCATCGCTGCCCAGAGCAGATTGAGTCTGCTTGACAGCATTAGCTGGGGCGGTTGAATACACCATCACGGGGCCTTGGCTCAACAGCGGTTCTGCCCACGAGAGTACGTTCTGCACTTCCGCGTCTGCTTGTGATTGGCTGGCCAAGACCGCTGTTAAATCGAGCTGACGATGTGGCAGACCATTGGCTTGCCAATAGGCAACTTGTGCATTGGTTGCTTGGGAGCAGCTGCCAGAAATGACGGCTTGGAAGCCTTTGGCTGCTGGCAGTGCTGCCGCCTGCGACGCGGTAGTCGATTGGATGCCAAAATTTTGCGGCAGACCGATGGCGACGCCTGAACCTGCTGTTACCAGTGGCAAATCTGCCAGAGCAGGGCCCAAGCGCATCAAATCGTCGTTCGAGATGGCGTCAACAACAGCGATGCTGACTCCTTCAGTACGCAAGAACGCGATGCGCTGGCTAATTGCTTGCGAACCTGCAGCCACGGTGCAATAGTCAATCAGCCCGACTTTACGCTGGCACTGCTCTTGCATAACGTGGACGAGGTCGGCATCTTTCATCGGCGTGAGCGGGTGAGACTTCATGCTCGACTCAGACAGTAGTACGTCACCCACGAACAAGTGGCCTTTGAAAACCGTGCGGCCATTGTCTGGAAACGCAGGTGTGGCAATGGTGAAGTCTAGCCCCATAGCATCCATCAAAGCCTCAGTGACTGGGCCAATATTGCCGCGTTTAGCTTTTTCATTGCAATCATAGATGCTATCAAAAGTAGAGCAATACTTAAAGTAAATTTGCTGACTACCGATGCTTTTTAGCCATTTCAGAGCTTGCAATGATTGTTCAACGGCATCTGCAGGTGCGATGGTTCTGGACTTCAAAGCCACGACAACGGCATCTACATCCAAAGACAAGGGCTGAGTAGGGATGCCATTGGTTTGCACAACACGCATGCCGGCGCGCACGAGGTTGTTGGCCAGGTCGGTTGCACCTGTAAAGTCGTCGGCGATGCAGCCTAATAAAATATTACTCATTGAGATTGACGGGTATTTGCTTATGGATTGATCTTTAGTTTGATCGCATCTGGATTTTCACGGATGTAGTCGCGGGTGATGATCTCAAAATCAGTGTCCGCTTGCAGGCCGAAGCCGTTTGCACGTTTTGCAGCCACATTGCCTGGCCACGTATTGACCAATCGCAAAATGTCAGGGTCAGGTGTCCAATCCAGCAGTTCCGTTGCGGCTTTCCCGGCCACACGCTCTAGGGCAGCAGCCATCTCGCCAACACTGGTGCAAAGTGGCGGTAGATTGATAGCAGTCAAAGGGCCCCAAACTGCATCGCTGACTTCAGCGGCACGAATGATGCCTTCAATCGTGCGTGTAGGCGACGAGAGTGCCACGGGTGTATGAGCAGGCACGGGGCAGGGGGCTTTCACGCCAGCGAGTGGCTCGCGAATCATGCCGCTTAAAAAGCTTGACGCCGCGCCATTCGGTTTGCCTGGGCGTACGCTGACAGTCATCAAGCGTACGTTGCGCCCTGTGATAAAACCCTTGCGTGCATAGTCTGTCACCAATTGCTCACCAATGAATTTTTGAATCCCGTAGCTGCTTTGGGGTGTGGGTAAGGTGTTGTCCTCAATCAGTTCTGGCAGCGCATAACCTGGTGGATTGCCAAAAACAGCTAGAGAACTGGCAAATACGACGGTTGGTTTTGTTTTGAGTGTACGGCAGGCTTCAAGCAACGCACGTGTGGCTTCAAAATTGCTGCGCATACCGAGGTCAAAGTCGGCTTCGCATTCTCCGCTCACGGCTGCGGCTAGGTGAAAAACAACTGCAGTTTCCTTTGTTGGCAAAGTGTGAGCGGTGAGTAGGTCGTTGAGGTCACCGCCGACAAAACGAGCGCGCGGGTCTGACTGTAGGTCAGATGGAGGCGCAGCGCGATCTGTTAGTGTGATGGATTCAATCGTTTGGGCTTCAGCGCCGTTGAGCGACAGTTTCCCTAGAGCGAGAAGCGTCCTTGCAAGCTTTGCCCCTAAAAAGCCCGAGCCTCCGGTGATTAAAACGTGCATGCCATGTCCTTAGATGATGAGTTAAGAGGGTTTTTTAGGCAGTTCAATACCCGGAAAAATCTTGATCACTGCGCTGTCATCTTCCTTGGCATAACCGGAAGTGGAGGCTTGCATGAACATTTGATGCGCCGTGCTCGAAAGCGGCAGCGGGAATTTGCTGGCGCGCGCCACGTCAAGAACCAATCCGAGGTCTTTGACGAAAATATCTACCGCAGACAAAGGCGTGTAATCTGCTGCAAGCACATGTGCCATGCGGTTCTCAAACATCCAGCTGTTGCCCGCACTGTGGGTGATCACGTCATAAAGTGCGTTGGGGTCTACACCCTCACGCAAACCCAAAGCCATGGCCTCTGCAGCAGCGGCAATGTGCACACCCGCGAGCAATTGGTTGATGATTTTGACTTTGCTACCTGCACCCGCTCTGTCGCCGAGTTTGTAGACTTTAGATGCCATGGCATTGAGCAGGGGCTCTGCAAGCGCATAGGCTTCCGGTCTGCCAGCTGTCATCATGGTCATTTGTCCAGAGGCTGCTTTGGCCGCTCCGCCCGAAATGGGTGCGTCGATGTACAGAATGCCTAATGCGGCTAGACGTTCCTGGATGGAGACTGACCAATTAGGGTCGACCGTCGAGCACATCACAAAGACGCTGCCTCGCTTCATACTTGACGCACAGCCACTTTCCCCAAACAGTACAGATTCTGTTTGAGCGGCGTTGATGACGACTGAAATCACAACGTCGCAAGCGGATCCGAGGTCGGCAGGCGAAGTGCAGACGGTGCCACCTTCTTTGGCGAATGCTTGCGCAACTTCTACTCGTACATCAAAGACATGCATTGCATGACCCGCTGCTCTGAGCGATTTCGCCATGCCGCTGCCCATAGCGCCTAAGCCGATTAAGCCAACAGAGATTTCTTTTTGAGATGAATTCATATGGTTATCATACAACTTCTGAAAAATTAAATTTGTATTATTTTTGGTTTTGGGTCCCAGAAACAAGCACTCTGGCTAGCTTGACGCCTTCTTGCTGCCAAAAGGCAGGGTCAGCCAGTTTAATGCGCTTGACGGCGTTGTTCATATGCGTTGCCGCAGCATGGCGCGCTTGTAGGGGGTCGCTGGCCTCAATAGCTTTGGCTATTGCTGCATGTTCTTCTCGAACTTGGAGTGTAAAGTCAGCCCGACGCGCTTCGTTCGCACGCGTGACACGTGTTGCTCCGCGCAAAAATTGTCGTAAGTAGTCGAGTGTGCTGATGAGAAATGGGTTTTTTGCGGCTTGCGCTATCGCACGGTGGAAGTTCACATCCTCTTCAACACCATCGCCTCCGGCGTTGACGGCGTTGCTCAGTACATCGATGGCTGCACGAATATGTTTGATATCGGTGGCAGAGCGTCGCTGGGCGGCTAGTTCTGCAACTTCAGCCTCCAACGCACGGCGCACCTCCACCATTTGTATAACAGCTTGCAAAGAGATTGCGGAATGAGGATCAAAATTGAGCGCTGGAAACCCCACATCTTTAACAAAAACACCGCTGCCTTGTCTTGAGTCCACTAATTGCAATGACTTTAGTCGCGAAACGGCTTCACGAATGACGGTACGGCTAACAGCAAATTGACTAGCCAGAGAGGCTTCTGTCGGCAACTTGACGCCCGCCGCAGGTCGACCCGCACGAATTTCCGCAGATAGTACCTCTGCAACTCTGTCGGAAAGGTTGGCGCCTGGCGCAATGGACTTGTAATGTGTGACCATGCACACATCCTACATCATGACAACCCGAGTAATCGCACTGCGTTGTCTTTCAAGATGCCGGGCATGACTTCGGGTTTGAAACCAGCTTCTTCAAAGTCTTTCATCCAACGGTCGGGTGTGATGAGCGGATAGTCCGAACCGAACAAGATGCGATCTTTTAAAAGCGTATTGGCGTATTGCACCAACTGCTTAGGGAAATACTTAGGACTCCAGCCGGAGAGATCAATCCAAACATTGGGTTTGTGCGTTGCCACGCTCAGTGCTTCATCTTGCCAAGGAAAACTGGGGTGTGCCATGACGATTTGCATATCTGGGAAATCTATGGCGACGTCGTCTAAATGCATGGGGTTGCTGTATTCAAGTCTCAGTCCA
>JAYVSU010000206.1:0-17863 GCA_043775055.1 Polaromonas sp.
TTTAGCCCGTGAGCTGAAGCGTTCAGGCCAGCGCTGGGGAATCGCATCGGCTTGTATCGGCGGCGGGCAGGGGATTGCGTTGCTCTTAGAAAATACAGCAGTTGATTGATTTGATGTAATTTTGGTGTAAATTTGGCTGTAGTCGGCGTATTATATAGATAGTTAGCTATTAAATATATAGCAAATAATATATTGAAAGAATAGTATGAATATACAGGGACAGGTAGCTATTGTGACTGGCGGTGGCTCAGGCCTTGGCGAGGCTACTGCACGAGAGCTTGCCCGTTTGGGTGCCAAAGTGGCAGTTTTGGACATCAATTTAGCGAATGCTGAAAAAGTCGTTGCCGAGATTGATCTGGCATATGGAAAGGGATGTGCCGTTGCGTGTCAATGCGACATCACAAACACTGAAAGTCTGCTTGCGGCGATGGCTGCAGCATCTGCCGCTCATGGGCCAGCGCGGATATTGATGAGCATTGCCGGTATTGGATCAGCGAAACGAATTGTCGCAAAGGATGGAACGCCAGCTCCTTTGGAGGACTTCATCCGCGTGGTTAATGTGAATTTGATTGGCACTTATAACGTCAGTCGTTTGTTTGCTGCGCAATGTGCAAAGTTAGAACCGATGGAAGATGGCGAGCGAGGGGTCATGGTTTTCACGGCTTCAGTCGCGGCTTTTGACGGCCAAGTCGGGCAACAAGCTTATAGTGCATCAAAGAGTGGTGTTGTTGGAATGACGCTGCCAATGGCACGCGACTTGGCGCAGCATGGCATTCGTGTTTGCACGATTGCGCCAGGTTTGTTTGCAACGCCGTTAATGAAAACCTTGCCAGAAACGGTCCAGCAGTCGCTGGCTGCCAGTATTCCTTTCCCAGCGCGTTTAGGCAAGCCTGAAGAATTTGCTCAACTAGCTAGCCACATTGTGACCAACGGCCATCTTAATGGTGAAGTTATCCGTCTTGACGGCGCATTACGCATGGCTCCAAGATAATTGAAAATTTAAACACCATGAATAAAGTTGTTATTTACGAAGTTGAAGTGATGTTTGGGGATTGCGATCCTGCGGGTATCGTGTTCTTCCCCAATTTCTCAAAATGGATGGATGCCTCGTCCTTGAATTTTTTTGTGAAATGTGGCGTACCACCTTGGCGCGAACTGGTTAAAACCACCGGAATCATTGGCACGCCTTTGCTGGAAATAAATACCAAATTCATGAAGCCTGCAACTTATGGCGAGCGCTTACAGATTCACACTTCTGTTGAAGAGTGGCGTGACAAAGTCTTCATGCATAAGCATATTGTTAAGCGTGATGATGTTGTTCTTTGTGAAGGAACGGAAACGCGTGCTTTTTGTATGCGTTTGCCTGAAAATCCAGATCGTATCAAGGCCATACCTGTACCTGACTACATTAAAGCCAAGTGCAGTTAAAAGTTTTTTTAACCCTATTTCGAATTGTCAGTTTTTTTTATTTCACCACAACCAAGCCGGAGACAAATTTATGAAAAATATTAAAAATACCATTGCCATAGCAACAGCTATTTTGGTGGCAAATGTCGCGCAAGCTGACATCGTTATTGGTGTATCTTTGCCCTTAACAGGCCCAACCTCGGCCTTGGGTATTCCAATCAAAAACTCTATCGCCATGTGGCCAACCACCATTGGCGGCGAGAAACTCAAAGTCATTATTCTTGATGACGCCACTGACCCAAGTAATGCCACCAAAAATGCGCGTCGTTTGGTGAGTGATGAAAAAGTCGATATTCTGCTAGGTTCTGCCGCGACCCCACCAGCTAATGCTGTGGCTGCAGTTGCGTCTGAGACGGGAACCATGCATTTGACATTTGCACCTATCGATGTATCTATTGCCAAATCCCCTTGGTCATACAACATGCCGCAATCTACTTTGGTCATGTCTCATGCCATCGTTGCGCATATGAAGAAATTGGGCGTCAAGAGTGTCGGATTTTTAGGATACGCAGACGCATATGGCGAACTGTTCTTGAGAGATATGAAAGTCAAGATGGCCGGAACTGACTTAAAGTTTGCGTCTGAAGAGCGCTTTGCACGTACTGACACCAGCGTAACGGCACAAGCATTAAAGGTGACAGCTGGCAATCCAGATGCCATCTTGATCGTTGCTTCTGGAAGCGGTGCAGCTATGCCGCACAAGGCTTTGATTGAGCGCGGCTATAAAGGGAAAATTTATCAAACGCATGGCGCGGCCTCTCGTGACCTGATGCGTGTTGGTGGCAAAGATGTAGAAGGAGCCTATGTTGTTTCTGGTCCAGGCACCGTTGCGGAGCAATTGCCAGCAAACCATCCGAGCAAAAAAGTTGCTATGGCTCACGTAGAAGCATGGGAAAAAGCATATGGTGTGAACAGTCGTAATCCGTTTGCGGGCCATGCTTACGATGCATCAGTGGTCTTGCAAAAAATTATTCCTATTGCTTTGAAGACGGCTAAGCCAGGTACCAAAGAGTTTCGTGGTGCTTTAAAACAAGCTTTAGAAACTGCTGGCCCAATCGCTTTGTACCACGGCACTGTGAATTACACCGCTACAAATCATGCAGGCTATACCGATGACACAGGTGTTATCTTGCAAATCGTGAACGGTGACTGGAAGTTGCAGGCGAAATAAGTTTCGGATGGCGATTGTCTGTTGTAGTTATAGACATCAGATGCAGATGCAATGCTTTTAAACGCAGCATCTGCCATCTCGCTGGGCTGCTAATTTTTACTCTAAAGGTTGAAAATGGATTTTTCAATAGCCAGCATTTTGTTGGTAGATGGTCTAACCAATGGTGCAATATATGCATTGTTAGGCTTAGCTACCGTCTTGGTATTTGCGGTTACGAGAGTTATTTTCATCCCGCAGGGTGAGTTTGTGACCTATGGCGCACTTACGCTTGCAATATTGCAAACAGGAAAAGTGCCCGGAACTGTTTGGTTATTGCTACTTTTGGCAGGTCTGGCTGGAGTTGCAGAAGCTTTTCAATACTGGCGCAGGCATAAAGTTATTGGCCAAGCGTTGGTTGCAGGCGTTAAAGTATTGATCATTCCTGCCATCATTGCAGCAATATCTTTTTGGGCTGCGCCACAGCAATTTCCATTGGTATTCCAAGCATTGTTGTCTGTCTGCATAGTTACTGCTTTTGGACCCTTGGTTTATCGTTTAGCTTATCAATCTTTGGCAGATGCAACCTCCCTAGTTTTACTTATCGTTTCAGTCGGTGTTCATTTTGCCTTGACTGGATTGGGGCTGCTATTTTTTGGAGCTGAGGGCTTCCGTAATCCTTCATTCTGGGATGCTCGGTTTAATCTTGGCGCTGTAAATTTATCGGGTCAAGCCATGATCATTGCGTTGGCTTCTACTGCACTTATTGTTATGTTGTGGTTGTTTTTTGAACGCACACTTTATGGCAAAGCCCTGCGTGCTACGGCTGTCAATCGCTTAGGCGCACGTTTGATGGGGATTTCATCGCAAACAGCTGGGCAGTTGACTTTGGCGATGGCTGCGTTAATTGGTGCTTTATCAGGGTTGTTGATCGGGCCAACAACCACTATCTATTTCGATTCTGGTTTTTTGATTGGTCTTAAAGGCTTTATTGCTGCGGTTATTGGTGGATTAGCCAGCTACCCAGGAGCTGCATTAGGTGCATTGCTGGTGGGTGTCATTGAGGCATTTGGTTCATTTTGGGCGAGCGCCTTCAAAGAAGTTATTGTGTTTACCCTGATTTTGCCAGTGCTTTTTTGGCGCTCAGTCAAGGGTGGTCATTCAGATGAGGAGCATTGAGTTGAATTTTAAGAAAATCGGTTGGACGGGTTTGATCGCAGCAGTATTGTTGATATCCGTTCTGCCACTCCCCGAATTTTGGATCACGCAGTTGAACTACATCGGTATTTCAACCTTAGCAGTGTTGGGCTTAGTGTTGCTGACAGGAGTGGGTGGACTTACCTCTTTTGGTCAAGCAGCTTTTGTAGGAATTGGCGCTTACACCACCGCGTATTTAACAGTTAATTTGGGACTGTCACCTTGGCTGACCCTGTTAGTTGGCTTAGGCTTGACCGCTTTTTGTGCGCTATTTTTGGGATGGATTACTTTGCGTATGTCTGGGCACTATTTGCCACTTGCAACGCTTGCTTGGGGTTTGTCGCTCTATTACATCATGGGCAATCTCGATGCCTTGGGCAAATATGACGGAATTTTGAATGTCCAAGGACTTTCTCTTTTTGGTTGGGAAATTGGTCAAGGTCAAACCTTCTTTTTAATGACTTGGAGTCTGGTTTTATTAGGGACGCTGAGCATGATCAATTTGTTGGATTCAAGGGTCGGTCGAGCCATTCGCTCACTGCGCACTGGCTCTCAGATGGCAGAATCAATGGGCATTGACACTTTACGTTTTAAGATTGGCATCTTCATGATTGCGGCACTGTTCGCTTCGGTCTCGGGTTGGTTGTATGCGCATTTTCAGCGTTCGGTCAATCCTTCTCCGTTTGGTGTTCAGATTGGCATTGAATACTTGTTCATGACGGTTTTAGGCGGTGCAGGCCATGTTTGGGGCGCGATGACTGGTGTCACGATTACCAAGCT
The DNA here is from genome assembly GCA_043775055.1 of Polaromonas sp. Lineage (GTDB taxonomy): Bacteria > Pseudomonadota > Gammaproteobacteria > Burkholderiales > Burkholderiaceae_C > Aalborgiella. The sequence continues at coordinate 4,592 of JAYVSU010000206.1, forward strand.
ACTGGCAGATCAATTACAGGTTTTGCTGCCTAAATTGATTGGTACAAGCGGTAGCTATGAGACGATAGTATTTGGGGTCTTGCTGGTACTTATTTTGAAGTACGCACCCAATGGTGTTTGGGATTTTGTTGACCGCAGATTACCCAAATTGCCTCGAAAAACGGATTGGCAAGATGCAGAGCCCTTGCCGCAGCGCAGCAAGCCAGCATTGGGCGAGGTGGTGTTGCAGGCAACAGACATTCGCAAAGAGTTCGGCGGCTTGGTCGCAGTTAACAACATCAATTTTTCAGTTCAAGCAGGGCAAATTGTGGGTTTGATTGGGCCTAATGGCGCCGGCAAATCGACAACATTTAATTTAATTACGGGTGTGCTTTCCTTGACAAGTGGTGCTGTCACTTTTCGCGGCGAAACGATCAGTAGTTTGCCCTCAAGAGAGATTGCAAAACGTGGCATTTCACGTACGTTTCAACACGTCAAAATGATTGCAGACATGACTGTGTTGGAAAATGTGGCACTTGGTGCGCATTTACGTGGTCAAAAAGGTGCCAGTTCTGCCATGCTGCGCCTAGACCGTGCTGAAGAGCAACGTTTGTTTCGTGAGGCTGAAGTACAGCTAAAACGCGTCGGGATGGGCAGCTATATGCATGAACTAGCTGGCAACTTAGCCATGGGCCCACAGCGTTTGCTTGAAATAGCCCGGGCTCTTTGTAACGACCCTGCATTATTGTTACTAGATGAGCCAGCAGCCGGTTTGCGGCACAAAGAAAAGCAAGCACTAGCCGGCGTATTACGCCAGCTTAAAGCGGAGGGGATGAGTATTTTGTTGGTTGAGCATGACATGGACTTGGTTATGCAAGTTACCGATCGGATTGTCGTCATGGAATTTGGGACACGTCTGATTGAAGGCACACCCGCAGAAATTCAGGCTAGCCCCGCAGTGCGGGCAGCCTACCTTGGTACTGAGCATTAAGGAAACACAGTTATGACAACCCCTATCCTTAAAGTGCAAGGTTTACATGCCGGCTATGGCAAGGCAGAAGTCTTGCGTGGCATCAGTCTAGAAGCTGCACCGGGCAGCATCATCACCGTCATCGGGCCAAATGGTGCAGGAAAATCTACCCTTCTCAATGCATTGATGGGGGTCTTGCCTTCTACCGGTCTTATTGAATATGCAGGCCAGTCCATTGTTAGTTTGCCACTTGAAGAGCGTGTGATGCTTGGGATTGCTCTAGTGCCAGAGCGACGAGAGCTGTTTGGCAGCATGTCGGTTGAAGACAATTTGGTATTGGGTGCATTTAGGCAAGTGCGTCTTGGTAATAAGTTATGGCGTGACCAAATCGAGGTTGTCTTTGACTTATTCCCGCGTTTGAAAGAACGGCGCACACAAGAGGCTGGCACATTGTCTGGTGGAGAAAGGCAAATGCTCGCTGTAGGCCGTGCACTGATGTCACGCCCTAGCTTATTGATGTTGGATGAACCTAGTTTGGGTTTGGCGCCCTTGATCGTTAAAGAAATTTTTAGAACAATTGAAGCCTTGCGCAAAACTGGCGTAACGACATTATTGGTTGAGCAAAACGCGCGCGCTGCATTAGAAGCTGCGGATTATGGGTATGTATTAGAGATGGGGGAGGTTGGTCTGCAAGGTCCAGCTTCTGATTTGGCAATTGATCCGCGAGTGATAGATACCTATCTTGGCGCGGCGAAGAAGCATTCATTGGTTGAAGTTTAAAACATTAATTATTATTAAGTGGAGATGACTATGTATTTGCTACGTACCAGTGTTGTTGCAAGCGCTGCGACATGTTTACTTGTTGCATGTGTTCAGATGCCTGCGAGTCAGGCGCCTAGTCCACTCAAACCGGCTGTTGGCGCAGGTTTGCTATCGTGCGCAGAACTGGTCAGTAAATTCAAATTCGATAACACCACGCTAGATTCAGCGGTACCTGTTGCTGCTGGCATCCTGAAAGCCGGTACAAGTGATGTTGCGGCGCATTGCTTGGTCAAAGGTGCTATGCACAAGCGCACAGGTAGTGATGGACGACCATACGCCATTGGTTTTGAAATGCGCATGCCAATGGCTTGGAATGGGCGCTTTTACTATCAGGGTAATGGTGGCTTGGATGGCGCAGTGCAAGCTGCAATAGGCGATACAGGAGGAGGGGCCGTAACCCACGCACTCATGCAAGGTTTTGCTGTGATCAGTTCTGATGCAGGTCATACTGGCGCACAGACTGCAGTTTTTGGTGCAGAACCTCAAGCGCGATTAGATTATGGGTACCAAGCTGTTGGCAAGCTCACACCGATGGCTAAATCATTGATCTCATCGGCATATGGAAAAGGACCCGATCGTTCGTACATCGGCGGTTGCTCAAATGGTGGACGCCATACCATGGTTGCTGCAGCGCGTTACGGCGACCAATATGACGGCTACTTAGTGGGTGCACCTGGCTATCGTTTGCCAAATTCAGCGGTGGCACAGCTTTGGGGTGCTCAGCAATGGAGTACGGTTGCTACTGCCGGTGCAACTGCAAAACACCCAATGAATCCGAATGGCACGATTGCTGACTTGAGCACTGGCTTTACGGCACAAGAGCGTCAAACCGTGGCTGATACCATTCTCGACAAATGCGATGTGCTTGATGGTTTGAAAGACGGTATTGTTCAGGCAACTCAAGCGTGCCAAGCGAGCTTTAATGTACAAACTGACGTACCAACTTGCAGTTCAGGGCGTAATGGAAGTTGCCTCACAGTAGCTCAAAAAAATGTCGTATCCAGCGTATTTGCTGGTGGCAAAGCATCGAATGGGGAAAGTATTTATGCCAGTTTTCCTTATGACCCAGGTATGGCTGGGCGCAATTGGGCGACTTGGAAGTTTGTCAATTCTCTGGCACTTGATCCTTTAGCTGTAGGCACTGTTTTTCGTCCGAGTATTGGCCCTGTCGACCCATTAACGGCAAACATCAGCGACTTACTTGTGCAGATCAATGTAACGAACGATGTCTATAAAGAGTCTGGCTTGTCGCATATGACTCCTCCGGGTAATGGCAACCCTAGCAACTTAGCAGCATTGAGAAATCGGGGTGCAAAAATGATGCTGTACCACGGCGTCAGTGACCCTATCTTTTCAGCTGAGGATACCCGCCAATGGGTAGAACGCGTCAACACGGCTCAAAGTGGCAAAGGAGCAGAGTTTGCACGTTACTTCCCTGTTCCAGGTATGAACCACTGTCGTGATGGTATGGCTACAGACCAGTTTGATTTGTTAACACCATTAGTGCAATGGGTTGAGCAAGGCATAGCGCCAACATCAGTACTTGCGACGGCACGTGGCGCTGGTAACGCTGGCGGAGTGAATGCTGAGTTGCCTAAAGATTGGTCCGCCAATCGTACGCGCCCACTGTGCGCATACCCTGCAGTAGCCAAATACAAAGGCAACGGCAGTATTGAGGACGCTGCGAACTTTAGCTGCCAGTAATTTTAGGAAGCATCATGAAAAGCTCAGCCATCATTTATTCAGGTAGTCTGCTGTCTCTGTGTGCAGTTTTACAGGCTTCTGCTCAAGATTGTTCGCAAATATCTAAGCTAGCACCTGCAGGCGTGAATTTGGTTGCAGAAGCTGTACCAGCTCAGAACATCATGCCAGCATTTTGCAAAATAACTGGAAAAATGGCTGAGCGCATTGGCGTGAATGGCAAGGGAGAGCCTGCTCCTTATCACATTGGTTTTGAAATGCGCTTGCCTGCAAACTGGAACAATCGTTTGCTGTATCAGGGAGGTGGAGGTAACGATGGCATCGTGCGTCCAGCGGTGGGGCCACAAGCGACTGGAGATAGACCTGCTTTAGCACGCGGTTTTGCTGTTGTAACGACTGACGCTGGGCACCAAAGTCCAAGTGCTGATTTTGGTTTTGACCCTGTTGCACGCGTTGACAATGCTTACAACGCCCACGATAAAGTGGCTATTGTAGCTAAGCAGATTGTTCAAGCCTATTACAGCAAAGCAGCTGATAAATCCTATTTTATCGGCTGCTCAGGCGGTGGCCGTCAAGGCATGATGTTCACCCAGCGGTTCCCTCATCATTTTGATGGTGTGATTGCTATGGCGCCCGCCATGCGCGTTTCAAAAAATGCGACGATTGCCGCCATGTGGGATTCGCAAGCATTCATGGCGATTGCGCCCAAAGGTTCAGATGGACGAGCCGTGCTGTCACAAGCTTTGTCAAATGAAGACTTAGCGTTATTGAGCAAAGGTATTTTGGATAAGTGTGATGCATTGGATGGCGTTGCAGATGGTTTAGTCTCTCATCCTGCAGCGTGCAAATTTGATGTTAAAACTTTGCAATGCAATGGTAGTAAAAGTCCTACGTGCTTGAGTAAAGAGCAAGTCGGGGCACTGACAAAAGTCTTCACTGGTGCTCAAAATAGCAAAGGTGAAGCGCTTTATAACGGCTGGTCTTGGGATGCAGGTATTGGGCATCCCGCCAATGATTGGCGGGCTTGGAAATTGGGAACTTCTACCAGTGCTGTTCCAAATTCGCGTCATATATTTTTGATGCAAGATGGATTGCAGGGATACTTTATTACACCACCTGATCGCAGTCTTACCGCGTTGAATTTTGATTTTGACAAAGATCCTATGCGTATGGACGCTCACTCATGGATGTTTGATACAGCCACAGATACTGAGCTTAAGGGTTTTAAGGCGCGTGGTGGTAAATTGATCATTGCGCATGGCATGGCTGATCCTATTTTTTCACCTCTAGAAAGTGAAGCCTATTTCAATAAACTGCAGCAAAGCAATGGTGGTAAAGACATGAGTCGTTTGTTTCAAATTCCAGGTATGGGGCATTGTCAAGGTGGTGCTGCAACTGACTCCTGGGATGGACTTCAAGCACTTGTAGATTGGGTTGAGAAAGCAGAGCCGCCAAAGCAAATTTTGGCAAAAGGTACAACAGTGTTTCCAGGGCGTACACGTCCCCTTTGTCCTTATCCTAGTCATGCTCACTACAAAGGACAAGGGAATATAGAGGATGCGGCAAGCTTCATTTGTCAATGATTAGAATACTTCATGTCGAACTATTTAATTTGGCTTCATGAAAACTAATTCCATAAGTACTGAAAATACCACTCTCCAAAAAGTTGACACAAGTTATCTTGAATCATTGATGGGCTACAACGCGCGACGTGCGGCCTTGACAATTATTGGTATTTTTTTAGATCGCATGGCTGTATATGGATTAAGGCCTGTAGATTTTTCTGTGCTGTCCTTGATTTCTCATAATCCTGGAATTAGTTCTAGGCAAGTCTGCAGCGCTTTGAATATATTGCCACCTAACTTGGTAGGAATGGTTAATTCACTGCAAAAACGTGAACTGATTGTTCGTAGGCCCCATCCCGTGGATGGGCGAGTTATGGGATTGCACTTGACTGATATTGGCGTAAAGTTGATGGTTGACGCGGAACAAACGGCCTTTGAGCTTGAAAAAGATGCAACTTCTCGTTTAACAGCTACTGAACGTAAAACGGTTATCCGGCTACTACAGAAAATTTACACTTAACGCAAACTAAATAAGTCGTTGGATTTTTTTTGAATTCAGTCAAACACCCAGATGCTGACTTAGTATTTCAGGTTGAGCGTGAAGTTGAGCAGAGCTGCCTGTAAAGACAACTTGTCCTTTCACCAAAATCACATTGCGGTCTGTGATTTGCGTCACATGCTTCCAGTTTTTGTCGACAATGATGCTGCTGATACCACTTTCGCGGATCACGCTGCAAATCCTCCAAATCTCAATGGCAATCAAAGGTGCTAAACCCTCGGTCGCTTCATCTAAAATTAAAACGTCGGGGTTAGTCATCAGCGCGCGACCAATGGTCAGCATTTGCTGCTCGCCACCAGAGAGTTGCTGTCCACCATGATTCAATCGCTCTTTGAGCCGCGGGAAGGTGTCTAAAACTTTATCGTAATGCCAATCCTGCTGCTTGCTTGCACGCACTTTGGCAGCTTCAGATTGGCCAGCACGCGCCGCCATTTTAAGATTTTCAATCACGCTCAAATTGCCAAAAATACCACGTCCTTCTGGTACATAGGCAACGCCTAATTGCGCAATTTTGTAGGGCGCAACGCCAGTCATGTTTTGGCCCATGATGGTTACGGCGCCAGACTTGGGCTTAACCAAACCCATGATGCTTTTGAGGAGTGTGCTTTTACCCATACCGTTGCGCCCCATCAAGCCGATAGTCTCGCCCCGGGCAACTGAAAAATCAACACCTTGGAGAATATGGCTTGCACCGTAGTGGGTATTCAAGCCTTGAACATCAATCAGTAAATCAGACACGCTGCGCCTCCATCGTATCTTGTGTATGCTCTTCTTCACCCAGATACGCGGCCTGTACAGCCGCATCAGCGCGTACCTTGCTAGGCGAATCGCTGGCTATGACTTGTCCGTTAACCATCACCGTTAGCTGGTCTGCCAGCGCAAATATGGCATCCATATCATGCTCAACCAATAGCATTGCATGGCTTTTCTTCAAAATTAATAGTAATTCAATCATGCGCTCAGCTTCTGCTACACCCATGCCGGCCAAAGGTTCATCGAGTAATAAAACTTGCGGCTTGGTCGCCAATGTCATCGCTATTTCTAGTTGTCGTTGCTCACCATGGCTAATAGTTCCAGCAACAGCATGCAGCCTATTTTCAAGCTTGCAAAGTGATATGGCCGATATGGCTGTTTCTTGAGATGCTATTGATTGTGTAGCATGACGCGTATCTTGCACCCAGCGCAATGGGTTCCAAGGTTGCTGTGCGTCGCGGGACTGCGCCGCCAAGCGCACGTTGTCCCAAACGCTGAAAGGTAAAAAAACATTCGTCTTTTGAAAGCTGCGGCCTAAGCCTTGGCGAGAAATTTGTTCAGCACGCCATCCCGTGACATCTTGGTTGCCCAGTGTCATCGTGCCAGACGTCAAAGGTAAATCGCCCGATAACAGGTTAGTTAGCGTGGATTTCCCCGCGCCATTAGGACCAATGACGGCATGAATTTGGCCTTTATACAGGTCTATCGACACGTTGTTGACCGCCGCCAAACCGCCAAAGCGCTTGGTCAAGTTTTTTGCAGATAAAAGAAGTTCACTCATGGTGGCTCTCCTTGCGCTTGGATAGGCGCTCCACCCAGCCCAGCAACCCACGCGGTGCAAAGACCACGATCAAAACAATAAATGTCCCCATCCATAACTGCCAATGTTTGCCCAAATTTACATCTAAACCAAACAGTTGGATGGTTGGTAAATCTTTGAATACAAGCAAGACCAGTTCAAAGGTAAACGCCCCAACAATCGCACCTGAAAAATTTCCCATGCCACCCAAGATAACCATCATGATCGCATGCGCACTCATGTGAAAACCCATAAGTTCCGGGTTGATGTAGCCACTTTGGGCACCCCAAAGGTAGCCTGCCAAGCCAGCCAATGCACCCGCCAAGGTGAAGGCGGTTAATTTATAGCTGAAGGTTTCAAAACCAACGGCACGCATACGGTGTTCATTGACACGAATACCAGCTAGGGCACGGCCCAGCGGACTCCAGAGCAAGCGACGCAACAAGAAATACACCCCAATGACTGCAGTCAGTGTGAAGTAGTAAAACGTGATCTTGTTATCCAAATCAAACAAGGTCATGCCAAACACAACTGCACTGGGTTTGAAATTTATGTACAGCCCGTCAGAGCCCCCTAGAATCTTGTTGTCAAAAAACAAAAAAAACACCATTTGTGCAAAAGCCATCGTCACCATGATGAAGTAAATACCGTGGGTACGCACCACAAAAAAACCAATGATTAATGCAGCTAGGCCAGAAGCAAGTACAGCTGCAGGCAATGTCCACCACAGGCTCACTGCTTCTCCTGCAGGTGTCAGAAAGGCAAGGGCATAGCCTGCCAAGCCAAAATACGCCGCATGCCCTAAAGACACAAGCCCCGTCACGCCTTGAAGCAAGTCCAAGCTCATTGCAAAAATAGCCATGATCATCATTCGCGTGACCATTTGGGTGTAAAAATCTGTACCTACCCATGGGAACGCAAGTAAGGCGATGAGGCCTAAACCTAAGGCAATTTGCACGCCTCGTGGTAACACTTCAAGATTGGCTTTCGGCGTACTCATTGTTTGAACAAGCCTTCAGGCTTCCATAGCAATACTGCAGCCATCAGCATGTAGACCAGCATGCCAGACACTGCTGGTAGTAAGACTTTGCCAAAAGTATCGACCAAGCCAACAAGCAGTGCTGAAATCAAAGCGCCGCGTACCGATCCAATGCCACCAATGACCACAACCACAAAGCACATGATTAATACTTGCGAGCCCATGTTGGGGTAGACACTGGCAATAGGCGACGCAATCATGCCCGCCACAGCCGCCAAGCCTACACCTAAGGCAAAGACAACTGCATGAATCAGTTTGATGTTGATGCCCAGTGCCTCTGTCATGTCACGGTTAAATGCACCAGCTCGGATTTTCATACCAAGGCGGGTTTTGGCGATTAGCCAGTACAAACCCAGTGCAAGTGCAATGCAGACCCCTGACATGAACAAACGGTAGATTGGATAAGACAGGTTCTCTGTCAGCGGAATAGAGGCGTTTAATGCTTCTGGAATCGTGACGCCGTGAACGTCATCACCCCATAGCATGGACCGCAACTCTTCAAAAATATAGATGAGTCCGAAGGTCAGCAGTACTTGATTCAGATGGTCACGCTCATAAAAATGTCTGAACAGTAGCCATTCCAGTACTAAGCCGAAAATGATGGACAACAAAATACCGACCAATATGGCCAGTGTCAAACTACCAAACAAGCCGCTAAGTGAATACGCCAAATAAGCGCCCAGCATATAAAAGCTGCCATGCGCCAAGTTCACCACGCCCATGATGCCAAAAATCAGCGTTAATCCGGCCGCCAGCATGAACAGCAGCAAGCCGTACTGCACGCTATTCAGGAGTTGAATGAGAAAGGTGGGGAAATCCATGCGATTAAACAAAAATAAGGTAAAGACAAACGGGTCAAACGCCCGTTTGTCGACTCACGGCTGTCCATTAACAGCCGTTTTTCAGTCTTAAGACATTTTGCAACCGGCACCAGAATCAGCCAATGCTTTGGCCGCAACACCGATAACCTTGTTTTCTTTGTTTTCAACCACGCGCAGGTAAATGTCTTGCACAGGGTTGTGCGATTTGCTCATGGTCCACTTGCCGCGTGGGCTGTCAATCGTGGCTGCTTCCATCGCCTTGTACAAAGCCACTTTGTTGCTCAAATCGCCTTTAACAGCATTTGCGCCTTGTATGAGCAGCAAGCCAGCATCATAGCCTTGCACGGCATAAACATCAGGCTGCAGCTTGAAGGTTTTGGCATAAGCTAGGCGGAAAGCTTTGTTACGCGGCGTGTCTAATGAATCGCTGTAATGCAAGGTTGTTACTACGCCATTGGCCGCTGGACCAGCTGCATCCAAGACGCCTTCAGTCAAAAAGCCAGAGCCATACAACGGAATCTTGCCTTGCAGACCCGCCGCCGCGTAATCCTTCATGAATTTGGCAGCGCCGCCGCCAGCAAAGAAGCAAGCTACTGCGTCTGGTTTGAGAGCAGCAATTTCTGTCAATAACGCTTGAAACTCAACGTTGGGGAAGGGGAGACCCAATTCTTTGATAATGGTGCCGCCTGCTGCCGTGTAGCTCTCTTTGAAGCCCTCAAAGGCTTCGTCACCCGCTGCGTATTTCCAGGTAATCCACACCGCTTTTTTATGACCCTTTGCCATCATGACTTGACCCAAGGCGCGTGTTGGCTGTGAGTTGGTGAATGATGTGCGGAACACATTGGGTGCACACAAGCTACGTGTGGCAGCATGAACGCCCGCGTTCGGGATCAAAGACAACACGCCACTGTCGCGCGCTACTTTTTGGATACCCATTTGCACGCCAGAGTGAACGGTGCCAACCAACACGTCTACTTTGTCACGTTGAACCAATTTGTTGGCGTTCTCAATGCCTTTGGCTGGCTCGGACTCGTCATCCACCTTGAAGAACTCAACTTCGCGACCACCCAATTTGCCGCCTTGCTCGTTCAAGGCCATGCGAAAACCATTTTCAATCGCCACACCCAATTGTGCAAAAGTACCTGTGTACGGCAGCATCAACCCGACGCGGACTTTGCCTGTTTGCGCCTGGGCTTGCTCAGAAATACCTAAACCGGTAGCAGCCGCGCCTATAAGCACTGCACTGTGGGACAAAACTTGACGTCGAGTTGATGTTTTCATGAAACTTCCTGTTTGAAATTAAAAGCGAATGAAGAGGCTACTGAAGAGGCAAGTGAGTGGTTGAATGGCTTAACTGGAACTATTGTGCATGTATGTTAATCGCAATGAGCATTTTTTTGCTAAGGATAAACCCTGATTACTTTCCATATAAGTTGACGATTTACAAAAACCGCACGCTTGTATCTCTTCAGGATATTAGTGACTTCTGCGTGAAACGTACTCCTGAAATACCCGATATGGGTCGCGTTATTTTAAAGGTTTGACAAAATATAGTTTACACCTAAAATATTCATCCATGAATATACTTTGTTTGGGTGGTGGCCCCGCCGGTCTTTACTTTGCTTTGCTCATGAAGCAGCAAAACCCTGCACATAACATCACCGTGGTGGAGCGCAATCGACCGTTCGACACCTTCGGTTGGGGTGTTGTTTTGTCGGATCAAACGCTGGCTAATTTACAAGCAGCAGATGCCGCAAGCGCGCAGCTGATTGGCGACGCCTTCAACCATTGGGATGATGTAGAGGTGTTCTTCAAAGGTCGCAGTGTCCGTTCTAGTGGCCACGGTTTTTGCGGTATTGGACGTAAAAAACTGCTCAATATCTTGCAAGATCGCTGTCTGGAGCTGGGTGTGAATCTGGTGTTTGAGGCCGATGTGCAAGACGACCAGGTCATCGCCGCGCAGTACAACGCGGATTTGGTGATTGCCTGCGATGGCCTCAACAGCCGTATTCGCACTCGTTACGCCGCCACTTACCAGCCCGATATTGATACCCGCCAATGCCGTTTTGTGTGGCTAGGTACGCGCAAAAAACTAGACGCCTTTACCTTCGCATTTGAGCAAACCGAGCATGGCTGGTTTGCAGCGCATGCCTATCAATACGATGGTGACATGTCTACCTTTATTGTCGAGGCGCCAGAATCCGTTTGGCAAGCGCATGGTTTGGACAAGATGGAACAGGTCGAGGCCATCGCCTTTTGTGAGCATTTGTTTGCCAAACAACTAAGTGGCAATGCCTTGGTCAGCAACGCTACCCACTTGCGCGGCTCGGCGATTTGGATTCGCTTCCCGCGTGTGATTTGCAAAAACTGGGTGCATACCGTGGTGATTAACGGGCAAGACGTACCCGTGGTTCTGATGGGCGATGCAGCGCATACGGCGCATTTCTCTATAGGCAGCGGAACCAAACTGGCTTTGGAAGACGCCATCGACTTGGCCAATGAATTTGCCACTGGTGCGAGTATGAAGCAGGTGTTGCAGGACTACGAGGCACGACGCAGCGTTGAAGTGCTGAAAATTCAAAACGCAGCTCGCAACTCGACCGAGTGGTTTGAAAACGTGCAGCGCTACAGCGGCATGGAGATTGAGCAATTTGCCTACTCGTTGTTGACCCGTTCGCAGCGCATAAGTCATGAAAATCTGCGCTTGCGGGATGCGAGCTGGCTCGGTGGCTATGAAGGCTGGCTCGCCAAAGATTTTGTGGCTACGTCTGACGGCGTGCCACCTATGCTGTTGCCGCTCAAAGTCCGCGAAGTCACTTTGAAAAACCGCGTCATCGTTTCCCCCATGGCGATGTACAGCGCGGTAGCTGGCGTGCCGCAAGACTTTCACTTGGTGCATTTAGGGGCTAGAGCCTTGGGCGGTGCGGCTTTGGTGATGGTGGAAATGACCAGTCCCAGTCCAGAAGGCCGCATCACCCCCGGTTGTACCGGTTTGTGGAACGATGCACAAACACACGCCTTCAAGCGCATCACCGATTTTGTCCACACGAGTAGCAGCGCCAAAATCGGCCTGCAACTCGGCCACAGCGGCCCAAAGGGCTCCACCCAGTTGGGTTGGGAGGTGACAGATGAGCCGCTTACCCAAGGCAATTGGCCGTTACTTGCCGCAAGCGCTGTGCCTTACGGCGAGCAAAACCAAGTGCCCAAAGCCATGAGCCGTGCGGATATGGACCTACTAAAACAACAGTTCGTCGATAGTGCAAAACGGGCAATTGATGCAAACTTTGACTGGCTGGAACTGCACTGTGCCCACGGTTACTTGCTCGCCAGTTTCCTGACGCCGTTGACCAATGTGCGGACGGACGACTACGGCGGCTCGCTGGAGAACCGCTGCCGCTATCCGCTGGAAGTGTTCACCGCCATCCGCTCCGTCTGGCCTGCGCATCTGCCCATGAGCGTACGTTTATCGGCCCATGACTGGGCGGAGGGCGGCAACACGGCTGACGATGCCGTGGCGATTGCCAAGTTGTTCAAAGCCGCAGGCTGCGACATGATCGACGTGTCCTCGGGTCAAACCACCCGCACCGCCAAACCCGTCTATGGCCGCATGTACCAAACCCCGTTTGCCGACCGCATCCGCAACGAAGTGGGCATACGCACCATCGCCGTGGGCGCGATCACCGAGGCAGACCAAGTCAACAGCATCATCGCCGCCGGCCGTGCCGACCTGTGCGCCATCGCACGGCCGCACTTGGCCGACCCTGCTTGGACGCTGCATGAAGCGGCTAAATTGCAAAAAACTGTGGATTGGCCAAAACAGTACTGGAGCGGCCGCGATCAACTCCAGCGTGAACTTTCTAAGAAAAGTTTAGCTGTAGACGGCGTAAATATTGACGCATCAGCTATTAAAAAGATAGTAAATGAAGAATAATCAAACAAGTAGGCGTTCCAAATGGATTTAGAAGCACGGCTGAACGGCACCTCGCAAAGTGAGCACCCGCAAGAGCTGCGGCTGTGGCTTAGGCTGTTGACTTGCACCCAGCTGATTGAAAAGCAAGTGCGCAATGCGCTGCGACTGCAATTTGACACCACGCTGCCGCGTTTTGACTTGCTGGCGCAGCTAGAACGCTCGCCCGACGGTTTGAAAATGAACGAGCTGAGCCGCCGAATGATGGTGACCGGTGCCAACATCACCGGTATCACCGACCAACTGGTGACCGAGGGTTTGGTCGAGCGCATCACCGTCGATGGCGACCGCCGCGCT
>JAYVSU010000207.1:0-31810 GCA_043775055.1 Polaromonas sp.
TTAGCTGCGCTGAGTTTAGAACGTCTGTAATACCTATTTTTATCAATCATTTCAAGAAGTTAGCATGTGGTGAAGACATGTTTGCTTCCTAAGACCCTATGTTAATACTATTTGAGATTGTTTAAAACGCCCCTAACAATATGCAAAGTTAAGACGGTAATATTAAATTAAAAAATAGTCCATGATGGGCTAATCATATATCCACCATTGCCAATAACAGATAAACCAGACAATAAATCAATATTAATATCGCCAGAGGATTTATCGCGCCATAAGACATCCTTATTACCATCAGCATTAAAGTCACCAATATTTTCAAAGCTGTAACGCAAGAATTTGGAGTACGCTCCTGAGGCGTTAATAGTGTAGCCATTCATGATATGTATAGCAACTAAACCACTGTTTTTATTTCGCCAAATAATGTCTGCTTTCCCATCACCATTGACGTCTCCAATACCTTTAATTTCCCAGTCATTGCTGATTATATATGTTCCGTAGCTTGAAATGGTTGCACCATTCATAAGGTGAATAGCAACGGTACCCGTACTTTTTTCTCGCCACAGAATGTCTGATTTTCCATCACCATTAAAATCGCCTATGTTTTGTATTTCCCAGCTATTGCTGATTTGAAAAGTGGCAAATGAGGCGATTGCGGTCCCGTTCATTAAATGAATAGCAACAGTCCCATCTGTTTTTTCCCGCCATAAAATGTCGGCTTTTCCATCGCCATTAAAGTCACCAATATTTCGAATTTCCCACTGATTTGAAATTGGAAAAGTAGCGAATGAGGCAATTGCAGTTCCGTTCATTAAATGTATAGCGACGGTACCTGTAGACTTTTCACGCCAAAGAATATCAGATTTACCATCACCATTAAAGTCACCTATATTTTTTATTTCCCAATTATTACTGATGGGGAAGGTTGCAAAACTTTGGATCGTGCCGCCATTCATAAGATGAATAGCAACCATGCCTGTATTTTTTTCGCGCCATAAAATATCTGACTTTCCATCGCCATTGAAATCGCCGATAGCTGCAATCTCCCAGCTATTACTTATTTGAAATGAAGACGATGATTCGATAGCTGTTCCATTCATGATGTGAATGGCAACAGTGCCTGAGACGCTGTCGCGCCATAAGATGTCAGACTTGCCGTCTCCGTTGAAGTCACCCATCTTTCGGGTCGGTTTTGAGTCTGGATTAGGCTGAGCGCTTAACCATGCGTACATACCTGCAAAGTATGCTTTATCGAAACGGCCATAAACATTATGTACAGTTGCATTGCTACAACTAGGTAGTTGACCGCCAAATAATTGCCCAATTAGTTGGGGGTTGGTTTCTGCACCTTTAAAGAGGCCTGATCCACTACTGCCACCTTCGGTCAAACCGCTAGTTAAGCTCACATCTAGAATAGTGCCGTTAGTAATGTCGGAGCCATAAAAACTATTTGCATTTGTTGCACTCCTTGTTGAGTAACCTATCACAGCACCATAGCTATAGCGTTGCGCATCACCCTTAGGGTGGTGAATGCTGTGAATGGGCGTACTGGTTAATGGCGCAACGCTTGCATCCCAACCTGCAAATAATGAGCCAGCAGGAGGGGTGCCGGCAAGCAATAGCAAGCTTGAGTCTGTGTCGTAGGCGGTGTAAAGGAGTGTTGAACTACCAGTGCTAGCTAAATAATAATTACCATTTGTGGCGTTACAACTAGCAGATTTATATTGCCAAACAGATAGCAAAGTCGATGCTACAGTTTGACTGCTAATGCAATGGTTCGCTGTAATGACATATGGCTTGCTACTATTGAGGTTATCGTTAAGTAAAGTGCCTGAGCAAATATAGTCATAACCTGACTCTTTAAACAGAAGCCAAGTTACTGCATTACTTGCTGCTGGCAAAGTTGTGCGACAATTAACGTCAATCTCGCATGTCAAACCGTCTGTGGGAAGAGTACTTGAGTTGTAAGCCGTTTGTGCGGCAACAGCAGCGTCTGCGATAGACAGTGTAATGTGCGAGACTGTTGGAATTGCAATATCGACGCCATCCGCTGCCACCTCGGCAGGCAACTCAATCTCAATAGTGCTGTCTGCACCAGTTGTCATCGGGCCTACATAAGTTCTTCCCGCGTCGGTTTTGTCGCCAGCGGCCAAATTTCGGGCTAGGATGGAATTGACTTCAGCGCCTTTGATTTCAAACGCTTTCATATCGCCTCTAGCATAAAAGCGCAACGTAGCGCTGTCAGCAAGTTTGGACACCAACAAGCTTACACGCATGTTTCTGGCTCCGGTGGAGCTGAAGTTGATGGCTGCAATCTTGCCTCCTGAAGTAGTGACTTGCCACTTCAAAACTTGTTTTGTCGCATTAATTGTGTCGGTTTGTGTAACGCTACGTCCAAAGCCGATTCGAAACGGTTTGCCCTCCATGAGATTGTTCGCCTTAAGAGCAGCGGATTGGATGTCCAATGGTACACCCAGTAAAATATTTACAGAGGTGGGTGCGGCGCTAAGATTGCGTGGCTTCAATGTCGAGTCTTGCGGTACAGTGCTGACTGGTGGCGTATATGCATTGACCGAAAGCACCATCGGCATAGGCATCATCGGGTTAGTAGCTGAAGCTGCTTTACCGTCAGTAGCATAAGCACTGTTTGTCGTAGATGTAGTTGCATTGTTTCCGCAAGCTGACAAAATACTTAATATACAGATTATTAAAGAGCGTTTGAGCGAAATTTTCATATGAAGTTTTTACTTTGTTGCGTAAATACATTTAAGTATATACTAACTTAAGTAAGAGTCGTTAATATTCAAACGGTTATTATTCATAGCAATGAATAATTTACCTGTTACATTCATGTATTCGATATTATGCCGCTGAAGACCGTCGATACTGATGCTGCAGTTTTGCGCACCCAACTCGTCAATCGTGAAAAACAGTTGACATCAATGCGTACCTCCATAAATTGGCGGATTGCTGCACCGCTACGCTGGATTGGTCGGGCAATAGTACGACTGCGCCGAATAGTGTCATCGGAGAGTGCCCATGTTGAAAAGCCTTCACCAGATGGCAAGCCCAAGGTCTATCCTGTCGATGTGCAACCACGCATTGCGCCTTTGTACGAGCGTTTGACCGCATTATCCAAAGGCCAACGACGCGTCGCTTATTTTGCCGAAAATGTGCATAGCAGCACCTACAGATACCGCGCCGCCAACATGGCGGAGGTGTTGAATGCGCCAGTGCCAGCGGGCGAAACACAAACCTCAGCGGCTTGCTTTTTCAGCGGCGATTTGCACCACAGCGCGGCCATTGCGGCTCATGCAGACACGTTGGTGATTAGCCGTGCGCGCTATGACACGGCTATGGCCGAGTTGGTGCAGCAATTTAAAGCGCAGGGTAAAAAGGTCTGGTTTGATGTGGACGATTGGGTCTTTGATACCCAAGCGATTGACTTGATCATCCAAACATTAGGACAAGACGAAACCGATGAGGTTTTGAACTATTGGTATGGCGTGGTGGGTCGTATGGCGCGAGCGCTGCGCTTGTGTGATGGGGCGATCACGACGAATGACTATCTGGCGGACAAGCTGCGACTCTTTTTAGCTGCTCCATTTCGCGACCATGTCAGCGTCATCCCTAACTTTATCAACCAAGCGCAGTTAGAGGTGTCTGAACCGCTGTATCAACGCAAATTGGCTGCTGGGTTTTTACCTGCAGAGACCATCAAGCTTGGTTATTTCAGTGGTTCGGCCACGCACAATCTGGACTTTGCATTGATAGCGCCTGCTCTGGCCGTGGTCATGACGGCGGACCCGCGTGTGCAGTTGGTCTTGGTGGGGCCGATGGATGTTGAGAAGGCCTTGGGAGCCAAGTTTACCGCGCAGTTTGCAAACCAAATCACGCAGCATGGTTTGACCGATTATTTGACGCTGCAGCAGCACATTGCAGACGTTGACTTTAACTTGGTGCCGCTGCAAAACAATGACTTTACCAACTGCAAGTCTGAGCTCAAATTCTTTGACGCAGCCGCAGTCGGTACGCTCAGTATCGCATCGCCCACCTATGCCTATGCCAGGGCGATTCAGCATGGGGAGAATGGTTATTTGGCCGCTGATGATGCGTGGGAGGCGGTGCTGCGGCAAGCCATTGCAAATAGAGCGCAACCCGTGCATTACGCCGCTGTGGCGCAAGCGGCGCACCAGACAGTTGCGCTGCAGTTTGTGTGGCAGCAGCAACGCACCGCGTTACAGCAAGCATTAAGATGTGAGCCATGACTTATTCAACGCCAGAAGCGAGTGCATTTATAAAAATCATCAGCCACGATGGCTGGACCTTGTCTGAAGTGGGTGATTGCCTAAAGCGCTACGCCACGCAAGCAAAAGCGAGTGACGCGCAAGCTTGTAGTGCGCTGTTAACTTGGTTAGATGCGGTGCCGCAGGTGGGCGAGCATGCCACGGGGCGACGTTTTACGCGCTTGCAGTTTGTGGAGAATACGCTGAGCCGTGCTGGTTATGCTTTAACGCTGCGAGATTTTGGGCATTGGTTTGATGCCGCTTGGCCAAATGGTTGGCGAGCCAATGAGCTGTTGCCTTATGCACCGCAAGACAGGCGTTTGTTGGATTGTGAAGCCCGCGTGGAGCAGTTGGCGCATGAGCTGCATCAAATGGAGGTGAAGGCCAACCGTGCGCGCGCAGAGGTGAACTTTGTGGTGGCTGAGCGGGATCAGTTCATGGCAACCAACACGGCAGAAATCTATACATTGATAAGCCAAGACTACGAAAGCTCGGCCAGCTGGCGTATCACGGCACCACTGCGTCGCGCCATGGCTGTGCGACGTGATTTAAAGGCATCTTTCAAGTCTCTGCTGCGCAGAAAACCGGTCGTCAACGTTGAGCCGGCAGCAGCAGCGGCTGCGGCGCCTGCTGTGGGCGAAGCAACACCAGCTGTGGTCAAACCGAAATGGGAAGCCACAGCGGCACCGTGGAACCAACCCGGCTACAGCACCGAGGCTGCGTGGCGTGTGCAAACCACGGCTGATTTTGACCGTAAGGATTACACCGAATGGGTGCGGCGCTACGATGTTGTCAGTAATGCAGACGTCGCCGCCATGCGTTTGCACATCGACGCCATGGTGCGCAAACCGCTTATCTCAATTCTGATGGTGGTTGTGCAGCCAGATGCTGCTTATTTGGTGCAGGCCATCACATCGGTGATGGCACAGATCTACCCGCATTGGGAGCTGTGCATCGCTGTGGATAAAGCGGCCAGTCCTGCATGTCGTGCTGTGTTGGAGCAATATGCTGCGATGGATTCGCGCATCAAGCTGGTGTTTAGTGATGCCGCTGAAGTTGCTGGAAGCGCGTCCTTGCTCAATAGGGCGTTAGATTTGGCGAAGGGGGATTGGGTCTTTGTTCAAAATGCTATAGATTTAATAGCTAAAAATGCTTTATTTATAACGGCTACAGCTATAAATGAGCATAAATACTGGAAAATCATCTATTTTGATGAGGATAAACTGCTTGGACTGCCTGCACAGGGCGTTGAACGCAGCTCGCCGAATTTCAAACCCGATTGGAATGTAGATTTGTTTTATGCACAAAATTACATCGCCCACGGGTGTGTTTTTTATGCGAATCTGCTTCGTCAAGCCGGTGGTTTTGATGTCCGATTTGAGCAAGCAGGCACATTTGATGTGATGCTGCGTTGCCTTGAGCATGTTGAGGCGAGTCAAATTGGGCATATCGCCAGAGTGTTGTGCCATGTTCGAGAGATTGAAAGTTCTGATTCTGAGTCGGCAGCTCAACAAGCATTGACGCAAGGCCAAGCGGCACTGAATGCTCATTTTCTGCGAACCGGAGTTGGCGCCAAGGCCAAGATTGACGAAGCAGCAGGTGCTTGGCGAGTCAGCTACACCTTGCCTGCGCCGCCCCCGCAGGTGAGTTTGATTGTTCCGACCAAAAACAACGCTGTGTTGCTGCGCCAATGCCTTGAGAGTATTTTGCGTTTGACCAGTTATGCCAATTATGAAATTTTGGTGGTTGATAACGGCTCAGATGCCCCCCAAATGCTGGAGTATTTGAAAACGCTGGCCACTGAACCAAAGATTCGTGTCATTCGAGACAACTATGAGTTTAACTATTCAGCGCTTAACAATGACGCGGTCAAGTTGGCGAATGGTATGGTGGTGGGTTTGGTCAATGATGACATCGAAGTCAAATCAAAAGACTGGTTGTCAGAAATGGTCAGCCAAGCGCTGCGCCCAGGCATCGGTGCAGTAGGAGCACGCCTTTGGTACCCAGACCACACCTTGCAGCACGCGGGAATGGTGCTGGTTGGTGGGGTTGCGCGACACGTCCATAAGCATTTACCAGAAGGCGCACTTGGCTATGCTGGACGAGCCATGCTGATGCAAGAATTTTCCGCTGTAACGGGCGCTTGTTTGGTAATTCAGAAAGCGCTTTTTGAGAAGCTGGGTGGACTCAATGAGCGCGAGTTGGCTATTGGTTTCAATGATGTCGATTTTTGTCTACGTTTGCTTGAAGCCGGCTATCGCAATGTGTGGACGCCGTACGCGGAGTTGTTTCACCATGAATCTGCCACGCGAGGTCAAGATGACTCACCTGAAAAGCAGCGACGCGCAGAAGCAGAGTTGCGGTACATGCGCAAACGTTGGGGCGACAAGCTGAATGTCGATCCAGCCTACAACCCCAACTTGACGGATGGGCATGACGACTTCAGTCTGGCTTGGCCACCTAGGGCAGCGCCGGTCAAGATTTTTTAGGCCAAAGCCGCTTCAATGTCTTTTTGCAGTGCGGCAGGCTTGTCAAGCGGCGCATAGCGCTTGATGACTTGACCGTCTTTGCCAATCAAAAACTTGGTGAAATTCCACTTGATGGCTTTGCTGCCCAGAAGGCCGGGAGCTTCACTGCACAACCATTGGTACAAAGGCGTCGCCTTGTCGCCATTGACTTCAATCTTGGCCATCATGGGAAAGGTGACGCCAAAATTGAGTTGGCAAAAACTGGCAATTTCGTCGTTGCTGCCGGAATCTTGTGCGCCAAATTGGTTACAAGGAAAGCCCAAGACAACCAAGCCTTTGTTGCCATAAGTTTTGTGTAGCTCTTCCAAGCCACCAAATTGCGGTGTGAAGCCACAAGCGCTAGCCGTGTTGACGATCAAAAGCGCCTTGCCTTTGAACTGATCAAGTTTGACGGACTCGCCGCTGATGCCTAAGGCCTCAAAATCATAAATGGTGTGTTTCATGGGTATATTTAACCAAATAGGAGTGATGGTTTGTGGATGAAAACGTCTAATTGTGACTTTAATTGTCAAATGCTGCCAGAGCGGCCGCTAAAACAATCAAGCTACCACCCAGTAAGGTTCGGGTGTCAAGAACTGCTGCGCCTAACGCCACAGAGGACAAGCTCCCAAAGATGACCTCAGTGAGCATGACTACGGACGTTGTACTGGATGGAAGACGCGCTGCGCCGTATTGCAAAGCCGTGTTACCCGCTAAAAATGCTAATGATAAAGCGGCTGCTAGCCATGCCCAATTGGCTGCGACGGGAGGCAGAGCCGTCACCCAGCCTTGCGCCATGCCCGCAGCACCAGCCACCGTGGCCAAGAGGGCTCCGCCTGCAAACATCGCGAACATACGCGCTTCACTGGGCGTATTGACCAGGCGTTTGAGTAGCACATTGGTCAAGGCAAAGCAAAAACCGCCCATCAACGCTAGGACATCGGCAAAGCTAAGGTTCAGTGAGAGTGGTGGGGCGTGACTTGAACTAGCAGGCGCGGCAGGCATCAAGATGATCATCACACCCACCAAAGCCAGCACTAAGCGTAGCATTGCTGCGCGTGTGGGGTGCTCTTTGAGCACGATCCATGCTAGCAACACAGCCCAGCCAGGCATCAGATAAAACAAGATCAAAACGCGCACCACATCACTGATGCTGACGGCCCAGTTAAAGCCCACATTGGTGAGTCCTGATGCCAATAGCAAAAGCCACAATTGCGGATGCTGAATCAAGCCGCGCCAAGCCAAGGGTTTGATAGCCAGCACTACCACCAGGGCGAAGCAATACATGATGACGGTCGACCATAATGGGTGCAAGCCGGCGGACTGCAATTCGCGCAGCGGCCACCAAGAAACGCCCCAAACGAAAGCGTTGACGACCAGCGCGCCGACAGGCAGCAGTAAATTTGACCGAGACCCTGACATCAAAAACTAGAAGCTTGAAAAGGCGTCAGATATCGAGTTAAGAAATCAGCCATGCATATCGTCATGGGTAGCAATATCAATCAAATGTGCTTCTTCTGCAGGATATTTGCGCAAATTGCTTTGATGCCAACGTTGGATGAGCCACATAACGCTGGCAATCAATGCCCCAAATACTGCGATGGTGCGGAACGCAGACAAACCCATACTGGCCGAAATGGCGTAGCAACCACCCAAGCCCACAATACAAATTTGTTCATTGAAGTTTTGTACTGCAATGGAGCGGCCAGCCCCCATCAGGTTATGACCTCGGTGTTGCAATAACGCATTCATCGGCACAACCAAGAAACCACCCAAGCCACCCAGCAAAATCAAGAAAGGAATAGCAACCCAAACGTTATTGATGAAGTTGAGCCCAATGACCAAAATACCCATGCCAATTCCCAGTGGTATGACACGAGTTGCTTGGTCTAATGTCATGCGAAGTGAAGCGATCACAGCGCCAACTGCCGTTCCGATTGCAACAACACCAACCAAGGCTGACGCTTGCGTAGTGCTGTAGCCTAAAGCAACTGCCGCCCATGCAAAAACAATGACGCGCAAGTTGCTGGAAACACCCCAAAACAAAGTGGTTGTGGCAAGCGAAATTTGCCCAAGTTTGTCGCGCCACAGCAGAGCATTGCAGCTTTTGAAGTCAGACAATAGTGACAACTTGTTGAGTGGCATAGGTCGCATGGCGACGCCCGTATGCGGTATGCGGGTATTGAACCAAGCGGCAATAAAGTAAACGAAAATTAAGATTGAAATAGCAGCTTCGGGTGCTGTGTCAATGCTGGTGTCAATGAATGGAAAATCAAACGACAGCAAAATACTAGACACATGATGCCCAACCAATTGCCCACCGAGCAAAATGCCCAGAATAATGGAGGCAATAGTTAAGCCTTCAATCCATCCATTGGCTTTGACCAATTGAGAGGCTGGCAGAAGCTCTGTCAATATCCCATACTTAGCAGGCGAATACGCGGCAGCACCCAAACCAACAACGGCATAGGCCAACAAGGGATGACCGCCAAAGAGCATCAGCATGCAGCCTACAATTTTGATGCTGTTGCTGACCAACATGACTTTGCCTTTGGGATACGCGTCAGCAAAGGCGCCTACAAACGGCGCCAAAACGACATAAAAGAAAGCAAAAATCGGTGTCAATGCCGGGATATGCCATGAAGGTGCATGCGAGGCTTTGAGTAGCTCAATTGCCGCGACGAGCAAAGCATTGTCAGCCAAAGAGCTGAAAAATTGCGCCGACATGATGGTGTAAAAACCTCGAATCATGGGCTGTTTAGAAGGCTGCGTCATAGACTTTCGGCTGAAAATACGGGCTGTTCTGGTTTCATATGCTCCTAGAAATTGAACTAACAAGGTTATAGCCTGTTAGATTGAGCAGAATAAGTAAATTGAATGTGTGAAGTTTTTGTAAAGTTAAGATCGTTATTTGAGGGTTATATCATGCCAAAGGCAGTGATGCGGCTTCATCGAATGAGAGAATACCCTGCATCGCTGCCTGTGTTTGCTTGACTTCGCTTAACACAGAATTCCTAGGATTGTTATGCCCCGCCCTATTTTTGCCACTGTTCATTCTCACGCGTTACATCACAACTTGCAGCGCGCGCGCCAAGCTGCTCCGAATGCGCGTGTTTGGGCCATCGTTAAAGCCAATGCGTATGGTCATGGTATCGAACGCGTCTTTGATGGTTTACGGGGTGCAGATGGTTTTGCCATGCTGGATTTGGACGAGGCAGCAAGGGTGCGCAAACTGGGTTGGCGTGGCCCTATTTTGTTGCTAGAGGGTGTCTTTGAACAACGCGATTTAGAACTGTGTTCACGACTTGGTTTGTGGCACACAGTGCACTGTGATGAGCAAATCCAGATGCTGGCAACCCATAAAACCGAGGTCGGTCATCGTGTGTTCCTCAAAATGAACTCTGGTATGAACCGCTTAGGGTTCACACCGCAGCAGTATCGTGCCGCGTGGACACGGCTGAATGCTTTGCCACAAGTGGAAGAAATTTCACTGATGACGCATTTCAGCGATGCCGATGGTCCCAAAGGGATTGCGCAACAATTACAAGTTTTTAACGCTGCATCGCAAGATTTGCCAGGCGAACGTAGCGTGTGCAACAGCGCAGCAACTTTGCGTCATTCTGAGCCAGACACGGGTGATTGGATTCGCCCAGGTATTGCTTTATATGGAAGTGCGCCAGATTTTCCAGAAAACAACAGTGAGTACTGGGGATTAAAGCCGACGATGACTCTGTCATCAAAAATAATAGCAGTACAGTCAATAAATACTTCGGCTACAGTTGGGTATGGGTCTACTTTTGTGGCTGATAAACCGATGAAAATCGGTATCGTGGCGTGTGGCTATGCCGATGGTTATCCGCGCCATTGCAGTACAGGAACGCCCATTTTGGTAGACGGCGTTCGTACGCGCATGGTGGGGCGCGTGAGTATGGACATGATTACCGTAGACTTAACGCCGTTGCTGGAGGCGGATATCCCGGCCGGTTTTGGCAGTGAAGTGACACTGTGGGGTCAAGCTAGTAACGGTGCGGTACTGCCGATTGATGAAGTGGCGCAAGCTGGGGGCACGGTTGGCTATGAGTTAATGTGTGCATTGGCTATGCGAGTACCCGTCGTTGTGCAAGACGTGATGCGAGATAATCCCTAGCATGAACTCTGCTTATATTTTGACTTTATCTTGCCCAGACCGTCGGGGCATCGTACACGCTGTATCCGGATTTTTATTAGAGCGTGGCGGCAATATCGAGGAAGCTGCGCAATACAACGACCCAGATACGGGGCTTTTTTTCATGCGTGTGCAGTTTGCTTGTGAACCCTTGGACCATGCTGCGCTACGCAGTCAAATTGACACTTTTGCCGCGCCCTTTAATATGAATTGGAAATTACACGATACGCGCCAACTCATGCCAACGGTATTGATGGTGAGCAAAGAAGGACACTGCCTGAACGATTTGCTGTTTCGATGCAAAAGTGGACTTTTACCCGTGGATGTGCGTGCAATTGTGTCAAATCACCGCGATTTTTACCAACTGGGAGCAAGTTACAACGTGCCGTTTCATCACATTCCTGTTACGGCAGCAACCAAAGCGCAGGCTGAGAAACGCGCACTCGAGGTGATTGAGGCAGAAGGTGCTGAACTGGTGGTGTTGGCGCGTTATATGCAGATATTGAGTGACGATTTGTGCACCAAATTGTCAGGCCGAGCCATCAATATTCACCATTCCTTTTTACCCAGTTTTAAAGGCGCAAAACCCTACTATCAAGCGCATGACAGAGGCGTCAAATTGATTGGTGCTACCGCACACTATGTGACAGCAGACTTGGACGAAGGCCCCATCATTGAGCAAGATGTCGCCCGTGTGGATCACAGTCGAACGGTGGAAGACTTCACAGCTCAGGGGCGAGATACTGAAAGTCAAGTACTAGCGCGTGCCGTGAAATGGCACAGCGAACATCGGGTGTTGATGAATGGTCGGAAAACCGTGATTTTTAAATGATCAATTAGTGATTGCGTGCTTGGCACATGACTTGTCCAAGGGCAATGGCACCGCCGGCCGTCCATGCGGGGTTGAAAGCTAGATGTTTAGCGCGACTCTCTGGAAACAGCATCACCACAGTTGAGCCTAGCAAAAAGCGTCCCATCTCCTCTCCTTGCTTGAGGGTGATCTGTTGGTCTTCGTATCGCCATTCCCGAACGTCGTTACTACGCGGCGGATTCACAAGTCCATGCCAAACAGTTGCCATACTGCCAACGATGGTGGCACCAACTAAGGTCAGCACAAACGGGCCATGCGCTGTGTCGAAAACGCAAACCACACGTTCATTGCGCGCAAACAAACCCGGCACACCGCGTGCGGTGGTGGGATTCACTGAAAACAAATTGCCCGGCACATAAATCATGCGCGTCAAATGGCCATCACAGGGCATATGGATACGATGGTAGTCTTTCGGGCTGAGGTACAGCGTCGCAAAACTGCCATTTTGAAATTGTGCGGCAAAAGTGGTGTCACCACCCACCAAAGCTGTGGTGGTGAAATGGTGCCCCTTGGCTTGAAAAATTTGATCTTTCTCAATAGCTCCAAATTGGCTGATCGCGCCATCTACAGGACAAATCAATTCTGCGTTCGCAAGTGGTCGTGCTCCGGGCTTTAAAGCACGGGTGAAAAAGTCGTTGAAGGTAGCGTAGCTGCTAACGTCTGGGTTAGTTGCCTCCTGCATATTGACGTTATAGCGCTTCACAAACCAATGTATCAAACGCGCAGTGAAAGCACCGCCATGTTTGCTTGCAACATATCCAGCAAACTGCGTTAGGAGTAGCTTAGGCAGTAAATATTGCGGTAAAATTTTGAGACTGTTGATCAAGGTGAGCTCCTGAAATGGACTTGTAAACGCGTGGTGGTCATTTTTATTTCAGCCAACCGCGTTTGCGGAAATACCACATCGGCACCAAGGCACTAGCAATCATTAGGAGCACTGTGTAGGGATAGCTCCATGTGCCAAGGAATTCTAGCTCTGGAAACTTCAAATTCATGCCGTAAACACTGGCAATCAGCGTTGGTGGCAGCAAGGCGACACTAGCTACCGAGAAAATCTTGATGATTTTATTTTGATTGATGTTGATAAAGCCGACAGTGGCATCCATCAAAAAGTTGATTTTGTCGAATAAAAAAGCGGTGTGCGAGTCCAGTGAATCAATGTCACGCAAAATTTGCCGTGCTTCATCAAACTGTTCTGCATTGAGCATTTTGCTGCGCATCACAAAGCTAAGTGCTCGGCGCGTGTCCATCATATTGCGACGAATGCGACCATTCAAATCCTCATGCCTAGCAATGGCGCCCAATACTTCACTGGCTAAAGCATCCGTCATATCGCCAGACAGCACCTTGGCACTGACTTTTTCCAGCTCTACATAGATACCTTCGAGCGTATCAGCAGAATATTCGGCATCTGCATCAAACAACTTGAGTAGAACTTCTTTGGCATCTTCCAAAAGACCCGGTGCACGGCGCGCGCGCATACGCAGCAGACGAAAAACGGGGACATCTTCATCGTGAATCGAAAACAAAACACCGTGACTTTTGAGCTGAGTGTTCACCAGATTCAAAATAAAGGCGACACGAACTGTGCGCGGCTCATCTTCATCTGCAACCAAAAAGTCAGAGCGAATATGCAAATCGCCGTTGTCTTCTTCATAAAAACGAGCGGACTCTTCGATGTCTTCGTCCATCGCATCTTCAGGAATAGACAGACCGTAATGCTGTTTGACCCAGCGTTTTTCTTCTAAAGTGGGGGACTCCAAATCCACCCAAATAGGCTGGAACTTGGTAAGTTCTTCCAAAGACTCGATTTCTTCTTGAAAAAGTCGACCATTGGCAAGCGAAAAGATGTTGAGCATGGCTCACTCCCGAAAAAGGTTTGCAACAAGGCGGATGGGTTGGGGGGGGCGCTTTCAACCCCTTTTAAACACTTGTACCGTGCACGGGAGTTAAAAGCTACCAACTAGGGTAGGTTTCCAAGCAAAAGCTCCAAAAATAATAAGGCCTCATTATGACAGCTTGAGCGCCAATTTCTGGCGCTGGTACAGTCACGGCTTGCTCAAGGAATATATGACTTCTAGCCTGAATACCCAATCGACCCCCTTATCTCAGAAGCGTGAGCTATGGCTCTTGCTAACCCTTGCGGGCATTCAATTTACCCACATTCTTGATTTCATGATCATGATGCCTTTGGGGCCGCAATTCACGCAGATTTTCTCAATCACAGACGCGCAATTTGGGTTGTTGGTCTCTGCTTACACTCTGGCTGCCGGTGCTTCCGGTCTTTTGGCTGCTACTTATTTGGATAAGTTTGACCGTAAAAAACTACTGTTAACACTCTATATTTTGTTTGGGCTAGCTACTTTGGCTTGTGGTTTGGCGCCTACTTATTACTCGCTGATGGTGGCGCGAGTCCTTGCGGGTGTATTTGGCGGCGTCTTGTCTGCACTTTCACAAACCATCGTGGCTGAAGTTATCCCTTTTGAGCGTCGAGGTCGTGCCATGGGGATTGTCATGACTTCTTTTTCTGTCTCGACCGTAGCCGGCGTGCCGATAGGCTTGTTTTTGGCTGCGCACTTTAGTTGGCATGCACCCTTTTTCGGCATCGCGGCTTTGGTAGGTGTTCTGGCGGCTGGCGCCTTTATGACTTTGCCAGTTTTATCCGACCATTTGAAAGTGGGAAAAAAGCCTTCCGCATTTCGTGTCATTGGCCAGGTGTTGGCAGACACCAACCATCTCAAGGCCTTCACCTTTTCGGCTTTGCTGATGTTTGCGGGCTTCACAGTGATTCCATTCATCACCATCTATTTACAAACCAATGTCGGTTGGCGTACTGACCAAGTGCCCTATGTGTATTTGTGCGGTGGCGTTGTCACTTTGTTTACTGCGCGCATGGTTGGCATTTTTACAGACCGTAAGGGAAAAGTTTACATGTTTCGTTTGATGGCGGTTTTGGGTGTTTTGCCGATGGTGGCCACTACTTTGACTGCCGGCCTACCCGTGTGGGCTGTTTTATGTGTTTCGACAGCATTTTTTGCCTGTATGAGCGGACGCATGATTCCTGGCATGGCTATCGTCACTTCAACGGCAAACCCTCAATTGCGGGGTACTTTCATGGCCTTGAATTCAGCAGTTCAATCCGCTGCCATGGGCGTAGCTGCGTTTGTGGGCGGCCTCATCATTAGCCGAGATGCGCAAAACTTGGTTCAAAATTACTGGATGGCGGCCGTGGTTGGCGCTGTTGCTAGCGTCGCTGCTATCGTCATGGCGGGAAAATTAAAAATGCATCAAACCAACAAGATGTGAGCGATATGGGTGAGTTGCCGTTGCACAGCCTTACATCAAATCCTATAAATGATGAAAAAACGAGGGTTCTGGGGCTTGCAAATGTTGAAATGCAGGCGCATAGTAAAGTCACTTGAAGACTCTTTATGAGTAGTTTTCAGGTTTCACCCT
Source organism: Polaromonas sp. (assembly GCA_043775055.1). Taxonomy (GTDB): domain Bacteria; phylum Pseudomonadota; class Gammaproteobacteria; order Burkholderiales; family Burkholderiaceae_C; genus Aalborgiella. The sequence continues at coordinate 15,283 of JAYVSU010000207.1, forward strand.
CGCACTGTACTGTTGCGGTTTGAAAGCCAATCGGTTCTGTGCGTATTTTGCATGTGCTTTAGGAGGCTACGTATGAATTTGACAATCAGCGGTCACCATCTCGAAGTTACCCCAGCGTTGCGTAGTTACGTAACGGCGAAACTCGATCGAATTACGCGACATTTTGACCAACTGGTTGATGTGAAAGTGCTGCTAACGGTAGAAAACCAAAAGGAAAAAGATCGACGACAACGTGCTGAGTGCAATATTCATGTCAAAGGAAGTGACATGTTTGCCGAGAGTTCTCATGAAGATCTCTATGCAGCAGTTGATGAACTGGTCGATAAACTGGATCGGCAAGTGGGTCGTCACAAAGACAAAGTTAAAGACCATCATCACGAGGCGCCAAAGCGTTTAATGTAAGGTTTACCAGACACGCTACAAAGCGAGAAAATCCAACAACGCCCTGCAAAATCGTTCTAAAAACTTGAGCGATTCTGCAGGGCGTTTAGTTTGTTTGAGACCAAATCCTCAAAAATGGTAACTTTCTGTTTCGGCGGGTGCATAATCTCACCTCAACTATGAATCGACTATCCAGCATATTGCCAGCTACCCAAGTGCTTGTGGGCGTAGACGCCACCAGCAAAAAGCGTGCTTTTGAAGAGGCAGGATTGCTGTTTGAAAAACTGCATGGTTTAAACCGTGCCATCATTACTGACAGTTTATTTGCGCGAGAGCGCTTAGGTTCTACCGGTTTGGGTCATGGTGTAGCTATTCCGCATGGCCGCATCAAAGGCATGAAAGTACCCATGGCCGCAGTTTTCCAACTGGCGCAGCCGATTGGCTTTGATGCGCCTGATGAACAGGCTGTTAATTTGCTGATTTTTTTGTTGGTACCCGAAACGGCTACGCAAAAGCATCTTGAAATTCTGTCGGAAATTGCTGAACTGCTCAGTGATGCCGGATTGCGAGACAAACTAAAAACCACGCCCGATGCAGCCGAATTGCACGGACTGATCACTGGTTGGTTGGCGACACAAACAGCATTATGAAACCAACCGTCGTCAGTGCCGATGTTTTGTTTGAAGCTTTTCGCACGTATTTAAAGTGGGACTGGTTGGTTGGATTGTCCGCCTCAGAGCGTAGATTCGATGAAGTGGCAGTCCACGCAGCACGTTCAAGTGCCGACTTGGTCGGTTATCTCAATTACATCCACCCCTATCGCTTACAAGTTTTGGGTGAACGTGAGGTTGCGTACCTGACAAACGGTACTGAAGAGGATTGCGCTCGCCGCGTCTCTCGCATCGTGAGGCTCGAGCCGCCCTTGCTCGTTTTAGGTGACGGTCAAGTAGCGCCCAAGAGTTTATTAACGCTTTGTGAGCGCGCTCAAATTCCCTTATTTGCAACCAAAGAGTCCGCCGCCTTTGTGATTGATGTGCTTCGGGCTTATTTGGCCAAGCATTTCTCCGACCGTACCACCATGCACGGTGTCTTCATGGATATTTTGGGGTTAGGCGTCATGATCACTGGCGAATCAGGTCTGGGTAAAAGCGAATTGGGTTTGGAGTTGATTTCACGTGGCAACGGCTTGGTTGCAGACGATGCGGTAGATTTATTTCGAGTCAACCAAACCACCATTGAGGGGCGCTGCCCCGATTTATTGCAAAATTTGTTGGAAGTGCGCGGAATCGGCTTGCTAGATATTCGCGCTATTTTTGGCGAAACCGCCGTGCGACGACGTATGCGCTTGAAATTGATTGTGCACCTCGTCAGGCGCGAAACCTTTGATCGCGATTACGAGCGCATGCCCAGTGAGCCGCTAACCCAAGACGTGATTGGTATTCCCGTGCGTAAAGTCGTGATTCAAGTTGTAGCTGGGCGCAATATTGCTGTGCTGGTTGAGGCAGCCGTGAGAAATACAATCTTGCAGCTGCGCGGTATTGACACCTATGAAGACTTTGCTGCGAGGCAACGCAAAGCCATGGAGTTTGGCTCTTAATTTGCTTTTTTTTAGGCTTTTTGGGCTATCAAGGTTTAATTACCGGCTTGTTTGACCTTTGACCAAATTGGGGCATTTCACCTTGGTGCAGTTAGCATACAAGCTGAGTGCATGGTCAGCGATAGCAAACCCCTTGGATTTGGCGATCGCTTTTTGCCGTTTTTCGATTTCTTCATCAAAAAACTCTTCCACTTTCCCGCAATCCAAGCAGACCAAATGGTCATGGTGTTGACCCTCATTGAGCTCATAAACCGCTTTGCCACCATCAAAACTACTGCGCGTCAATATGCTGGCTTGCTCAAATTGCATCAAAACCCGATAAACCGTTGCCAAGCCAATATCGGTATGTTCCTGCAGCAGGATACGAAAAACATCCTCCGCCGTCATATGACGTGGCTCGCCTTTTTGGAAAATCTCCAAAATTTTCAAGCGCGGCAAGGTAGCTTTCAAGCCAGTGTTTTTAAGTTCGTCTATCGTGTTCATGATTGTGTTTTACGGGTCAGTTCAAACGCTACAATGATCCCATCATATCGCTACCTGTTCAATACCACTACTTGACGGCCATCCGCTGTCACATTTGACTGCCATGAATACAACTCGTTTTTCTATTGCCCAAATGCAAGCCCTTCAGCGCTCATTCAAACTGGCCTTCGTCGGCGGCGCTTGCGCCCTGTTTGCTGCCTGCAGTTACATCCCGTCTTTTCCATACAAAACGGATGTGGCGCAAGGTAATTTTGTGTCAAAAGAGCAAGTTACCGCCCTCAAACTGGGTATGCCACGTGCACAAGTGATGGATATTTTGGGTACGCCGCTGTTGGTCAGCGTGTTCCATGCAGACCGTTGGGAGTACGTGTTCAGTTTAAAGCGTCAAGGTATTGATACACCCAAGTACAAGTTGACCGTCTTTTTCAAGGGCGATGCACTCGACAAAATCGACGCTAGCAACATGCCTACTGAGCAAGAATTTGTAGATGCGTTGTCAGCTAACAAATCGCCTTCCAAGCCACCCGTCCTTGAAATGACGGAGCAAGAACTGAAGGCCACTGAAGGTACGCAAAAGTGAACACGCCTTTGCGAATTGCTGTTGCCGGTGCAACAGGGCACATGGGACACATGTTAATTGAGGCTGTTCGCGCTTCAAATGATTGCATTTTGGCTGGAGCCCTCGACATAGCTGCATCTCATGCTATCAATTCGGATGCCGTAGCTTACCTTGGGCAAACCAGTGGCGTATTGGTCACGGCGGATTTGTTGGCTGGTTTGGCGCCATCTCAAGTGTTGATTGATTTCACAAGGCCTGAGGGCACGATGGCGCATTTGCAGGTTTGCCGCAAACTGGGCGTCAAAGTCGTTATTGGCACAACGGGACTGGAAGAGTCGCACAAAGCCGAAATTGCTGAAATAGCCAAAGACATCGCTATCGTCCTATCGCCCAACATGAGCGTTGGCGTGAATGTGACTTTGAAGTTGCTTGAAATGGCCGCGAAATCCCTCAACAATGGCTATGACATTGAGATCATTGAGGCCCACCACAGACGCAAAGTTGATGCACCCTCTGGTACCGCGCTCAAAATGGGCGAAGTCATTGCAGACGCTTTAGGTCGTGATCTGAAAGACTGTGCCGTCTACGAGCGCTACGGCGTGACGGGCGCGCGCGACCCGTCCAGCATCGGCTTTGCCACGGTGCGCGGTGGCGACATTGTGGGCGACCACACCGTCATGTTTGCCGGTTTGGGTGAGCGCATTGAAATCAGCCACAAAGCCTCTAGCCGCGACCATTACGCCAAAGGCAGCTTGATGGCCGCGCAGTTTTTGGCTAACAAACCCAATGGTTTGTACGACATGTTTGACGTGCTCGGTTTTCGCTAAACTTGCGCATTGATTCTAGCGAATTCACCATGAATGCTTTTAATTTCATCGCCCAAGGCGACGCTATCAGCAAAGCGGTTGCTATCCTCTTGCTCTTGATGTCGGTGGCCAGTTGGGTTGTGATTTTGATGAAAGCGTGGGTTTTACGTCGTGCCAGCAGTGATGTGGCACGCAGTACGGCTGCTTTTTGGCAATCGCCGGCTTTGAACACGGGCTTGCAACAAGCGACCGCTTTTGACCGTGCTGGCTTGGTCACGCCTTTGATTGTTGCAGGACAATCTGTGGCCACGCCTGCTTCAGCAGCCCAAACCACGTTGGCTCAAGTGGGCGACAAAAGTCAGCAACTCACCCGCGTCTTGCGCGACGCGTTGCATGGCATTGTCAACCAGCTCAATTTGGGCCAAGTTTTGTTGGCCACAGTCGGCTCTACAGCGCCGTTTGTCGGCCTCTTAGGCACGGTGTGGGGCATTTACCATGCGTTATCGAGCATTGCTGGTGCGGGCCAAATGACCATTGCGCAAGTTTCCGGCCCAGTTGGCGAGGCGCTGGTCATGACCGCTGCCGGCTTGGTCGTGGCAATTCCAGCCGTATTGGCCTACAACGTATTTGGCCGTGTGATTGGTCGCATTGAGGCCGATTTAGAAGGTTTTGCCAGCGATTTGCGCGAGCTGATGCTGCATCATTAAACGGAAACAGCATGAGTTTTGGCCGCCTAGAACGCACCAAAGGGTCGCCTCCCATGAGCGACATCAATATGACGCCGTTGGTCGATGTGATGCTGGTATTGGTCGTCATTTTCATCATCACCGCCCCTTTGATGACCAGTTCCATCAAGCTGGATCTACCCAAAACCGAAGCCGCCAAACCCGTTGAAGCGCCTAAATTTGTGACTCTGGTGGTCGATAAAACCGGTCAAATCTTCTTAGGCGACCAACCCACCAGCGTCACCCAATTGGCTGAATCGCTAGACAAAACGGCCAAATTGAACCCAGAAACAGAAGTTCAGTTGCGCGCAGACTCTACTGTGCCTTACGGACGCGTGGTTGAAGTCATGGGCATTGCCCAAAAAGCGGGTTTAAACCGTATTGGCTTTGTTGCTGAGACTCAATCATCTAAATAGCGCCTTTTTAGCGTTGTTGCAGCCTCTACAATTGAGGGATGACTGCAAATAATGAAATTTCCACGGCTACTTACGACCATTTAGCGATTGAAAAAGCTGCCCACGCCTTTTGGGCGGAGCGCGATGCCTACCGTGTGACCGAGGGCGCTCTGGACGCACAAGGCAACCCAAAACCCAAATACTACGCTTGCTCCATGCTGCCCTACCCAAGCGGCAAGCTGCACATGGGCCATGTGCGCAACTACACCATCAACGACATGCTGACCCGCCAGCTGCGCATGAAAGGCTTCAACGTCTTGATGCCGATGGGATGGGACGCTTTTGGCCTGCCGGCTGAAAACGCCGCCATGAAAAACGGCGTACCGCCCGCGCAGTGGACGTTTGACAACATCGCCTACATGAAAAAGCAGATGCAGGCCATGGGGCTAGCTATCGACTGGAGCCGCGAAGTCGCCACCTGTACGCCTGAGTATTACAAGTGGAACCAGTGGTTGTTCCTAAAAATGCTGGACAAAGGCATTGCCTACCGCAAAACCCAAGTCGTGAACTGGGACCCGGTCGACCAAACCGTGCTGGCCAATGAGCAAGTGATTGACGGCAAGGGCTGGCGCACTGGCGCAGTGGTTGAAAAGCGCGAAATCCCTGGCTATTACCTCAAAATCACCGACTACGCCCCCGAGTTGCTTGAACAGGTCCAAACCGGCCTGGACGGCTGGCCTGAGCGCGTGAAGTTGATGCAAGAAAACTGGATTGGCAAGTCCGAAGGCGTCCGTTTTGCTTTCCCTCACACCATCAAAGACGCAGCCGGTAATTTGCTGCAAGACGGCAAAATGTACGTCTTCACTACCCGTGCAGACACGATTATGGGTGTCACCTTCGTGGCTGTTGCCCCAGAGCACCCAATTGCGGTTCGAGCCGGCGAATTAAATGCCTCATTAGCTATCAAAATTGAAGCATTGAAAGAAGGCGGAACGACAGAAGCTGAACTTGCCACGAAGGAAAAAGAAGGTGTAGCGACGGGGCTGTTTGTGTCGCATCCGTTGACGGGTGAGCATGTCGAAGTCTGGGTCGGTAACTACGTGTTGATGAGCTACGGCGACGGTGCCGTCATGGGTGTGCCAGCGCATGATGAGCGGGATTTTGCCTTTGCTTTGAAGTACAACTTGGCTATTAAGCCGGTTGTTGCACTCTCCGTTCGTCCTGAGCTTGTCGAAGGGCTCTCTAAGTCTTCCTCGGCCTCGGGGGCAGCGCTGTCCGAAGCGGCGGCTTCCTCAGACGGACCTACCTCAACATCGTCAGCCGCCGCTTCGAACACCACAGCTTCGTTATCGTTTGATGCCACGACCTGGCGTGACTGGTATGCGCAGAAATTCAATACGGTTTCTGTGAATTCAGGTAAATTTGACGGTTTGGGTTTCAAGGCTTGCGTTGACGCCGTGGCTGCTGATTTGGTGGTTCTGGGACTTGGCGAAAAGAAAACCACCTGGCGCTTGCGCGACTGGGGTGTTTCCCGTCAACGCTATTGGGGCACGCCGATTCCTATCATCCACTGCCCAGAGCATGGCGCGGTGCCGGTGCCAGAGAAGGATTTGCCAGTCGTTTTGCCGCTGGACTGTGTGCCAGATGGTTCGGGCAACCCACTTATCAAGCATGAAGGCTTCCATGCTGGGGTGACTTGCCCTGTTTGTGGTGTAGCGGCGCGGCGCGAAACCGACACCATGGACACCTTTGTCGACAGTTCGTGGTACTTCATGCGCTATTGCGACCCCAAGAACGATCAAGCCATGGTCGGCGCGGGGGCGGACTATTGGATGCCGATGGACCAGTACATTGGTGGCATCGAACATGCGATTTTGCATTTGCTCTACGCCCGCTTTTGGACCAAGGTGATGCGCGATTTGAAGCTGCTCAAGGTCGATGAGCCTTTTACCAAGCTGCTTACCCAAGGTATGGTCTTGAACCAAATCTACTCCCGTAAAAACGACAAAGGTGGCGTGGAGTATTTTTGGCCGCACGAAGTGGAAGATATTGTGGACGCGAATGGCAAAGTCACCACGGCCAAGAGCAAGATTGACGGCTCCATCGTCAATTACGAGGGCGTGGGCACGATGTCCAAGTCGAAAAACAACGGCGTCGACCCGCAGGATTTGATCGAGCGCTACGGTGCCGACACCGCCCGCCTGTACACCATGTTCACCGCGCCGCCAGAGGCGACCTTGGAGTGGCATGACTCGGCAGTAGAAGGTTCTTACCGCTTCTTGCGCCGCGCGTGGAATTTTGGTGTGAAACTTGGAAGTAAGCAAATTGCTATTAATAATATAGCTAATAATGTAGAAAATACGCCTGCTACAGCCGAAAATATCCTTAAAATTGAGTCTAAACCCGTTAAAGCGCTGCGTTTGGAGCTGCACACCGTGCTCAAGCAGGTGGATTACGACTACCAACGCATGCAATACAACACGGTGGTATCGGGTTGCATGAAGCTGCTCAACGCGCTGGAGGACTTCAAATCAGACGAGTCTGCGGCAGCAGATGCCGCCGTTTTAGAAGGTTTTGGCATCTTGCTGCGTTGTTTGTATCCAGCCGCACCGCATCTTTGCCATACATTGTGGCAAAACATGGGTTTTGCGGCGCAAGCCGGTGATTTGCTTGACGCGCCGTGGCCTCAAGTGGATGCCAGCGCTTTGGTGCAAGATGAAATTGAGCTGATGTTGCAAGTCAGCGGCAAATTGCGCGGCTCAATCGTGGTGCCGGCGGGTGCAAGCAAAGAGGCGATTGAGCAAATCGCGGTAAGCTGTGACATTGTGACCAAATTCGCTGCGGGTGCTGCCATCAAAAAAGTGATTGTGGTGCCGGGCCGTTTGGTCAATGTGGTGTTGTGAAATCTAACCCCGTACTGAATGAAGCACGTTTGCTTGAATTCGAATTGAATGGAAAAACTATGAAAAATCAAGGACTTACACAAGAATCCATCAAGCTTGTTATGCCACGACGCCTGTTCTCGGCCTCTTTGCTGGCGTCTGCTGCCTCACTTGGTTTGGCGGGCTGTGGTTTCAAGCTGCGAGGTTCATTCAACTATGCTTTTAAATCGCTGTACACCAACTTTGTAGATAACTCAACTTTGGGCAATGAATTCAAACGTCAGTTGGCTGCTGATGGTCAGGTGCTCGTGATCAGCGACGCAAACCAAGCTGAAAAAGCACAGGTGGTGTTGGAGGTGCTGAACGAAGTGCGTGAAAAAGTAGTTGTTGGCGTCACGTCTGCGGGCCAAGTGCGCGAGTTTCAGTTGCGCAGTCGCCTCAGCTTCAAGCTGCGTACTTTGGATGGCAAAGACATCATTCCAGTGACTGAGTTGCTGGTTCAGCGCGATATCAGTTTTAACGAGTCAGCTGTGCTAGCCAAAGAGGCTGAGGAAGCTTTACTGTACCGCGACATGCAAAGCGACATGGTGCAGCAGTTGCTGCGTCGTTTAGCGGCTGTAAAAGAGCTTTAAATCAAAATTCTGTCATTCCCGCGTAGGTGGGAATCCATATGCAATTAGCTAGCGCCCAACTCAGCAATCACCTGCAAAAAGGCTTGCGCTCGCTTTACACCTTGCATGGCGATGAGCCTTTGCTGGTGCAAGAGGCGGCAGACGCCATCCGCGCCGAAGCGCGCAAGCAGGGTTTCACTGAGCGCAGCTCCTTCACCGTTGCGGGTGCCCATTTTGATTGGGGCGAGGTGCTGGCTGCCAGCGGCAGCTTGAGCCTGTTTGCCGACAAACAAATCATCGAAGTGCGCATCCCCTCTGGCAAACCGGGCAAAGACGGCAGCGTCATGATGCAGCAATTGGCCGGTCAAGCGCAGGGTAACGACAGCACGTTGACGCTGGTGATGCTGCCGCGCTTGGACAAACTCACCAAGCAAGGTGCTTGGTTTGCCGCGTTAGAAAACAGCGGCGTCACGATGGCGATTGAGCCGGTTGAACGTGCTGCGCTGCCGCAGTGGATCGCGCAGCGCCTGCAAGCGCAGGGTCAGCGCGTAGCCTCGGGGGTCGAAGGGCAGCAAGCTTTGCAGTTTTTCACCGACCGGGTGGAAGGCAATTTGCTGGCAGCTTACCAAGAAATTCAAAAACTCGCGCTGCTGCACCCTGCAGGAGAGCTGTCGCTTGCCCAAGTCGAAAGCGCGGTGCTGAATGTGGCGCGGTATGACGTGTTCAAGCTGTCCGAATCGGTTTTAGGGGGTCACCCCGCCCGCGTGCAGCGCATGTTGGACGGTTTACAGGCTGAGGGCGTGGCCGAGGTGCTGGTGCATTGGGCCATCGCCGAGGATATTCGTGCGCTGAAACGCGTCAAAGACGCCCTCAACGCCGGTCGCCCGATGCCCATGGCGCTGCGCGAGCAACGTATTTGGGGTGTCAAAGAGCGCTTGTTTGAGCGGGTGTTGCCGCAGCTGAGTACCGAGGCTTTGGCCAATCTGTTGGATGCAGCCCACAAGGTCGATGGCATAGTCAAAGGCTTGAAACAGCGCGATTGGCCGTCTGACAGCTGGCAAGCCCTGCACCGCTTGGCGCTGCAGTTGTGTCAAGCCTGCATGACGCCGGCTAGCAAAGCACCGCCAAAATCGGCGAAAATGGCAGTATGAATGCCCAAACCATCGCTGAAAACACGTCATTGTCCGCTTCTGTTGCTAGCTCGCTAGTTCCTGAAGTAAATGTCGTAGAACTGCTTAAAACCCTTGGAAAACGTGCAAAAACGGCTGTAGCCGGCGTATCTATTGCCTCTGCAGCTACTAAAAAAATAGCATTACTGAAATTGGCAGAATTGCTGCGCAGCAACGTTGCCGCGCTGCAAATCGACAACGCCAAAGATGTGGCGCGCGCCGTGGCTGCTGGTTTGTCGGAGCCGATGGTGGACCGCTTGAAATTAACACCCAAGGTGCTCGAAACCTGTGCCCAAGGCTGTGAGCAGCTGGCGGCGATGCCCGACATCATTGGTGAAATCATCGGCATGAAGCAGCAGCCCAGCGGCATTCGTGTGGGTCAAATGCGGGTTCCAATTGGCGTCTTTGGCATGATTTACGAATCTCGCCCCAACGTCACCATTGAAGCGGCGAGTTTGGCGATCAAAAGCGGCAACGCCTGCATTTTGCGTGGCGGCTCGGAGGCGATTGACTCCAACCAAGCTTTGGCCAAACTGGTGCGGCAAGCCCTGCGTGAGAGCGGTTTGCCTGAAAACGCCGTGCAACTGGTCCCGACGACGGACCGCGCCGCCGTCAGCGCGCTCATCACCATGCCGGAATATGTGGATGTCATCATCCCGCGCGGCGGCAAAGGGCTGATTGAGCGGGTCAGTCGCGAAGCCAAAGTGCCCGTCATCAAACATTTGGACGGCAACTGCCATGTTTATGTCGACGACCCGTGCGACATCGCCATGGCGGTGAGCGTGGCAGACAATGCCAAAACCAGCAAATACAGCCCTTGCAACGCCAGTGAGGGATTACTGGTGGCGCAAGGCGTGGCGGAGTCCTTTTTGCCAAAAATCGCCGCTATCTATGCCTTCAAAGGTGTTGAAATGCGCTGCGACCCGGTGGCCATGCGTATTTTGGCGGGCAAAGGCGCGCTCAAGCACATCGCCAATGGCGTGATTGAGGGTGCGGATATCCGCCCAACGCTCATTCCAGCGACGGAGGAAGATTGGTACGCAGAATACCTCGCGCCCATCATCAGCATCAAGGTGGTGGCGGGGCTGGACGAGGCGATTGCCCACATCAACCAGTACAGCAGCCACCACACCGATGCGATTTTGACCAGCAACCACATGCATGCCCAGCGTTTTTTGCGCGAGGTTGATTCGGCCAGCGTCATGGTCAACACCAGCACGCGCTTTGCCGATGGCTTTGAATACGGTTTGGGGGCTGAAATTGGCATCAGTACCGACAAGTTCCACGCCCGTGGCCCCGTGGGCATTGAGGGGCTAACCTCGCTCAAGTACGTGGTGCTGGGCGAAGGTGAAATTCGGACTTGATTCTGCTGAATGTAACCCCAGTTGATTAATTAGATACAAAAAATACCAACAAAAAAACGAAGCATGGTTCCCCACCTCATTACCGCTCTGACTGGCCCGATCAACGAACTTGAGCAGCGAATTTTAGATTCAATGCCTGCTATTGAGCGCTGGTTTCGCTTGGAATGGATGGAGCACACGCCACCTTTTTACAGCGCGGTGGACATTCGCAACGCTGGCTTCAAGCTGGCACCGGTCGACACCACGCTCTTTCCTGGCGGCTGGAACAATCTGACGCCTGCGATGCTGCCTTTGGCGGTGCAAGCGGCGATGGTGGCGATTGAGAAAATCTGCCCCGAAGCCAAAAATCTGTTGCTGATTGCCGAAAACAACGCCACAAGCTCATTTTATTTGAGCAACTTGGCGCAATTGAGACGGATTTTCCACATGGCGGGCTTGAATGTGCGGATTGGCTCGGTCGACCCAGACATCAAAGAAAGCACCACGATTACCCTGCCCAATGGGGAGTCGGTGACTTTGGAGCCGGTCATTCGTACCGGCAACCGCTTGGGGCTCAAGCATTTTGACCCCTGCACCATGTTGTTGAACAACCAGCTGTCCAACGGCGTGCCGGGTATTTTGGAAGAACTGCATGAGCAATACATACTGCCGCCGTTGCATGGCAGCGGCTCGGTGCGGCATAAAAGTACGCATTTTCAGTGCTACGAAGACGTGTCTAAACGTTTTGGCAAGCTCTTGGGGGTCGACCCGTGGTTGATCAACCCGATGTTTAACACATGCGACGACGTGGATTTGACGCAAACAGGTGGCTTCGATTGTTTGACCCACAATGTCGATGCTTTGCTGACCAAAATTAAGAAAAAATACAAAGAGTACGGCATCAATGAAAAGCCGTTTGTCGTGATCAAGGCTGATAAAAGCATTGCAGCGGCCAAAAACCAAAGCCCTGGCATGGGCATCATGACTGTGCGCAGCGCCAAAGATCTGGCTGCGGTCAATGTGCTGGATGCCAGTGTCTCTGAAGTCATCATCCAAGAAGGCGTGCCGACCAAAGAGCGCATGAATGATGCAGTAGCCGAGCCGGTGGTCTACATGATGGATCGCTACGTGGTGGGTGGCTTTTACCGCGTGCATGCAGGGCGCGGCGTGGACGAAAACCTGTGCTCGCCTGGGACCAGCTATGTGCCCTTGGCTTTTGCAGATGGCACTGAGTTGCCCCAACCCGGCTTACTACCAGGAGCCAGCGCCCCCAACCGCTTTTACATGTACGGTGTGATTGGTCGTTTGGCCACAGTAGCGGCTAGCTATGAATTAGAAGCCACAGACCCCGACGCTGAAGTCTACGAATAAGTCAATCGAATTTATTATTCTAGCTATAAAAGTTGCTGCACTGCAACAAAATACATATTTATTGCGATTAGGGGTTTCTCCTTGGAAGATATTTGAGCTGCGAGAGCGCACAATACATTTCCCTAAATAATGGAATTCCGCGTGCTGCAAAGGCTCTTCATTCATGGATGCTTTTGTGGTTCTCAAGACGGCTAAGTTTTAGTGCAAAAATCAAAATCTTCTCTCACGGCGCTCACGCTCAGCGCCATTGGTGTGGTCTACGGCGACATCGGAACCAGCGTTCTATATGCGATGAAAGAGGTCTTTGGCTCCGGCCATGTGCCTTTCACGCCCGACAATGTCTACGGCATTTTGTCGATTTTCTTTTGGACATTGACGGTTATTGTTTCCATCAAATACGTGGTTTTGGTGCTGCGGGCAGATAACAACGGCGAAGGTGGCTTGGTGGCTATGCTGGCCTTGGCCTCCCAAGCGGTTAAAGACAAACCCCAATTGCGCAGTGTCTTGTTGGTGGTCGGTATCTTCGGCACTTGCTTGTTTTATGGTGATGGCGTCATTACCCCAGCCATTTCAGTGCTAGGCGCAATGGAAGGTTTGGAGGTCATCTCGCCTTCAACCACGCAATATGTGGTGCCTCTGACGCTGGTGATTTTGTTTGGCTTATTCGCTGTTCAAAAGCACGGCACCACGGGCATCGGCAAATTTTTTGGCCCCATTACGTCAGTGTGGTTTGCCGTGATTTCGATTTTGGGCATCACACAAATTGCGAGCAATCCGCAAATCTTGTGGGCCATTAGTCCGCATTACGCCTTGGGCTTCATGTGGGCGAACCCGGGCATCACCTTCATCATTTTGGGTGCGGTGGTTCTGTGCGTCACGGGTGCAGAAGCTTTGTACGCAGACTTGGGCCATTTTGGCAAAAAACCAATCCGCTTGGCATGGTTCACGGTTGTGATGCCGGCATTGGTTTTGAATTATTTCGGGCAGGGCGCTTTGTTGCTCAAAAACCCAGCGGCTGTTAAAAATCCGTTTTATATGATGGCGCCAGATTGGGCCCTGATTCCCTTGTTGGTTCTGGCTACGTTGGCTGCAGTGATTGCGTCGCAAGCGTTGATAACGGGTGCTTTCAGCGTGACAAAGCAAGTCGTGCAGTTGGGCTACTTACCACGTTTGAACATCTTGCACACGAGTGTGCGTGAAGCGGGTCAAATTTACATTCCCTTCGTGAATTGGGGTTTGTTCGTTGCCATTATTTTGGCGGTTGTTATGTTCAGGACGTCAGGCAACTTAGCTGCTGCTTACGGTATCGCCGTGACGACTGACATGCTGATCACGACCATCTTGACGTTTTATGTCATTCGTTATGGCTGGAAGTACCCGCTGTGGCTCTGCATAGTCGCAACCGGGTGGTTCTTTTTGGTTGATTTCGCCTTTTTTGCCTCTAACTTGCTCAAATTATTTGCGGGTGGTTGGTTCCCATTGGCCATTGGTGGGGCCGTATTTACGTTGATGATGACTTGGAAGCAAGGCCGTCACTTACTGGCTGAAAAGCAAAAAGTAGATGGCATTGAGTTGAAAAGCTTTTTGGAAGCCGTGTTCATCAGCCCACCGACACGCGTAGATGGCACCGCTGTGTTTTTGACGCCTGAGACAGGCAGTGTGCCCAATGCCTTATTGCACAATTTGAAGCACAACAAAGTGTTGCACGACAGAAACTTGTTTGTCACCGTGCGCAGCCATGAAGTACCTTGGATTGGCATGGCCAAGCGCTTGGAGGTTGAGCCCTTGGGTCACCATTGCTGGCAAGTGATACTGAACTATGGCTTCAAAAATGACATTGACTTGCCAAAAGCTTTATCGCAGATGAAGGCGCGTGGCTGTGAGCTGGAAGCGATGACCACCAGCTATTTCTTGTCCCGCGATACGGTGGTGCCAACCTTGGGTGAGGGCATGGCACCATGGCGTGAAAAGCTCTTTGCGCAAATGCACCACAACGCCAGCGGTGCCGCAGATTTTTTGAATTTACCAAGTAATTCGGTGGTTGAATTGGGTTCAAAAATTGAAATTTAAGCGTATCCACTGAGCTCAGCACTTTGTGGGTTTAATTGGGTATGTATTACTTTAAAAATCTCTGGAACGACTTATCACTGTCTGCCGCCAGTGCAGGCTTTGTAGCTGTGTTGGTTGGTTTTACCAGCTCCGTTGCCATTGTTTTTCAAGCCGCCTTAGCTTTTAACGCGACACCAGAACAAATTACCTCGTGGATGTGGGCTTTGGGTTTGGGAATGGGGCTATGCTCTTTGCTGCCCTCCTTGCTGTTGCGGCAACCGGTGATGGTCGCATGGAGCACGCCCGGTGCTGCCGTTCTCGCAGTTGCGGGTAGCGGCTTTAACATGGGCGAAGCGGTAGGTGCTTTTATGCTATGCGCTGCATTTATTGTCTTGTTCGGCGTGACTGGTTGGTTTGAACACCTCATGGACCGTATCCCTGTGGGTATTGCCTCAGCGCTATTGGCAGGCGTATTAGCTAAGTTCGGACTGCAAGCCTTCACTGCCGCACAAACTGCATTGCCTTTGGTGGTGCTGATGCTTGCCACGTATTTGATCGGTAAACGGTACTTGCCGCGCTACGCTGTTCTGCTGACCTTGTTGGTGTCGATTTTTTTTGTTGTTTCACGCGGACAACTCACAATGAGCAATGTGCATCTAAATTTGGCCAGTCCTGTGTTTACAGCGCCGGTGTTTACCTTGAGCGCTGCAGTCAGCCTCGCTTTACCGCTGTTTGTGGTGACCATGGCATCGCAAAATCTTGCAGGTGTGGCGGCTATACGTGCAGCAGGCTATGACATGCCGATTTCAAGAATCATCACCCTGACCGGCTTGGCGACGTTGGTGCTCGCACCCTTTGGGGCTTTTGCCCTGAATCTGAGCGCCATAACCGCTGCAATTTGTATGGGAAAAGAAGCGCATCCTGACCGCGAGAAGCGTTACGCAGCAGCAGCTGTGTGCGGCGTTATTTATATCGCCATTGGGTTGTTTGGAGCAGTCGTCACGGCGTTGTTGGTTGCTTTCCCTAAGGAATTGGTAATGGCGATTGCGGGTTTAGCGCTTTTAGGCACTATCAGTTCAGGTTTGACTGCTGCTTTGCATGACCAGAAGCATCGTGAGGCCGCTATCATTACTTTCTTGGTCACGCTCAGCGGTGTCGTCATAGCCGGCGTGGGCTCAGCCTTTTGGGGCGTCGTGACAGGCGCGCTGGCGCTTTTTGTGCAAAACTTGGGGCGTAAAACATAATTCAAGTCTATTTTCACGGTTAACTTTGAGTCCATTCATTCAAAAATCTTTATGCACATCTTATTCATCGCTGACCCGCTATCGACTTTCAAAATCTACAAAGACACCACTTTTGCCATGATGCGGGAGGCGCAAAAGCGTGGCCACACACTCAGCGTGTGTGAGCCTAAAGACATTATGTGGCAGCGTGGTGGGGTGGTCACAGCATTTGTGCGCGACATTACTTTGACTGGTGAAAAAGAAATCTGGTACACCGCCCAGCAGCAGCACCCAGACGAGCGACCGCAGGCGCTAAAAGATTTCGACGCCGTGGTCATGCGCAAAGACCCGCCGTTTGATTCGGAGTTTTTTTACGCTACGCACATGCTGGAGCAGGCCGAGCGCGAAGGTGCAAAAGTCTTCAACAAACCGCGTGCATTGCGCGACCACCCTGAAAAATTGGCCATTCTTGAGTTTCCGCAATTCATCGGCCCCACGCTGGTGACCCGCGATGCGGCTGACATCAAACGTTTCCATGCCGAACATCAAGACATTATCTTGAAGCCTTTGGATGGTATGGGTGGCATGGGGATTTTCCGTGTCAAAGCCGATGGTTTAAATTTAGGTGGCATCATTGAGACGTTGAACAAAGACGGTGCAGAGACAGTGATGGTGCAGAAGTTTTTACCCGCTATTGAACACGGCGACAAACGCATTTTGGTGATTGGTGGCAAACCAGTACCCTACAGCCTCGCGCGCATTCCACAAGGCGGCGAGGTGCGTGGCAACTTGGCGGTGGGTGGCAAAGGTGTGGCCCAGCCTTTGAGTGAACGTGATTTTGAAATCGCCAATGCCTTGGGGCCGATTCTGGCCAGCCGTGGTTTGCTCTTGGTGGGTTTGGATGTGATTGGTGATTCGCTTACGGAAATCAATG
>JAYVSU010000208.1:0-13378 GCA_043775055.1 Polaromonas sp.
CCACCCCTCGCTCCTTCGCAAACTTCGCCGCCTGCGCCGTTACGGGGATGAGGCAGACATACATCGCCTTGTCTGCCCCCAGCGCTTCTTGCTGGGCGACCAGGGCTTGCAGGGCTTCTACGCCGTGGGTGGCGGCTTTGTAGCGTTTGGCGCTGACCAGGGTGATGTGGCCGGATTTTTCTAGTTTGAAGTCAGCCACGCCACCGCCGGACTTGGCATCTAAGCGGGTGACTTCGAAGCCTTGTTTGACGAGTTTGGCTTCTAGCTCGGCAGAAAAGTCGCGCCAGCTCAGGCTGGCCAGACGGGAGATTTCCGCTTGCATTTTGGCGGGGCTGGGTTGGCCCCATTGGCGTTTGAGGGCCATGACGCCGATGACGAAGAAGGGAATCGCGCCCATGGCACCGAAGGGGACGTATTGCAGGGGGAGCAGCGCGTAGGAGGCGAGGCAGAAGACGGCGACGAGGAGGAAGCTGATCCACCGCGGGGAGCGCAGGAGGATGGCGAAGATGGAATTTTCAGCCATTTTGAATTTCATGGGGCGGGAGCTTTCGTGTTGGCTAATGTCAGTTAATGTCGATTTGACTAAATGAGGTGCTTGGCTATCTTAACGGGCATGTCCAGCACCATCTGCGCCATGCCCTTGCCCAGCGGGTCGTTGCGCAGGGAGCTCATCCCGCCGCCGCCCAAGGCTTGTTCGCAGACGAAGTTGACGGCGTGGATGCCGGGCAAATCGAACCGAGTGACGCGGCCTTTGACCAGATGTACCAGCCAAGCGGCGACGCTGGCTTCAGTCACTGCGGCTTTGATGTAGGGCAAAAAAGCGGGCTGGCGGGCGATGATGCCGATGTTGGACGTGTCGCCTTTGTCGCCGCTGCGGGCGTAGGCGAGCTGGATGAGGGGGACGGCAATCGTTTCTTTGTCCAAATCCCGTTCGGGTTGAGCTTGTCGAAACCCCTGCAACCCTTCGACAGGGCCTGTCCTGAGCCCGTCGAAGGGCTCAGGGCGAACAGAGGTGGCGGAATGCGAGACAATTTCAACTAGTTTTCGCTCGCCGTCCATCACCACCGCTGGCTGCAAAACACTTTTATCTAGTAAGAATGCGTATTGCCGGATCATGGGCGACGGGCTGGGGCGGCCGCCTGCGCCTGTGGTGCCGGGCGACCAACTGGTGCCAGCGGGAGCGATTTCGCGGGCGAAAAGCTGCAGCGCATCTTTGCTGCTGTGGGTCACCGTCAGGCGCAGCACGGCTTCGCGGCTGGTTTGGACCTGCGCGCTTTTGTGCGGGCCGTAGCAAGACTCGGCTCCCAGCACCTCGATGAGGCTGTCGCCATAGTCTTTCAGGCCAGCGTCTTGCAGCAAGCGGCGGGTGCGGGCAAGAATCGCCTCGCCGGTGCGCTGCGCTTTGGCAACGGCGTCCAAACCGACGATGGTGAGCTGCCCGCTGCAGCGAAAGCCGTGGGCGTAGGTGGCAGAGACTTTGTAATACGACGTGGGCGCTTTGCCACGTGCGCCGTGCACAGAGACTTGGTGTTCACCGATCTGCTCTAGCTGAACCTGAGTGAAATCGCACACCACGTCAGGCAGCAAATAGTTGGCGGGGTCGCCGATTTCATAGACCAACTGTTCGGCCACGGTGGCCACAGAGACCAAGCCGCCGGTGTGGGGCGGCTTTTCAACGGTGAAGCTGCCGTCTGCACTGCAAGTGAGCACGGGGTAGCCGATGTTGGCCCAGTCGGGCACGTCTTGCCAGTCGGTGTGCAGACCGCCCGTGGCTTGGCAGCCGCACTCGATCAAATGACCGGCGAGGCTGCCCTGGGCTAATTTGTCTAAATCACCTTGGCTTCCGTCAAACGCCCAATCAAATTCATGCATCAACACGCCCAGCGTGACCGCGCTGTCCACACAGCGGCCGGTGATGACGACCAGCGCCCCCGCGTCCAACGCCTGCTTGATGGGCGCGGCACCCA
Source organism: Polaromonas sp. (assembly GCA_043775055.1). Classification (GTDB taxonomy): domain Bacteria; phylum Pseudomonadota; class Gammaproteobacteria; order Burkholderiales; family Burkholderiaceae_C; genus Aalborgiella. The sequence continues at coordinate 1,968 of JAYVSU010000208.1, forward strand.
GGTAGGCATTGGCGCTGAGCAAGCGCTCGGGCAAAATTCCGTGCTGAAGTGCGCCGGATTGCAGCTCCTTGATGCCTTTTTCACGTAAAACGGGGATCAACGGCAACACGTCATCGCCCTCCACCACGGCAATACTTATTGCAACACCCTGCTCGGCGGCGATGGCACGTAGTGCGGCGGCGCAAGCGTGGGGGTTCATGCCACCGGCGTTGCTGACAATCTTGATGTTTTTCGCCACCACGTCTTTGAGGATGGCTTTCATCGTGACCGTCACAAAATCGGTCGCATAGCCCAAGTCTGGGTTTTTCAGTCGGGCGGCGGCGAGGACGGACATGGTGAGCTCGGCCAAGTAGTCAAACACCACGTAATCGACATTGCCAAGCTGCACCAGCTGCGGCGCACCTACGCTGCTGTCGCCCCAGAAGCCAGAAGCGCCACCAATGCGGATGGTGTTGCGGATAGAGGATTTGCCTGTTGTCGTCGCCATAAAAACTCCTGCGGAAATAAGGTTTGCCTAATTTTACCAAGCAACCGCTTGCTAAAATTAATATTTTTTGTTATCGTGTAATTTCCATGAATTTAGATGCCCCCATTTCTCTGCTTTCTGACGCCCCCGCCCCTGCCGTGGCCAAACCCCGTGGCCGGCCGCGTAAAACGCTGGAAGAGCGGGAAGACGGCAACCGCAAGAGCGATTTGGTCGCCGCTGCAGCCAAGTTATTCCGCAAAAAGGGGTTTGACGCCACCAGCACCCGCGACATCGCCACCGCCGTGGGCATGCGCAGTGGTTCGCCCTTTTACCACTTCAAAAGCAAGGGGGATTTGCTGTATGCGGTGATGGCTGAGGGCATGCGGTCGGCGATTGAAAAGCAGCAGGCAGCGCTGCAAAATACCGCTTTTACACCAAATTCACTATTAAATCCAGAGCAGTCCAGGCAGGAATCACGCCGGCTACTGCATGTTTTGGTACGTAATCACTTTGAGGTGATGCTGGGTGCGGGCAGCGACTTTATACCGGTGATGCTGTATGAGTGGCGCTCGCTCACCCCCCGCCAGCGCACAACTATGGCGCAGTTGCAGCGCGATTACGAGGCGGTGTGGTTACCTGTCTTGGCGGCATTGTTTGCCTCGGGCCAGCTGACATGCCCGGTCAAACTGGCGCGGCTCTTGATATTTGGTGCGCTGAACTGGTCGGTGCAGTGGTTTGATGTCAAAAAGGAAGCCAGTCTGGATGATTTGACCGAAGCGGCAATGGCGCTTTTTATCAGAGATTGAAGTTGGGAAAGATACATGACTTACACATCGGTTTTTAAAGAAAAGCTGTTCGCCGGCAAAGTGGTTTTGGTTACCGGCGGCGGCTCGGGCATTGGCCGCTGCACGGCGCATGAACTGGCGGCCCTGGGTGCACAGGTGGTGCTGCTGGGGCGAAATCTGGAGAAATTGCAGGCGGTGGAAGCTGAAATCACGCAGGATGGCGGCTTGGTGAGCTACCAGGTGTGCGACATTCGACAAGAAGACACGGTGAAAGCGGCGATTGACGAGATTGTCAAACAGCACGGTCAGATTGACGGCTTGGTCAACAACGCGGGCGGGCAGTACATCACGCCGCTGGAAAAAATCAGCGCCAAGGGCTGGGATGCGGTGATCAACACCAACCTGACGGGCGGTTTTTTGGTGGCTCGAGAATGCTATGTGCAGTCCATGCAGGCGCGCGGTGGGTCGGTTGTCAACATCGTGGCGGATATCTGGGGCTCGATGCCCGGCATGGCGCACAGCGGTGCGGCCCGGGCCGGCATGGTGAGCTTGACCGAGACGGCGGCGCTGGAATGGGCGCAGGCGGGGGTGCGGGTCAACGCTGTCGCACCGGGCTACATTGCCTCCAGCGGCATGGACCACTACCCGCCCGAGGCCGGGCCCATGCTGCGCGAAATGCGCGAGACCGTGCCTTTGGGGCGCTTTGGCACCGAGGCGGAAACATCGGCGGCGATTGTGTTTTTGCTCAGCCCGGCAGCCAGCTTCATCAGCGGGACGACTTTACGGGTTGATGGCGCACGGCCGCAGGTGCGCGTGGGCTGGGGGGCGATTGCTGCGCCTGCAGCCGTGCGAAACCGCGACGCCATCAAACCGTTTGAGGGGTTTCATTTAGCCCAAACACCAAAGGTGTTTTTATGACTAGCTCACCGAAGGAATTCCAGTCATGAGCGTTTTTCAATCCTCTTGGAACGCGCAAAGTCCTGTTGCTGTTGAGCGCAAAAATGCCATGCTGACACGGATAGCGGCGCTGCGGGCGCTGGAAGACCGCTCGGCGCAGGCCTCAGCCAAGTCCAAAGCTGTTTTTGACAAACGCGGTCAGTTGCTGCCGCGTGAGCGGGTCGCTCTGCTGCTGGACGCGGGTGCGCCCTATCTGCCGCTGTGCTCACTCGCTGGGTACATGCAGGATCACAAGGACCCCGAGAAATCCATTCCGGGCGGGGGCATGGTGGCCGGGATTGGCTTTGTCAGCGGTACGCGCAGCATGGTGGTGGCGAGCGACTCGGGGATTGACGCCGGTGCGATTGGCCCCATGGGGCTGGACAAAATCTTGCGGGTGCAACAGATTGCGCTGCAAAACAAGCTGCCGTTTATCCACCTGGTGGAAAGCGCGGGGGCTAATTTGACACGCTATCGGGTGGAGGGCTTTGTACACGGCGGGGCGTTGTTTCGAAATCTGGCACGCTTGTCGGCCGCCGGCATCCCCGTCATCACCGTGCAACATGGTTCGGGCACAGCAGGCGGCGCTTATATGCCGGGGCTGAGCGACGTGGTGGTGATGGTGCGCAAGCGTTCACGGGCTTTTTTAGCTGGGCCACCCCTCTTAAAAGCCGCCACAGGTGAAATCGCCACCGAAGAAGACCTGGGTGGGGCGGAAATGCACACCAGCGTGTCCGGGTTGGGAGAATACCTGGCAGAAGACGACAGACATGCTTTAGGACTGGCAAAAGAGGTGGTAGCCGGCATGAAATATGCCAATACTGCTATCAAAAACAGAGTGGATTCACCGACTTTGAGCAGCGATGATTTGCTGGGTTTGATGTCAGACGACCTGCGCCAGCCCGTAGACATGCGCGAGGTGATCGCGCGGCTGGTGGATGGCTCGGATTTTCTGGAGTTCAAGCCGCTGTACGGTGCGGCCACCGTCTGTGCACAGGGCACGATTGACGGGTACGCGGTGGGCTTCATCACCAACAACGGGCCGATTGACGTGGCCGGTGCCAACAAGGCGACGCACTTCATCCAGCGCTGCTGCCAACTGGGCCACCCCATCATCTACCTGCAAAACACCACCGGCTATATGGTGGGGGTGGAGAGTGAGCAAGGCGGGATGATCAAGCACGGCTCCAAGATGATTCAAGCCGTGTCGAATGCCGATGTCCCGCAAATCACCATCCAGTGCGGGGCGTCGTTTGGTGCGGGCAACTATGGCATGTGCGGGCGAAGTTACGCGCCGCGCTTTTTGTTCAGCTGGCCGAACGCCAAAACCGCCGTCATGGGCGGTGAACAGGCGGCTAAAACCATGCAGATCGTCGCTGAGGCGGGCTTGGCGCGCAAGGGGCTGACGGCGGACCCGGTCGAAGCAAAAGCTCAGTTTGACAAGATTGTGGCGCTGTTCAATTCGCAGGCCGATGCGTTTTACACCTCCGGCTTGTTACTGGACGATGGCGTGATCGACCCGCGCGACACACGCGCGGTGCTGGCGCAGTGTCTGGCCATGTGCGCGGAAGCGGATAGCAAACAGTTGCGCCCCATGCAGTTTGGCGTGGCGCGGATGTAAACCTCTTTTTGCCTAATTTCGTCATGTTTCAACTATTTCCTTGAAAGCAGCCCATGAACTACACCCACGAACACCTTGAAATCCAAAAGACGCTGAAACGCCTGATCGACGAAGAAATCAACCCGCATGTGGACGAATGGGAAGCAGCAGAGATCTTTCCGGCGCATGAGGTGTTCAAAAAACTGGGTAACTTGGGGCTGCTAGGGCTGACCAAGCCGGAAGAATATGGTGGCGCGGGTCTGGACTACTCCTATGCGCTGGCGATGGCCGAAACGCTGGGGCACATCCACTGCGGTGGCATCCCGATGGCGATTGGCGTGCAAACCGATATGTGCACGCCGGCTTTGGCGCGCTTTGGCAGCGATGCGCTAAAACGCGAATTTTTGGCACCGGCCATTGCCGGCGACATGGTGGGCTGTATTGGCGTGAGCGAGCCAGGTGCGGGCAGCGATGTGGCATCGATCAAAAGCCATGCCCGCAAGGATGGTGATGATTACGTCATCACGGGGCAGAAAATGTGGATCACCAACAGCCTGCAAGCCGACTGGATGTGCATGCTGGTGAATACCGGGGATAGCGTCAGCGGCAATCAACATAAAAACAAAAGCCTGATCATGGTACCCATGCGCGATGGACCCAACGGCAAGCTCACCAAGGGCATTGAGGTGGCGAAGAAAATCCGCAAAATCGGTATGCATTCCAGCGATACAGGTTTGATTTATTTTGACGAAGTGCGGGTGCCGCAGCGCAACCTGATCGGGCAGGAAGGCGCTGGCTTTATGTACCAGATGATGCAGTTCCAAGAAGAACGGCTATGGGCGGCAGGCAGTGGTTTGCAAAGCCTGACCAATTGCATTGATTGGACGGTGGAATGGGCGCAGGAACGGAAGTTGTTTGGTGCGACGCTGGCAGACCAGCAATGGGTGCAGTTCAAGCTGGCCGAGATGAAAACCGAGGTGGAAAGCCTACGTGCGCTAACTTACCGAGCCTGCGAACTGTATGTGCAGGGGCAAGACGTGACGGAGCTGGCGTCTATGGCTAAGCTCAAGGCTGGGCGGCTGAACCGCATCGTGCCCGATGGCTGTTTGCAGTTTTGGGGCGGCATGGGCTACACGCTGGAAAACAAGGTCTCGCGCATGTTCCGCGACGGGCGGTTGGGCTCGATTGGCGGCGGGGCGGACGAAGTGATGCTGGGCATTTTGGCCAAGATCATGGGCATTGCAAAAAAACCGCCTAAGCAAGCGTGATTTGGTAGTCGTAAACATTCATCATCACATGCCAGCTATTAAAAAATTACTCATCGCCAACCGTGGCGAAATTGCACGACGCGTGATCCGCACCGCACAGCGTATGGGGATAGCCACAGTCGCGGTGTATTCGGATGCAGACGCCCAAGCCTTGCATGTGCGCGAGGCGAGCTGTGCCGTGGCCTTGGGTGGCAACACCTCGGCCGAGTCGTATTTGCGTATCGACAAACTCATCGCTGCTGCCCGCACAGCGGGAGCCGATGCGGTACACCCGGGCTACGGTTTTTTGAGTGAAAACGCCGAATTTGCGCAGGCCGTGGTGGATGCGGGCTTGACTTGGGTCGGGCCACCAGCCGCTGCGATTCAAGCACTGGGTAACAAATCACGCGCCAAAGAACTGGCCTTGTCGCGCGGTGTGCCTTGCTTGCCGGGCTACAACGGCAGTGAGGATGCCCATGGCCAATCGGACGAACGCTTTGCACGGGAGGCCCAGCGCATCGGCTACCCCTTGATGGTCAAAGCCACGGCGGGCGGCGGCGGGCGCGGCATGCGGCTGGTGCTGGAAGAATCAACCCTGATGGCGGCTTTGCACAGTGCGCGCTCGGAGGCGCTCTCCTCTTTTGGCAGCGATGAATTGTTGTTAGAACGTGCTTTGATAGAGCCACGCCATGTGGAAATTCAAATATTTGCAGACCAACACGGTAACTGCGTTCACATGGGCGAACGCGATTGCTCGGTACAGCGTCGTCATCAAAAAATCATCGAAGAATCACCCAGTCCAGCGGTTGATGCCCTTTTGCGAGAGCGCATGGGACGTTGTGCAGTGGAGCTTGCCTTGGCCGCAGGCTATGTGGGTGCAGGCACGGTGGAGTTTTTGCTGGATGAAAGCGCTGGCGAAAAAGATAAGCCCTCCTTCTATTTGATGGAAATGAACACCCGCTTGCAAGTAGAGCATCCCGTTACAGAAGCCGTCACGGGCTTAGATTTGGTGGAATGGCAGCTGCGCGTGGCTCAAGGCGAAGTTTTACCTTTAATGCAAGACCAAATTACCTTTACGGGTCATGCTATCGAGGTGCGCTTGTGTGCTGAAGACGAACAGTACACGCCGCATGCAGGCACGATTGGACGCTTCATGGAGCCTATGGTCAATGTACGCTTTGATCATGCGATCTATAGCGGCATGCAAGTTGCGCCTTATTACGACTCCATGTTGGGCAAGTTGATCGTGCATGCTCCAACCCGCCAACAATCGATTAATCACATGGTGACCGCTTTGACACAAACACAACTGTTGGGCTTGCCAAGCAATCGGCAATTTTTGATGGCGATTTTGCAACATACTGACTTTCAAGCCGGGCATGCACGAATTCCCTTTCTAACGCATGAAGCAGCTGGTTTGCGCATCAGGCTGAAAGAACATGAGCAGCATCATTTGATGCATGCGGCGATGAGCTTGTATCGATCGGACACATGTGATTCAGAACAAACACTGCCTTGCCCCTTTACAAAATCATTACGACTGCGGCATCGAGACGAAACTTACCAACTCAATCTGCAAGAACAAGGTTCTGGTCAAGCTGCGTTATCCGTCGACGAAAAAAATCATGCAGCAACTTGTACAGCAGGTATTTGTGGGAATAGCTCCATCACCATTGACCAGCGCACCGAGCCTGTATGTGCCATTCAGCTTACAGATACCACTTGGCATGTGCAAGTTGGCGGTACGGACCTATGGCTGGATGATCTGACTTTTGCCCCCCCTGCAGACAGCTCAATCAACGCTAGCTCTTTTGAAGTCAGAGGCAAATTCAATGGCAAGGTGATTGCAATTCAAGCCAAGCCTGGCGACACCGTAGCACGGGGCGACACTTTGATGGTGATTGAATCGATGAAACTTGAACATGCCATCCCAGCGTCTCAAGACGGTGTAATTGCCGCTGTCGAAGTTGCACTTGGGCAGCAAACTGCAACAGGGCAACTGCTTGTGAGGTTTCAGCTATGAACAACCGCACTGAGATTGAACATCAAGAAGCCGTGAGAGCGCTGACAGACCTACTGACACGTTTTTCCAAACGTGAAATAGAGCCCTACATTCATACTTGGGATGAAGCTGGCGAATTTCCACGTAGCTTATACCTGCAAGCGGCCGAGCTGGGTTTGCTCGGCATGGGCTACCCCGAAGCACTGGGGGGCACACCGGCCACTTGGCGTATGCGGAACACCTTGTCACAACTGCTCAGTCGTTTAGGTGGCAGTGGGGGCTTATTGGCTAGCCTATTCAGCTTCAACATTGGTTTGCCACCCGTACTGCGCTACGGCTCAGCTGCGTTGCAACGCCAAGTCATCCCGCCTGTATTGCGTGGCGAGAAAATTGCGGCCCTTGCTATTACTGAGCCCAGTGGTGGTTCGGACGTTGCCGCACTACGCACCACGGCCACTCGTGATGGTGCAGACTATGTCGTCCAAGGTGAGAAAGTCTTCATCACGTCCGGCATGCGCGCTGATTACATCACCGTGGCGGTCCGTACAGGTGAAGCTGGCTCAAAAGGGTCTGGTGGCATTTCTATGCTTCTTGTACCTGCTGATTCTGCAGGCATCTCGCGCACCCCTTTAGAAAAAATGGGTTGGTGGTGTTCTGACACGGCTCATATTCGTTTTGACCAAGTTCGCGTACCGGCCACTAATCTCTTGGGTGAAGAAGGTGCTGGATTCAAAATCATCATGACCAACTTCAATGGCGAGCGTTTGAGCATGTCTGCGATGGCCTTGGGGTTCGCGCAAGCTTGTTTCGAAGAAGCTCTGGACTGGGCACGGCAGCGCAAAACATTTGGAGCAACTTTGCTGGAGCACCAGACGATTCGGCATAAACTGGTTGATATGCAAATGCGCATCTCCTCTACCCAAGCTTGGTTGGATGCTGTCACCACGCGCGCCGATGCAGGAGATGCAGGTGCGGATTGGGTAGCTCAAGTTTGCATGCTTAAAAATCACGCCACCCAAACTATGCAGTTTTGCGCTGATCAATCAGTACAAATTCTGGGTGCCATGGGCTATATGCGTGGCACCAAGAGTGAGCGCATTTATCGCGAAGTCAAGGTCATGATGATTGGTGGTGGTTCAGAGGAAATTATGAAGGAGTTGGCCGCGCGTCAGCTTGGTTTGTGACACTATCAGCTATGCCCCACCAAAAAACCAAAACCCACGCACCAGCAACGTCCGCTTATCCTGTGACAACGCCGATTGAATTTGAACCGGAATTCGTCACTAATCTGAAAAAGATATTTGAAGAAAGCATCGTTTTCAACCAAGTGCTGGGATTGAAAATCACCGATCTACAGCCTGAATCGGTGCATGGTCGCATTGAAATGCGGCATGAACTGATTGGCCACTACAGCTACCGACGGGTACACGGTGGCGTGATCAGCGCGGCGCTGGATGCCATGGGAGGACTGGCAGTGATGACCGCCATTGGCGCGCGGCACATGGACGAACCCGTCGCTGACCGCCTACATCGCTTCGGCAAACTAGGCACGATTGACCTTCGGATTGACTATCTGCGGCCTGCTATCGGAGACTTTTTCACCATGACAGCCGAAGTCTTGCGCCTCGGCTCGCGCGTGGCCTCCACACGCATGGAATTTCACGGACCAGACGGCAAATTGCTTGCCGCTGGCTCGGGGGCATATATCGTCTCTTGATTATTTAAAGTACTCGGAGACAGGCTTCCATTTGCCATCGGTGATCTGAGACAAGCGCGCTGCATCGCTACCTAAGCGTTTGGTTGGCGAGAAGGTTTGCTCGGCACTGCCAAAAATATCTGGTGGTATAACCATCGTGTCCATGGCTTTGATAAAGGTCTCGGTTGTCAGGTTAGCACCGGCTTTTGTAGCTGCGCGCGCAAATCCATCAATGATGTCGTAACCATAAACTGAAAATACCGTTGGATCTTCATTAAATTTAGTTTTGTACTTGTTAGCCCAAAACCGAATCGGTTGTGACGCATCATCGGTATACGGGTTTTGAACCGTATTGGTGGCGTATAAACCATTCATAGCGGCGCCACCGAGCTTATGAATCAAATCGGTATACGCAGCGCTAGAGCCCAAGAAGGTCGGGTTATACCCCAACTTACGAGCCGTTCCGATCGCGCCAATGGTTTCACGGATGATGGTGCCCAGCACGATCATGTCGCAACCACCAGCTTGCATTTTTGAGATTTGTGATGAAAAGTCTGTCGCGCCACGTTTGTATGAGGTCTTCTCTACGAAGTCCATGCTCATGGTTTTTAAACCGGCTTCTGCTCCACGCAAGACTTCTAGGCCAAACTCATCATCTTGGTACATCGTACAAACTTTTTTAGCGCCTTTCTCTTTAACTAATTTAGGCACTGCATTGCGCATTTGGTCAAAGTAGGTTGCTGCATACGAATACTTTAACTTGTGAAAAGGCTCATACATTTCACGCGCTGCGGTGATGGGGAAAAAGTTAATCACATTTTTCTCAAACTGCACCGGCATGGCGGCCAAGTTTTGTGCGGTTCCTATATGACCCACCATCATGAAAATCTTGTCTTGATTGACCAGCTTCTGCGCAGCCAGCACTGCTTTTTTCGGATCGTAAGCAGAGTCTTCCACAATGATTTTGATCTTGCGGCCATTAATGCCACCTTGTTCATTGATCTCATCCACACGCAACAGCATGCCCAAGCGTGCCTGCTTGCCGAAACCAGCAATCGGGCCGGACAAATCCTGAATCGACCCCAGTGTGATTTCAGTTTTACTCACCCCCTGCTGGGCGCTGGCCAATGTGGCGCTTAGCGCGAGCGTAGTCAACAACCCTAGTGATTTCAGTTTCATTGTCGTCTCCTTTTTAAAATAATGGGATCACTTGTACATCGCACTGATCTGCGGCTCATACTTTTTCTCGACCAGCTTGCGTTTGAGCTTCATCGTCGGTGTCAGTTCCTCATCCTCCGCAGTCAATTGCGTTTCCAGCAAAAAGAACTTCTTAATCTGTTCAACCCTGGCGAATTTTTTGTTCACGCGCTCAATCTCCAGCTGGATCAATTCTTGCACTTCTGGCGCGCGCGTCAAGCTGGTGTAATTACTGAAAGGGACATCCCTATCCTGGGCGAACTTTTCAACGTTTTCTTGGTCAATCATGATGATGACCGTCAAATACGGCCGCTTGTCGCCGATCACCACCGCATCGGTGATGTAAGGCGAAAACTTCAAATCGTTTTCCAGCTCACTTGGGGTAACGTTTTTACCACCCGCTGTGATGATGATGTCTTTCATGCGGTCGGTGATTTTGAAATAGCCGTCGCTGTCCACAACACCCACATCGCCAGTGTGCAGCCAACCATCTGGAGTGATGGTTTCCGTCGTTTTTTCTGGCAGATTCAAATAACCCATGAACACGTTTTTGCCACGGACTAAGATTTCACTCGTGACAGGGTCAAGCCTAACCTCGTTGTATTCCGCCGCAGGGCCTATCGAACCTGGCTTCATTTTGGTCAAAGGCACACCGGTGGAGGCACCGCAAGTTTCGGTCATGCCCCACACTTCCAGCATGGGTACGCCCAATGCCAGGTACCAACGCACCAAATCCGGGGAAATCGGCGCGGCACCAGTCACTAAAAACCGTGCGCGGTGGATGCCAATCAACTTGCGTACATTGTTCAACACCAGCCACTGCGCGATTTGAAACTTCAGCTTTAGCCAAGCGCTTACAGGCTCACCGGCTAGCACCTTGTCTGCAATCGTCGTCCCCACGCCAATACCCCAGGCATAAGCCGCTTGTTGCACGGCACCCGCTTCTTTGAGTGAAATCATCACCCCAGAGTAGAACTTCTCCCACACGCGCGGCACAGCAGTGAACACTGTTGGTGCGATCTCCCGCACGTTTTCTGGAATCGTCTCCGGATTTTCGACAAAGTTGAGTTTGGCACCGGTGTAAAGCGCATGGTATTCACCACCCACCCGCTCAGCAATGTGGCACAGCGGCAGAAAGCACATGCGCTCATCTGCAGCCGTTTGCGAGACCAGTGTGTTGTAGCCGCGCACGGTGAAGACCAGGCCTTGATGGCTATGCATCGCACCTTTGGGTTTGCCCGTCGTACCTGAGGTGTAGACCAAAATCGCCAAATCCTGCGGTTGCACCGATGCCACGCGTTGCTTTAATTCATTCGGATGCTTCGCCAAATAGTCACGGCCCAAGGCGCGCAGCGCATCCAGACTGATGATGCCCGGGTCTTGCAGACTGCTCAAGCCTTCCATGTCAAACACCACGATTTTTCGCAGCAAAGGCAGCTGGTCGCGCACTTCCAGCGCTTTGTCGAGTTGTTCATCGTCTTC
>JAYVSU010000209.1:0-16311 GCA_043775055.1 Polaromonas sp.
GTGTATCTGCAGTGCCTTTGGGAATGCGTTCAACAAGGAGCAAGTATGCCGTGATGGGTATCATTTTTTTTGGAAATCGGGTCAGTTCAATCGATGTACCGATATAAGCGTTGATGGGCAGGCCATGGGCAACCCGCAAAGCATAAGCCGACGATTTTTTTACAGCTGCGGTGTGATTTATTTGATCTTTGGTGAGTGTCATTGCCAGATCGCCCAATCGTACCGCTGCATCTCTTTTGGCGGCAGCCGACAAAGCAGCCTCGTCGCCAGCCTCGCTGGGCACAATCCAATCTAAAACCAAGCCAGTTTGAGTCGCTGCGATGGGTTTTTCCCAGCAACTGGCGCAGTCTGCAGAAATAAATCGCTCGGTAAAACGACTCAATGGCGGCACACCATCGCTGGAACATGAAGATTGCGCTTGAGCAGTTTGAAGTGGGATTGCCACAACTAAAGCAAGACTAAAAAGCGAATGGTGAAAATATTTCATGACTTATAAAAGAGAAAATGGGCGGGAATCTGCGGTTGAGGCTGAGACTTTCTACAATGAGCCTATGTTCTCAGAAATTACCTCATCAGTCGTGCAGCCTCAGTTAAACCTTACAAATACAGGCCAACAAACAACCCAGACAGCCCAAGATGGCCAGTTGGGAGCTTATCCTGCCCACGGTTTGCTCAAAAACTTGAACCCAGAGCAGCTTGCTGCGGTAACTTTACCTGCAGGGCATGCGCTTATTTTGGCGGGTGCTGGCTCTGGCAAAACGCGGGTCTTGACTACACGCATCGCTTGGTTGCTCCAGACCAGTCAAATCACGCCCGGCGGCGTCATGGCGGTCACGTTTACCAACAAAGCCGCCAAAGAGATGATGACGCGCTTGGGTGCCATGTTGCCCGTCAATGTGCGTGGCATGTGGATTGGTACCTTCCACGGCTTGTGCAACCGGCTCCTGCGCACCCATTACAAGGCGGCGAATTTGCCGCAAAGCTTCCAAATTTTAGACACCCAAGATCAGCTCAGCGCCATCAAACGCCTGTGCAAACAGTTCAACGTCGATGACGAACGGTACCCGCCCAAGCAATTGATGTGGTTCATTGCCGGCTGCAAAGAAGATGGCCAACGACCCCAAGACGTAGAAGCCAAAGACCCCGACACCCGCAAAAAAATTGAGTTGTATGCTTTGTACGAAGAGCAGTGCCAGCGTGAAGGCGTGGTCGATTTTGGCGAACTGATGCTGCGTAGTTTTGAGCTGCTGCGTGACAACGAACCGATCCGCGCCCACTACCAGTGCCGTTTCCAGCATATTTTGATTGACGAGTTTCAAGACACCAACCGCTTGCAATACGCCTGGATCAAGATGCTGGCGGGTGGCAAAAACACCTTGAACACCGCTTTTAGCGAAGACTTCAAACCCACTGGCAGCGTGATGGCAGTGGGTGACGATGACCAAAGCATCTACGCCTTTCGCGGGGCGCGGGTCGGCAATATGGCTGATTTTGTGCGGGAATTTGATGTCAAACACCAAATCAAACTAGAAGAAAACTACCGCAGTGGCAGCAACATTTTGGATTCCGCCAATGAGTTGATCAGTCACAACAGCCGCCGTTTAGGCAAAAACCTGCGCACCAGCCAAGGCCCGGGCGAGCCGGTGCGGGTGGTGGAGTCGCCCAGCGACTACGCCGAGGCGCAGTGGATGGTGGACGAGATGAAGCAGCTCGTCCGAGGCGATGGCGCTATGGAGAAGAAGGAAATTGCCGTGCTGTATCGCAGCAATGCGCAAAGCCGCGTCATTGAAACCGCGCTTTTTAACGCTGCCATGCCCTACCGCGTCTATGGCGGTTTGCGCTTTTTTGAGCGCGCGGAGATCAAACACGCACTGGCCTACTTGCGCTTGCTTGAAAATCCGCGTGACGACACCAGCTTTTTACGCGTCCTGAACTTCCCGCCACGCGGCATTGGGGCGCGCAGCATTGAGCAGTTGCAGGATGCGGCGCGGGCTGCCGGTTGCTCCTTGTGCGATGCAACCAGCTTGGTCAGCGGCAAAGCTGGCACCAATATTGGCGCTTTTGTCGGAAAAATTGACGTGCTGCGCGAGCAAACACAGGGAGCAACGCTGCGTGAGATTATTGAGCTCTTGCTCGACCACAGCGGTTTGATAGAGCATTACAAGGCCGACCGCGAAGGCGCAGACCGGATTGAAAATTTGGAAGAATTGGTTAACGCGGCGGAAAGCTTCGTCACGATTGAAGGTTTTGGCCGCAGTGCGGTAGCCATGCCTGCGGATGATGAAAACAAAAGTCTTAGTCCAGAATCTGCAACTACGGATGCAGCTTTAGATGCTGAATTTGCCACTGGCGAAACCATGTCGCCGCTGAATGCCTTTTTAACCCATGCCGCGCTGGAATCGGGTGATAACCAAGCGCAGGCGGGGCAAGATGCCGTCCAACTGATGACGGTCCACGCCTCCAAGGGCTTGGAGTTTGACTGCGTCTTCATTGGCGGCATGGAAGAGGGCCTGTTTCCGCATGAAAACTCCATGTCTGACGTGGGTGGGTTAGAAGAAGAGCGCCGTCTGATGTATGTCGCCATCACGCGGGCGCGCAAGCGGCTCTACCTCAGCCATTCGCAAACCCGCATGTTGCATGGTCAAACCCGTTACAACTTGAAAAGCCGGTTTTTTGACGAGCTGCCCGAAGATGCCTTGAAGTGGATCACGCCTAAAAATGCAGGATTCGGCTCTGGTTTTACATCTGCTATAAATTCAGGAGCTTACAATCAAGGTAATATAACAGCTAGAGGTAGATTTGAGGGTAATTTAGAGAGATTTAGCTCGCCTGCCGTGCCAGTTCAAAAAGCCGAGCCTGCGCACGGTCTGCGCGCTGGCATGCAGGTTTTTCACAACAAGTTTGGTGAAGGTAAGCTCTTGACCCTAGAAGGGCTGGGCGACGACGCCAAAGCACAGGTCAACTTCCCGCGCCACGGTACCAAATGGTTGGCACTGAGTGTGGCTAAATTGACACCAATTTAGCTGATGCCGATTTAAACGGAGGGTTCAGTGGCTGTCGGTGTTGAATCCATCAAAAAACTGTCTTCCACCGTGAAGTAGATCGAGCAAAAAAACATCGTCGCCATCAGCAAAGCGGCTGGCAGCATGATGAAGGACACGGCAGATTCCGAGCCGGTGATGGCTGCAATCAGTGTCAAGACCAAGCCACCCAGCATAAAAACAGCCAGCCAAGAGAAGAAAAACACCACCATCGCGCCAAAATTACGGATGCAGGCGACCAAACTGAAGAAAAGTGCCTTGATTGGCGACACGTCACGCCAATGCACCAAAGCTGGCGCATGCCAAAACATCAAAGACAAAGGCAGGTACAAGGCCAAGGCCGCCCAAGTCGCCATTTGGAAGTCGGTTGAAGTCAGTACTTCTTTGTTGATAACGCTGCCAGTCAAGTACATGCTGGCAAATTGGCCGTCGTCAAACAGGGCGGAAACACCCATCACGATCAAAAATCCAAGCGCGTACAAAGCGCCCAATATCAAAATAGCCCGTGTTTTATGCGGCCCCGCACGAAATGCACTGAAAAGCGCGATGGGCATGGGGAATGTCCCGTTGCTGGCGAGTTGTGTGGCCACCATCAACCCCACCGTTGCTGCTGGTAACAACACCAAGGCCAAGGTGCCTCCCACCACGGGGACGAGCGACGCGACAGACACCAAGGCCATGAACATGAAAAATAGCCCGCCCAATGCCAAAGGTTGCTTGATAAAGGTTTGAATACCGAGTTTGACCCATTTCAGGCCGGTGCGAGCAGGGACGATGTTGAGAGAAATCGGTAAGGACATGGTTTAAGTCGTTAATTGGTAAGAATTTTGCACCCGCTCCAGCAAGACGCGCTCAAAATGGGCTGGGTCGTGTGCTTTGAGCATACTTGCCTCGCGCGGCAGGTGAAAGTCCCACAGCCTGGAAATCCAAAACCGCAGTGCGGCAGCGCGCAGCATGGCGGGCAGCAATTGGCGCTCTGTGGCCGTTAGGGGTCGAATTTTTTCGTACGATGCTATAAATTGTGTAGCGTGTGAGGCAATATTTTTGCCGGCTATCGCTGAAATACCGCCATGA
Source organism: Polaromonas sp. (assembly GCA_043775055.1). GTDB lineage: Bacteria > Pseudomonadota > Gammaproteobacteria > Burkholderiales > Burkholderiaceae_C > Aalborgiella. The sequence continues at coordinate 4,116 of JAYVSU010000209.1, forward strand.
TTGTGCTCAATACACCAATCGTTGAGCGACACGGCAATATCAAACAACCAGGTGTCGTTACCGGCAAAGTAAAAATCGAAAAAACCGGTCAATTGGTTGTTTTCAAACATCACGTTGTCACGAAACAAGTCCGCATGAATCGGCCCACGCGGTAGCGCCGTGTAGGCGGCACTCGCAAAAATATGGTTTTGATAGGCCAATTCGCTCTCAATCAGGCTGCGCTGCGCATCGTTCAAATACGGCAAAACCACCGGTACCGTCTCACTCCACCAGTCTAGGCTGCGCAAATTGGGTTGACTGCGCTCAAAATCACGCCCTGCCAAGTGCATACGGGCTAGCATCTCGCCTACTTGGGCGCAGTGCTCTGGCCGAGGTGCCAGCTCGCTTTTGCCGCGCAGTTTGTTCACAACACAGGCCGGTTTGCCTTTGAGGCTGTGCAAAATCTCACCCACCGCATCCGGCGCAGGGTTGGGCACGGGGATGCCTTGGGCCGCCAAATGCTTCATCAGGTGCAGGTAGTAGGGTAATTGCTCAAACGTGAGGCGTTCAAACACGGTCAGCACGTACTCGCCTTGGTCGGAGGTGGCAAAGTAATTGGTGTTTTCAATGCCGCCGGAGCAACCGACCAGTGTTTCTAGTTGGCCAAGGCCCAGTTGGCGCAGCAGCTCGCTGGCTTCAGTGACGGAGATTTCGGTATAGACAGCCATGCGGAAATTGAAAAACTCGTGAAGAATGGGGTGGAATCAGGGTGGAAATAGGATGCACAGGCAAAAAGTTTGCCCCCTGATTGTAGGCAATGCACAATCTACCCCTAATTGCCTCTTCTTTTCTTGCAAAATCGCGCCAAAATTCTTTGCATTCTTCAGTTAAATGACAACAACTTCTAAAAAAACGCTGCTCTTGGTCGATGGTTCAAGTTATTTGTACCGTGCCTTTCATGCCATGCCTGACCTGCGCGCAGTAGCAGGCGACCCGACCAGTGCAGCCACAGGTGCGATTCGTGGCATCGTCAATATGATGACGGCGCTGCGCAAAGAGCAGCCGGCCGACTACGCCGTCTGCGTGTTTGACGCCAAAGGCCCGACTTTCCGTGACGAGTGGTACCCTGCCTACAAAGCCACCCGCAGCCCCATGCCGGATGATTTGCGCAGCCAAATTGAACCTGTGCACGAGGTTTGTCGTTTGATGGGCTGGCCGGTTCTCGTTGTACCCGGCGTGGAGGCTGACGACGTGATTGGCACTTTGGCTGTGATGGCGGCAGCGCAAGGTATTGAAGTTATCGTCTCCAGTGGCGACAAAGACTTGAGCCAGTTGGTTGATGAGCACATCACCATCATTGACACCATGAACGGCAAACGCCGCGATATAGCTGGTGTGACCGCCGAATTTGGCGTGCCACCGTCCTTGATGGTGGATTACCAAACCTTGGTCGGCGACACGGTAGACAACGTCCCCGGCGTGGCCAAAGTGGGGCCGAAAACGGCGGCGAAATGGCTGATGGAGTATGGCTCTTTGGATGCGTTGATGGAAAAAGCGGCAGACATCAAAGGCGTCGCTGGGGAGAACCTACGTGCCGCAGTCGATTGGTTGCCGCAGGGCCGGCGCTTGGTCACCATCAAAAAAGACTGCGATTTGAGTACATACATCGATGGCCTACCTGCTATGGATAACATAGCTTATAAGGCAATAGATACGCCGGCTATCATCGATTTTTATACTAAATTTGGGTTTAAAGGCTTGGTTAGGACGCTGCAAGCTACATCTGACGAGACAGAAGCAAAAACACCACGTCCAGCCAAGAAAAGCCAAAATGCAGCGCCGGGCTTGTTTGACGAACCTGCAGCAGTCTTTGAAGCTGGTGTGGAGTTGTCTGCACAACAGCTTCCACCGACTTCTAAAATATCGACACTGGTGTATGAAACCGTCTTGACGTGGGAGGTGTTTGAGCATTGGCTGGCAAAAGTACAAGCCGCAGAGTTGGTTGCTGTCGATACTGAAACCACGTCACTTGACGAGATGCGGGCGGAAATCGTCGGCATCAGTCTGAGCGTTGCACCCGGTCAAGCGGCTTACATCCCTGTAGCGCACATCTACCCAGGCGTGGCAGAGCAGTTGCCGCGTGACGAGGTTTTGGCCAAACTCAAGCCTTGGCTGGAAAACTCAGCCTACAAAAAACTCGGTCAACACATCAAGTACGACCGCCATGTGTTTGCCAACCACGGCATTGAAGTGCAAGGCTACGCGCACGACACCATGCTGCAAAGCTATGTGTTGGAAGTGCATAAGCCCCACGGTTTATCGAGCTTGGCGGAGCGGCATCTGGGCAGAACCGGCATCTCGTTTGAAGATTTATGTGGCAAAGGCGCGAGTCAAATTTGTTTTGACCAAGTCGACATCGACAAAGCTGCCGAATATTCTTGCGAAGACGCTGACCAAACCTTGGATGTGCATTTGGCGCTTTGGCCGCAGCTAGAGCATGACGAGAAGCTGCGCTTTATCTATGAACTGGAAATCGCTAGCAGCGAGGCGCTGTACCGCATCGAGCGTAACGGCGTGCTGATTGACGGCCCGATGCTGGCGACGCAAAGCCATGAACTGGGGCAACGCATCATTGAGCTTGAAAACGAAGCTTACGCCATAGCAGGACAGCCTTTCAACCTCAGTAGCCCCAAACAGTTGGGCGAAATCTTTTTTGACAAACTGGGCATGCCCGTCGTCAAGAAAACCGCCACCGGTGCACGCAGTACGGATGAAGAAGTGTTAGAAAAGCTGGCCGAAGACTTCCCGCTACCTGCCAAAATTTTGGAGCACCGTGGCATTGCCAAGCTCAAAGGCACCTACACCGACAAGCTGGCGCAACTGGCCTTGCCGCGCACGGGCCGCGTCCACACCCATTACGCGCAAGCCGTGGCGGTGACGGGGCGTTTGAGCAGCAACGATCCTAATTTGCAGAATATCCCCGTCAAAACCGCTGAGGGGCGGCGTGTGCGCGAAGCCTTTGTCGCAGCGCCCGGCCACGTCATCGCCAGTGCCGACTACTCGCAAATCGAGCTGCGCATCATGGCGCACATCAGCGGCGATGCATCGTTGCTGTTGGCGTTTCATGACGGTATGGACGTGCACCGCGCCACCGCTGCGGAAGTTTTTGGCGTGCAAACCCATGAGGTGAGCAGCGAGCAACGACGCTACGCCAAAGTCATCAACTTCGGTTTGATTTACGGCATGAGCGCCTATGGTTTGGCTCGCAATTTGGGCATCGACAACACCGCAGCCAAAAACTACATTGAGCGTTATTTCGCCCGCTATCCAGGTGTGAAGCATTACATGGACCACACCAAGATTGATGCCAAAGCCAAAGGTTATGTTGAAACCGTCTTTGGTCGGCGCCTCTACCTGCCAGAAATCAATTCCCCCAACGGTCCGCGCCGCGCCGGAGCCGAGCGCGCTGCCATCAACGCGCCTATGCAAGGCACGGCGGCCGATTTGATCAAACTCAGCATGGTCAAGGTGCAGCAGGTTTTGGACGCTGAAAACCGAGCTACCCGCATGATCATGCAAGTGCACGATGAATTGGTCTTTGAAGTGCCAGAGCATGAAGTGGCTTGGGTTAAAACCGAAATCCCGCGCTTGATGGCCGGTGTGGTGCAACTCAAAGTGCCGCTGCTGGCTGAAATAGGTGTGGGCGAGAATTGGGAAAAAGCACATTAAAAACGGATGAAATGATGAAAAGACGCGACCTTTTATTAGCCACAACCTTATTAACAACCGGAGGATGGAGCATGGCTGATACGCCCAAAGTGCAATCTCTAGACGACGCCCTGCGTTGGCTGGATAAGCTGGACAAAGCCAACAAGCTCGCCATGACCGGCAAATGGCCCGTCGTGGCTGTGTTGGAACACTTGTCGCAAAGCATTGAGATGAGTTTGGATGGTTTTCCGCAACCCAAACCGGCACTGTTTCAAAACACCGCAGGCAGCGCGGCATTTGCGTTTTTCAAGTGGCGCGGCCAGATGAGCCACGGTCTGGATGAGCCTATTCCGGGCGCTGCCGCGCTGACCATGCTGGGCGACTGGAAGCCCGCCGCCCAGCGCCTGCGCGCTGCCATCACCCGCTTCAACGGCCACACGGGTGCGCTCAAACCGCATTTCGCCTACGGTAATCTGAGCCGGGCAGACTTTGCCTTGGCGCACGCCTTTCACATCGCCAACCACCAAGACGAGTTTGTCGTTGCCTAAATTGCACCGCCTGCACCAGGTAATCCGCCGTCCTGTGTATTGGGCAGCGGCATTGTTGGCGCTGGGCGTGTTTGCGGTTTTGGCACAGCACACCGACGTGCCGCGCGCTTTGCTTTTAGGCTTCAACACCGGCGCGGTGTTTTATGTGGCGCTTGCTTTTTACATGATGTCCACCACCCACGCCAGTGCCATCAAGCAGCGCGCCATCCATCAGCAAGAGGGTAAATGGACGGCGTTGGCGCTCAGCATTGTGACGGCGATGGTGGTTCTTGTGGCTTTGTCGATGGAGTTGCATGGCGCCAAAACCAAATCGGTGTGGGACGTGGCGCTGGCGGGCTGCACCATTTTGCTGGCCTGGCTGTTCGTTGCGTTGGTGTTTGCGCAGGAGTACGCCCACAGCTACTACATGGCGGGGCTGGGCCTCACTTTTCCGGGCGAGCCTGAACCCGACTACTGGGACGTCACCTACTTCTCGCTGGTCCTGAACATGACCTGCCAAACCTCGGATGTGACCATCACCACCCGTCCCATGCGCCGCCTCGTTCTGCTGCACAGCGTGATTGCGTTTTTCTTCAACGTCATCATCCTCGCCATCACGGTGAATGTGGTGGCGGGGCTTTTGTAAACTATTGGTTTTTTCAAGCGGCTATCAGTTGTGGCCTGGCGTTGAGCAATTTAAAAATACTAGGCAGCATCGCTTCAGTCGCCTTGCGACCTTCTTCAACAACATAAGGCATCGCTTGGGTATCAAATAGCCCAATACGACGCTCCAGTTTGGGTGAAATCCTCAATAGACGCATGCCGCTCGCTTGGGCAGCTTCTAATTTTGCATTCATCAAATTGTTCGTCATGGCTGATGTCACTTGCGCTAAAAGTCGTGAAGGTCCATTGATTCGCTGTGGCATGGGTGCATTGAAACCCATTGCAATGACGGTATGTGCATCACTGGCTGCACTGACGGGCAGAGGATCAGACACAAAACCATCTATCACGCGCCGCTCTTCAACGTGGTGCGGTGCAAACATGAATGGCATGGCAATGCTTGCGCGCAAAGCGTCAACCAAACGACCTTGCGAAATGATCACCGAATCACCCGTTGCCGCATCTGTAGCGCTGACCCGCAACGAGATGTTTAAGTCTTCAAAACGTGTTTCACCAAAAGCTTGCTTGAGCCGTGACAAAATCAAACGGTCATCGCGCAGTGAAAAATCCGCATCAAACTTTCCCCAATGCGGCCACAACATTTGAGGTATGGCGCAGAGGCGATGTTTGCGAGTGACTTCAGCCGTCCACAAGGTGGTGGCAATTTTGACGGATTCTTCTGCGGAATGCCCCAGTGCAATAAGCGCGCCAAACATGGCGCCAGCGCTGCAGCCAACAATCAAATCAGGGGCAATCCCTTCTCGCCAAAGGACTTCTGCAACACCTAAAGCTGCAATGCTGCGCACACCACCACTGCCAAGAACCAATGCCAATTTAGGATTTGAGTAATGATGCATGCTTGCTCCTAGGAATGTTCTTTGTGAAGAAGCTTTTGATGAATGAATAACGTTGCATCAAACGCAAAATCCGAGATTTACGGGTATATATGTCATGCTGGTAATTCTTTTCATCTAAAAGAATTTCAGCATGCACGATGCCGTCGTTGCTGCGGTCAGGTGTGCAGTAAAAATGGCAACGCTTCATGAGCGCAATCATGCGTTCATTGTGGGCCAAGACATCGCCATGCAGCCAGCGCAAACCATCTTTAGCAGCCGTTTTGGTTAAGGCGTGCATGCAGTGTTCACCTAAGCCCATGCGCTGCCATTGATCGTCAACCACAACTGCAAATTCTGCGCTGTCTTGTGAGCCATGGGTGTCTACAACATAGCGCGCATCTGCGATGACGCGTTCTCTATCACCATTACATTCTGTGATGACAAATGCAACATGATTTTTATGATCAACTTCACTCATTTGTGCGAGTCGGCTTGCAGAAAAGGCGTTCACTGCACCGTGGCAGCGTAGCCGTTTGGTGGTGGCCGAAAGGCCTTCAATCATCGCGCCTAATAAATTACTGTCTTGCGGCAAGATGGGCCGCAGCATGATGCGTCTGCCATCTTGCAATTGCCAGATGTCAATCCGTGAAGCGGGATAAAAGTAGTCGGGGTAATCAACAGGGGTACGCATGTAAGTAGCGTACCCAGCATGGTCACGGCGACCTAGTTACTAAAGTCATTTCTTAGGCGGCAATATTCACACTCAAACGTAACTATTCAGTTACTTTTCTAAAAATTTGAAGCTGCAATTCTTCTACCAAATGGTGAATCTTGACGGGCTTATAGATGGCACGAATACCACTGTCTTGCGCTCTTTTTACGCGTTCAGGTGCCGTGTCTCCGGTAACCAATAATGCAGGAATATTTCTGTTCAAGAGTATTCGTATTTCATTGACCAGCATGATGCCATCTTCATTGTTGCGAAGACGAAAGTCTGTGATGATGGCATGCAAACCTTGATGATTCATCTCGAGCCGCAACGCCGCAGCACGAGCTTGTTCTACGCCATCTGCAACTTCTACATGCAGTCCATAAGCCTGTAACGCAGTGGCTGTGCTGGCACGTACATTTTCTTCGTCATCTACAACTAAAACACGCAAGCCCGCCACCACAACCAAGGCTGTATTGCTGGCAACTTGTACAGACCTTGCTTCAATGTTTTCTGGTGGGTAAGTTGGCGGCATGCGCAGTTTGAATGCGGTTCCGCGGTCTAGGCGTGATGCGACTGTCAGGGGTATCGCCATTAATTTTGATAAGCGCCTAACGATGGCTAAACCCATGCCTAAGCCCATAGATCGGTCACGTTCGAGATTTCCCAATTGATAAAACTCATCAAAAATGCGTGGCAATTCAAGCGCCGTCATGCCAACCCCTGTGTCCCAGACCTCGACACTGATGTGCTGGCGATGCGTGCGTGCCACTACCACCACACCGCCTTTTTGCGTAAATTTCAGTGCGTTGTGCACGAGATTGCCTAGCAAACGTTCAAGTAAAGCGCTGTCTGCTTGCACCCATTTGTTGCCAGGTTTAAAGCGTAGGCTCAAACCTTTCGCCTCAGCTTGCGGACCGTAGTTGGTTTGTAATCGCCGAAAAACTTGTCCTAAAGATACCGGGCCTGCCTTGACTTCAACCACGCCAGCATCCAGCTTGGAGACATCCAACATCGAGCTGAAAGACGTTTCCAACGCATCGACACAATGCATTAAATTGCGCCCAAGCTCCTCGTCGGGGGTATCTTTGAGTTTTTTTAAAATGGTTGAACCGAATAAACCCAAAGAGTGCAAAGGTTGGCGCAAATCATGGCTGGCAGATGCAAAAAAACGGGTTTTCTCTAGGCTAGCCCGTTCGACGATTCGAACTTGCTCCACCAAGCGCTGCGCAATATCCTCTTTTTCATACCGCGTGCGCAGGGCTTCGTTGATCAATCTGTTTTGTTCTAAGCCGAGTTGCAAATTCAAGGCCATGTAGGCCAGTGCGCAAATACCTAAAAATACGTTAACGACGTCGCCCTGCCAGAGCAGCGCAGTTGCCAACCCTGTGAGGATGGGAATCACCAAGCAATACACGGTGTAGCGGTAGGAGGATACCGAACCTATACCGCCTGAGGCAATGCCCATCAACACCAACACCATGATGGATGTGAGTGTGATGTCGCCATGCGGAAAAAACAGCCAAGGCACCAAGCCCCAAAAAGTACTGGTGACGGCATTGCCGTAGCAGTAGCCACGTACTGCCTTTTCGGGATTCCGCAATTCTGGCGATGTTTGGGTGTATTTTCGGCTGACCGTCCAGCGGTATATTTGCCATGCGTTCAAGCAAAGCAGCCAAATTAAAATGCCAACTTGCTGCGTTTTCCAGTAAAACAGCAGCGCAAAGGCGACCGCCAATAAAAGCCCCGTGATAAAGATGGACAGACTGGTACTGAGTAAAGAGTCAACTTGTTCAATCAAAATCCGTCGGTCACTGCCCGACTCACCGGCCGACTGTTCGGATTTTTCCGATGCCGCGACCGTCGAGTTTTGAAGCTCAAAAGCCATAACTACCTGAACATGCTGATAAGGTGCGAGCGTGAGCGCACATCAAGAGCCAACATGGTTGAGGACACCGTGTTTTTAACTGTGCCCAAAGCGAGTTTGCTTGCAGTCGCAATTTCTTGATTGCTCATACCAGCAAGAACCAGTTCTAACACCTTCAACTGCGTTGGTGTTAAGGCATCGGTCAGCGTGCTTTGGGTAGTTTTGGAAGGCTGGTTGATCGCTTCAAAGTTGGCGATGGACTTCGCCATATTCAGAGGCTGTCGTTGCGCCATGGGCGGACGAACACTCTCTAAGTGTGACTCGACCGACATTAACGTGGCCACTGCCGCTGCGGACTTTGGGATGAACCCTGTCGCGCCCAATGCCATGGCCTGATTCACGACAAATGCATCTTCTGTGGCTGAAAATACGGCCAATCGCGCTTGTGGGAACTCGCCCATGAAGCGCTGTACACCCTGCAAACCTTGGCTGTCTGGCAAATTCAAGTCCAGCATCACAAAGTCGATACGCGGGTGCTCGCGGTACAGGCAGACGGCGTCGCTCAAATTACTGGCTTCAAACCAATGAATGTTCAAGCGGCTCGATGATTGTGCCAGCGCCATGAGGCCCATACGCATCATGTGATGGTCGTCTACAAGCAGCACGTTGTAGTCATCGCACGCATTCATGAAGTGCCTCGCTGAGCGGTAAATAGTTGATTATCTACTTCTCTCGCGCTGCACAAAAGTGACTTTGGTCACTTTTGCCTAGGTAAATATTCACATCTTCGCTTGTGGTGGGCTTACTGCATCGTCCAGCCGTGGCTCACAATCAGCGACTGCCCGGTCAGTGCATTGCTTGGGAAAGCCGCAAACATCAGCGCCACCTCGGCCACGTCTTGCACGGTGGTGAACTCGCCGTCCACCGTGTCTTTGAGCATGATGTTTTTAATCACTTCTTGCTCGGTGATGCCAAACTTGGCGGCTTGCTCGGGGATTTGCTTGTCCACCAGCGGGGTACGCACAAAGCCTGGGCAAATCACGTTGGAGCGCACGCCATGCGCAGCGCCTTCTTTGGCCACGACTTTAGACAAACCCATCAAGCCATGTTTAGCGGTGACGTAGGGCGCTTTCAGCATCGAGGCAACGTGCGAATGCACTGAACCCATGTAGATCACCGTGCCGCCGCGTTTGCCAGCATACATATGTGGCAGGCAGGCTTTTGTGGTTAAAAACGCACCGTCCAGGTGAATCGCAAGCATCTTGCGCCACTCAACCAGGCTGAACTCTTCCACCGGGTGGACAATTTGAATCCCCGCATTGCTGACCAAAATGTCGACAGTGCCCCACGCCGCCACGACGGCAGCCACGCCGGCGTTGACCTGTGTCTCGTCGGTCACATCCATCGCCACGCCCATGGCCTGCAAGCCCAGTGCGCGCATTTCGGCTGCTGCCGCTTCGGCAGCGTCTATGTTCATATCGGCAATCGCGACTTTGGCGCCTTCTTTGGCATAGGTCAGCGCGATTTCTTTGCCAATGCCGCTGGCGGCGCCGGTAACGATGGCGATTTTGTCTTGCAATTTCATGGGAGTGTCCTTGGGGCGAAAGTTGAAAAAAGTTTAAATATGAAAAATTGTGATCTCAGGTGTACTTTAGCGTAAACCCTAGTCGCTTACAGACTGGGTCCTCTAGCTTGTCACGCGGGTGCTGTTAATTGAAGCAAAAAACGTGCATGATTTGATCCTTTGACCCCAAACACCCCGTTTTCGGAGCGCACATGGACCACCTCAGCGGCTTAGACGCAGCCTTTTTGTACCTAGAAACCCCTGAGCAACCCATGCATGTGGGGGGATTGAACATTTTTGAGCTGCCAGCCGGCTACCACGGTGATTTTTTAGAAGACTTGCGGGCCCACATCACCCAGCGCATGCACTTGGCACCAGTTTTCAGGCGCAAACTGGTCAACATGCCCTTCGAGCTGGCTAACCCGATTTGGGTGGCCGATGACGACTTGGACATGGAATACCACATCCGCAGTACCGTGCTGCCCAAGCCCGGCACCCGCGCCCAGCTCGACAAACTCGTTGGCCGCTTGCACTCCAGCTTGCTAGACCGCAGCCGCCCCTTGTGGGAGTTTTACGTGATTGAAGGCTTGGTCACGCCGCCCGATGCACCCGCTGGCACCCGCCACGTCGCTTTTTATTCCAAAGTTCACCACGCAGCGGTTGATGGTGCAGCCGGCGTCGCGCTGGCCACCGCCATCATGGACATCACCGCCATTCCCCGCCATGTACGCCCCGCGCCCCACCGCCGTGCCATGGCTGCAGACAATTTTGGCATTGCCGAGTTGGCTGTTGCGGGCATCAAAAACACCGCCGTACAAAGTGCCAAACTGGCCAAAAACCTGCCCGCCCTGGCACGCGCTGCCTACCAAATGCTGCGTCCAGCTAAAAACGAAGAGCCGGAAGTCGCAACAAGGGGTATCGGCGGTTTGGAACTAGCCGACAGCCCACCCAAAAACCGCTGGTTTGCGCCTAAAACGCCCATCAACGTCAGCATCACCAACCAGCGCATTTTCTCCAGCTTGTCGTTTGACTTGGGCGACATCAAACACATCGCCAAAGGCAACGGCGTGACCTTGAACGACGTCGTCATGGGCATCTGCTCAGGGGCATTGCGCCGCTATTTGGCAGATTTGAACTGCGTGCCCGACCAGCCGCTGCTCGCCGGCGTCCCTGTCAGCCTGCGTGAAGCTGGCAACACCGACATGAACACCCAAGCCTCCATGATGCGCATCAGCTTAGCCAGTACAGTCGCTGACCCGCATGCACGCCTGATGGCCATCAACGCTGCCAGCAAAGCCGCCAAAGCCGCGTCTGCCAGCATGAATTCCGTCATGCCGACCGACTTTCCGTCCCTCGGTGTGCCGTGGATTTTGAGCGGCATGGCCGCCCTGTTTGGCCGCTCCAAGCTCGCCAACAACATGCCACCCGTCGCCAACGTGGCTATTTCCAACGTGCCCGGCCCCAAAATGGCGCTGTACATGGCGGGTGCCAAGATGGTGACGTATTACCCCGTCTCCATCGTTACCCACAGCTTGGCGCTCAACGTCACTGTGCAAAGCTACAACGGCTCCTTGGACTTTGGCCTCATCGCCTGCCGCAAAGCCATGCCCGACCTGCCAGAACTGGCCAAATACATGCAAAAGTCGTTTGACGAGATGATGGCCTTCACCCCAGCGGTCAAAGCGCCTGAGCCAGTGCAGGACGCAGTAGCCGCTGCACCCGTCGCTGTCAAAAAAGTGGCGAAACCTAAAGTTGTAGCTAAAACTGTCGCTAAATCTGTCGCTAAACCTGTCACGAAACCTCCCGCGAAACCTGGCCTCAAGAAAGTCGTCAAAAAAGCTGCACCCACCAAGCTGAAACTGGTTAAAGCAAAAATAGCGGCTTGATGCAGATTGGAATTATGATGAGCTGACCATGTCACTCATCTGCCTAGACACCGCTTACAGCTACCCACTGCACAACGTCGCCAGCACGCGCGCTATCGAGCAAGCTGCTGCCGCGCAACGCCCGCCCAACACGCTCATGCAACGCGCCGGCTTGGCCGTTGCGCGCTTGGCGTGTGCCATTGCACCGCGTGCGCAGACCATTTGGGTTGCTTGCGGCCCCGGTAACAACGGTGGCGACGGCCTAGAAGCCGCCATGCACCTGCAAACCTGGGGCCGCCAGCCGGTCGTGACCTGGCTAGGCAACGAGGTGACTTGCCCCGCCGACAGCCGCGCCGCCTTGGCCCGCGCCCGCCAAGCCGGCGTCAGCATCGTCACCGAGCCACCCGCGCAGTGCGATTTAGCGATCGACGCTTTGCTAGGGATTGGTGTCTCCAAACCCGTGGCTGGAACCATCGCG
>JAYVSU010000210.1:0-6282 GCA_043775055.1 Polaromonas sp.
ATTTGCAATGGCTGACCAACCGCACCATCTCCGAACTGGTGCGTTACAAGGCGCAAAGTTACACGTCGTTCAAACATGGGCCAGAAAAATTAGAGCTCAATTTGCAAGACTACCTTGACCTCCCCGCCGGTTACAACCCGCGCACTTTGCAGTTGGCCGCCGATATTCGACGTGACCCACGTTACGCCACGGCCGATACCAGCGCCCTGGTCAATGCGGTGATGCAGCGCCTGCGCACGGGCGGTTACAGCTACACCTTGGAGCCGGGTTTGTACGGCGACAACACAGCGGATGAGTTCTGGTTTGACCGCAAAGCAGGTTTTTGCGAGCACATTGCCTCGTCTTTTGTGATTATGATGCGCGCCTTGGATGTGCCGGCACGCGTGGTGACAGGTTACCAAGGCGGCGAGCTGAACGCTGTGGATGGCTACTGGGTGGTGCGCCAGAGCGATGCGCATGCTTGGGCAGAGGTCTGGCAGGCAGGCGGCTGGATCCGCGTGGACCCGACATCTGCCGTCTCGCCGCAGAGGATTGACGATTTGCAGCGCCTCGCCTCGCCAGCCGGCGCTTTTGGCGGTGTGATGAACAATGTTTTAGGCAATGTTTGGGAGACTGTGGGTTTCAATCCACTCAGGCAGATTCGCTCAGCTTGGGAAGCTGTCAACAACACTTGGAACCAGCGGGTGCTCAATTACACGCAAGCCAAGCAGTTTGAGCTGCTCAAGAACATGGGCTTTCAGTCCCCTAGCTGGGAGGACTTGAGCTATGTCGTGATTGGACTCTTGGTTTTTGTGAGTTTGTGTGGTGCCGTTTGGACGCAGTGGGACAAACGCCAACATGACCCTTGGCTGCGGCTTTTAGGCCAAGTGCAGGCGCGTTCGGTCAAACTTGGTATTGAAGGTGTGCATCAAAATGCATCACCACGTGAACTATCTGTGCTTTTGATGCAGCATTTTGGCGACGCAGCCCAGCCAATCGCGGCTAGCTTGATTAAACTAGAAGCCATGCGTTATGCAAAATCAACACCAGCGGGTTCATCCAAAAACTCGCTGACCCTACTGTCCCGCGAATTGCGAGTTCAACTGCAAAATCTCAGTTGACTCCGATACATTCAATACTTCGCCAACCATCATGCCCGTTCGTTTCTCAATTTTGCAAAGATTTAAATTATTTGATATAATATTAATAGCTAACTTATCAATAAATACGCCGGCTACAGCTCAAAATAGATATAAAAGTGAGCTTTACGGCTCCCGCGACTCGGCGATGCAGATGGCTGACGACATTGCCGCACGACGCGATATGGATCCGCAGTGGGTGCGCAGCGCGATCAGCCAAGCGCAGTATTTGCCTCAAGTTTCAAGACTGATGCAACCTGCCCCACGCGGTACGGCCAAAAACTGGCGGGTTTACCGCAGTCGGTTTATTGACCAGATTCGCATCAAAGCAGGTGTCAAATTTTGGCAAACCAATGCCGCAACGCTGGAGCGCGCAGAAAAAGAGTTTGGCGTGCCAGCTGAAATCATTGTCGGCATCATTGGCGTAGAAACGATTTATGGCCGCGATACCGGAACTTTCAGAGTCGTTGACACCTTGGCAACCTTGACGTTTGACTTCCCCAGTTCACACCCTCGTGCGGCTGAGCGGCAGGCGTTTTTTAAAGGCGAATTGGAACACTTTTTGTCGCTCACCTACCGCACCAGCACCGACCCGCTGTCGCTCAAAGGCAGCTACGCGGGTGCCATGGGTTTGCCGCAGTTCATGCCCAGCAGCTGGGCCAAGTTTGCGATTGATTTTGACGGTGATGGCAAGGTAGACTTGTTCAACAGCCCCGCCGATGTGATTGGCTCAGTCGCCAATTACTTCAAAGCCTACGGCTGGCAGCCCGGTATGGCAACACATTACCCCGTAAGCTTTGACGCGACCAAACTGGACATGGACGCCTTGATGGCGCCTGATATTTTGCCGACTTTCTCCGTACCAAGTTTTACCGCAAAAGGCGCTGTTTTAACGGGAGAAGCTACACAGCACAACGGCCCATTGGCGCTGATTGAGCTGCAAAATGGCGACCCCAGCATTGCGGGCAACGAACCTAGCTACGTGGCAGGGACGCAAAATTTCTACACCATCACACGCTACAACTGGAGCAGTTATTACGCGATGTCTGTGATTGATTTGGGGCGTGAAGTGGCGAATGCCATGTCAAATAGTGCTATGCCGAAACAACAGGCCGCAAAGTAATTACAACTTGCCATTTCGGCACCATCAAAACTTACCCTTCTGAAGGCACTAAAAAATCCCGGCTGATGTGCGCACCCAGTTCATTCACGCGGTCTAGGAACTGTGTGAGGTAAGCGTGCAAGCCTGTGGCCAAGATTTCATCGATGCGGCCATATTGCAATTCGGCGCGCAATTTACCGGCGCGACGTTGCGTTTCACTTGATTGGTCGTTGGCAATAAAGCCCAAGTTCTCTACCACGCCGTTCAAGCTGGCGTGCAAGGAGCGTGGCATGTCGTGGCGCAAAATCAACAGCTCGGCCACGCGCTCTGGCTTGATAACGTCACGGTAGACCTTGCGGTAGATTTCAAACCCGCTGACGCTGCGCAAAATAGCACTCCAGTGGTAGAAGTCGTATTCTTGGTCTTTGTCTTTTTCTTTGTCGAGGTTTGAGCCAAAAAACTCGCCTTGCAAGGCATGAAATTTGACGTCTACCAAACGCGCAGTGTTGTCAGAACGCTCTAAAAAAGTACCCAAACGCATGAAGTGCAAGGCCTCATCCATCAACATGGTGCCAATAGTGACACCACGCGACAGGTGCGAGCGAAACTTCACCCACTCTAAAAATTGACCTGGATCTTCTTCAAACTCACCTTCTTGGATTTTGCGCTTCACCTCAAGCCAAGTTTGATTGAGGGTTTCCCACACTTCGGTCGTCAACGTACCACGGACAGCACGCGCATTTTCACGCGCTGCATGCAGGCAAGAGACGATAGAGGAAGCATTGTTCTCGTCGATCACCATGAAGTTCATCACTTTTTGTGACGTGATTTCGCCATGTAACTTGGTATAGAGCCCAGACAACTCGCTGATAGACAGCAAGCCTTGCCAGCCCAACAGTGCCATTTCTGAAGTTTGCGGCAACAAAGATGCTTGGTAGTTCACATCCAACATGCGTGCCGTGTTCTCGGCACGCTCGGTGTAACGGGACATCCAAAATAAATGGTCTGCGGTGCGCGATAACATGATTTATTCCTCCAAAATCCACGTGTCTTTAGTGCCCCCGCCTTGCGACGAGTTGACCACCAAAGAGCCTTCTTTGAGCGCCACGCGCGTCAAACCACCGGGCACCATTTGCACGGTTTTGCCACTGAGCACATAGGGCCGCAGGTCAATATGGCGTGGCGCAATACCACTTTCCACAAAGGTCGGGCAACTGGACAAACTCAGCGTTGGTTGCGCAATGTAGCCACTTGGGTTGGCAATGATGGCCGCTCTGAAATCTTCAATTTCTTCCTTGGTAGAAGCCGGCCCCACCAACATACCGTAGCCGCCCGCGCCATGGACTTCTTTGACTACCAAGTCTTTCAGATTCGCCAAGGTGTATTTCAAATCATCGGCATTGCGGCACATGTAGGTCGGCACGTTCTTCAAAATAGGCTTTTCACCTAAGTAGAATTCGATCATTTTTGGCACGTAGGGGTAAATCGATTTGTCATCTGCTACCCCGGTGCCCACGGCATTACAAATACTCACATTGCCGGCACGGTACGCACCTAGCAAACCAGGACAGCCCAAAGTGGATGTAGGACGGAACACGGTTGGGTCCAAAAAGTCGTCATCGACGCGGCGGTAAATCACATCCACGCGTTTTGGGCCACGGGTTGTGCGCATGAAGACAAACTTGTCTTTCACAAACAAATCTTGACCTTCCACCAACTCCACGCCCATTTGCTGCGCCAAGAAGGCGTGCTCAAAATACGCGCTGTTGTACATGCCCGGCGTGAGCACCACCACCAAAGGCTCAGCCGCGCTGGCAGGGGCACTGGCACGCAGAGTTTCCAACAGCAAATCGGGGTAATGGGCAATGGGCGCGACGCGGTGCGTGTTGAACAAATTAGGGAACAAGCGCATCATCATCTTGCGGTCTTCCAGCATGTAGCTCACACCGCTGGGAACGCGTAGATTGTCTTCCAGCACGTAGTACTCGCCATTGCCTTTGGCATCAGGGGCCCGCACGATGTCAATGCCGCTGATTTGCGAATAAATTTGGTTAGGCACGGCCACACCCATCATCTCAGGACGGAACTGCGCGTTTTGAATGATTTGTTCACGCGGCACGATACCCGCTTTGATGATTTCTTGGTCGTGGTAAACGTCGTGGATAAATCGGTTCAAGGCGGTCACGCGCTGAACCAAGCCTTTTTCCATAGTCGACCATTCGTGCGCAGGGATGATGCGGGGAATCAAATCAAACGGAATCAAGCGTTCAGTACCCGCGCCATCTTCGTCTTTAGCACCATAGACGGCAAAAGTGATGCCGACGCGGCGGAAGATCATTTCAGCTTCTTCACGACGCTTGGTCATCATGTCACCGGGCTGCTGTGCCAGCCAGATGTCATAGTTTTTGTAATGCTCCCGAACACCTGCCCCTTGAGTAAAAAACTCATAAGGCATTTTTTTATACATTTCGTCGAATTTCTGCATACCAAAGGTCTCCTACTTTTAGCCTCAGACTAAGGATAGCAAGATATGGGCCTATTTATTTGCCCGCATCAACTCTAGGCTCAAAAAAAACTATGCAACTAAGGCACATGATGGTGCCAATAACGCATAGCACGCTCGCGTTCACATACAAAGTTGCTAGGTTGCTCTGACATCCAACGCAGAGCACCACAGTGAGCAGAATCCACCGTTTGAATGCTTCGCGCGGTATATCTGGCCATCACTTCAGCCACTGGATGCTTGAAACGGTTTCGATACCCCGCTTGCACTATCGCAAGCGTGGGCTTCACGGCATCTAAAAAAGGCTCACTGGACGAGGTTCTGCTACCGTGGTGCGGCACCAACAGGACCGTGCTTTGTAGCGGCGGGATACCAGCAGCATGGGTCAATTGAGCTTCGATCAATCTGGCCTCTTGCGCCATTTCCAAATCTCCAACCAGCAATGCACTGCTTTGGTGCATCCCACTTTTGGTGCTGATTGAGGTACTGACGCGTAGCACGCAGCTCATGGCATTGGGCTTTTGGGCGGTTTCATAGTCTGGGCTCGTCGGGTGCAGCACATCAAAATCGACACCATCCCACTGCCAATGCTGGCCAGCTAAGCAGCGACTTGCCGGTTTGACGCCATGCAGCGCATGCGCATCTTCTATCGAGCTGATAAATTGCGCATTTGGATACATTGTCAAAACCGACTTGATACCGCCCGAATGGTCAATATCACGGTGGCTGAGCATAACGGTGTCGACCCGCTCACCCAAAGAGCGCAGGAGCGGCACCAGCACACGATGACCAGCATCGCTTTCAGCTGAAAAGCGCGGGCCAGCGTCGTAAACCAAGGTGTGCTTCGCGGTTCGTACAATCACAGCATTGCCTTGACCAATATCTGCAGCTAGCAATTCAAACTCACCGTCTAGCGGTCTAGGCGCTTGCCACAAAACAACGGGCAACAACAGCGGCAGCCCCAACGCCCGCAGCCGCCAAGGCCACGGCATGACCAGAAACAAACCGCCCACCACCCCGATGATGCTGACCACCGCCGATGACTGCGCCACTGACACGGTGGCGAATGACCATTTGGCCAAAAACCCTAAAAAGAGCGACAAACCTGCCACGGCCCAAGCCGCCAAGTCCCAGATCGGTGCATAAGCGGTGCCCAACATCGACAATGGTGTAACCACCAAAGTCACCCACGGAATCGCCACCGCGTTGGCCATTAAACCCACCACCGAGACTTGACCGAACAACAACAGCGTCAGCGGCGTGAGCGCCAAGGTGATAACCAGTTGCTCGCGCGCCCCTTGGTGCAAAGATGTTTTCAGGCGTTTGAACCAACCCAGAACCTGTGGTGAACTTGGCGTAGAGCCTTGCGAAGTGCGCATGGTTTGCTGACTTTGACCGGACACATCAGTCGCAAACAGCACCCCCACCGCGACAAAACTGAGCCAAAACCCTGCTTGCAACAGCGCCCAAGGATCAAAACCCACCACCACGGCACAAGCCAACAACCAAACAACGGGCCACGGCCAGCGACGCCCCAGCAGTTTGAGTACGCTGATAGT
>JAYVSU010000211.1:0-8923 GCA_043775055.1 Polaromonas sp.
TAAGCCTGATCAGCCATGACAGGTTCACCTTTAACGCCTAGTTCGATGTGTCGCCCGTAAGTCGGGTGATCCACACTCGGCAAACTAAAGACTTTGATGCCATGGAAGTCCCGCTCCAAGGCCAACATCAACGGCGTCAGCATGGCTTCCATCGAACCAAACACAATCACCGATTTTTCAATGTACGCTGACTTTTGAAACAAATGCGCATAGCAAGTGTCCAGCGTCCAAGCCACCATCGGCCACGCCATCACTGGGAAACCGGGTACAAAATGAACTGCCCCTTGTTTTGAAGCGCCTTGGCAAGTAAATCCAGGAATTTTGTTGTATGGGTTGGGGATAATGCTGGCCCCAACCGGAAACACACCCATGTTGAGGCGGTGAACATTGTCTGGATGCGTTGGCTCGTATGTCGTGCCTTGCTCCCGCGCCGTGTCTTGCATGCGCTCACGAATCAAGGCCTCAGCCTGCGGGTGCAATGCTAGATCAACACCTAATGCTTTGGCTGCGCATTGGCGGGTGTGGTCATCGGGTGTTGCGCCAATGCCGCCCGTAGAAAACACCACGTCACCCGAGTCAAAAGCGCGCTTCAAAGTCGCAGTGATGCGCTCTGGTGAATCGCCCACATATTCTGCATAGTCCAGCTGCAAACCGCGCTCTGCCATCAACTCAATGACTTTGGGTAAATGTTTATCCGTGCGTTTGCCAGACATGATTTCATCACCAATGATGATGAGACCAAATTTCAAAACTGCAGTCTCAGATTCTATATTCGTCAATTTAAACGCTCCACATGAGACAAAGCTGCTGGCGAAATAGCCGTAATTTCAGGCACAATGCCAGGCGCTGATGCCGCCTTCTGCGCATCCATAACAACCTGCTCCGCCCGCATCAGCGTCAACGCTGCCAAACAATAATGGCTGAACCACAGCGACGCAAAGCCAAACACCAAGGTGTAAATCCATATCGCCACGGGTACCAAAATCACAAAAGCTGCAGCAAACAAAGCGCCAGAAGCCCACACCAAACTGGGCGCAGCACCCAAATAGCCGGTGATGATGCCTATGACCAGCAAGTTACCACGGTGCTTTTGCATGATGGCGCGGCGCTCTTCTTTGCTGGCGTGCTCTGCCAAGGCATCAAAACTCATAACGCGGTAAGTTAACCAACCCCAAATCAAAGGCGGCAAAATCAAAATCAGTGGGGGCACCAGCCACAGTGGAATCGTCAAGACCAACACAATGACCGCCAAGAGTGTTGAACCCAACGACCACGTAACACTGGCCATCATGGAGCCGCCTTTTTTGCGCTCCAATTGGCTAAAACGCCGCTCAGCCACCAAGGACACCATGGCCGGCGTCATCATCACCGCCACCAAAACCAAGGACAAAATAACTACCACAGGTGTGACTGCAAAAATCACAATCAAAGGCACCAGGACGGTTTTCAAATTGCCCATGCCCATGCTTTGCAGCCAGTTCCAAAACGTGTTCATCAAGCTGACTGAATCTAGTGATGACCTGACCCACTCCAAGCTTGGCTCCCAGTAAAAGTAGCCCAAACCAAGTGCCAAAGCGACCATGACGACGAGTGGCAGAAACGACAGCGCAATCACGCGCGGATGCAAGCAGTAAGCGGCTGCGCGCCAAAAGGAGTCAAGCATCAGATTCATGGTATCTCCAGCATAGCTTAAAGGCCATGAACAACCGATAAAAACTGTGATTAGCGCAAATTACCTGTATGGCCGAGAGAATAACGCCCTGGCTGCGGCCAAACTGTCAAACCATGCGGCTCGCGGCCGACCTTGACTTTATCGACAGCGCCCGTTTCGGTATCAAAGCGGTACACCACGTCGTCATAACGACCACTCAGCCACAGGTGTTTGCCGTTGGCACTGACGTTGCCCATGTCCGGGCTGCCACCGCCTGGGATGCTCCAAGTTTTGGTTACTTTGCGGGTCGCAAAGTCAACTACGGAGACGCTGCCAGGACCGCCGGGTGTACCTCTGATTTTGTTGCTGCCACGGTTGGCCACGTAAAAGCTTTTACCGTCGCGGCTGGGGTAAATGCCGTGTGCACCCGGGCCGGTTGGAATGAACCCGATTTGCTTGAACGACTCACCATCGACCACGTGAACGCCGTCAACCATCATGTCGGCGATGAAAAACGTCGAACCATCCGGCGAGCTGCGCACGTCTTGGGGCATGCCGGGGGTGGTGCAAATTTGACTCGCTGGGTTGGCAGGGTCAGGAATATACCGAGACTTTGAACCCGCTTTGCCAGTGGAGGCGATAGCCGCCAACGCATCTGGGCGGTCAAAGTAAGCGTTGAGCTTCAGCGTTGCCAGCACTTTGCGGTTCACCAAGTCGATTTTGGTCACAGAGCCGTTAAATTCACAGGTAAACACCACGAACTTGCCATCGATGGAGAAATCCGCGTGGTTGATGCCTGCGCAGGTTGGTGTGGCAATGGAAAACTGCATCGCCATGGTCTTAGGGTCACGGAAATCAAGGCGTTTGTGCGCTTCTGCCACCACGATGGCGTATTTACCGTCTGGCGACCAGTACAGGTTGTACGGGTCATCCACAGGAATCGACTTACCGGGTTTGCCAGTTTTGGGATCAATTGGGGTCAAGCTGCCGTCGGTGCGCCCTTCGGCGTTGTTGGCTACCCACAGCGTGCTCAAATCCCACGACGGCACGACGTGCTGCGGGTTGATGCCGACTTTGAAGGTGTCAACGACTTTCAAAGTCGCAGGGTCGATCACAGAGACGGTATTTGCCGCACGGTTAGGCACATAAACGCGCTCTAAAACGCCATTCATGGCCGTGCTCATTTTGCCAGCTACCACCTCGCTGTAGAGGTTTTTAGGATTAACTACAGGCGGCATACCTGCTATTACATCTATAGCTAAAGATACAATATTTACGCCGGCTACAGCCGTTTTTGTCTCTATTTTAGTCTTTTCGGCAGTTGTGGGCGCTGTTTGAGCTGTTTGTGCAACAGCCCATGCTCCGACGACAGCACTGCCTGCCAACACACACCCAGCGGCAACTACTAACTTACCTACCAACGTTGAACGCATGATCATTTCAAAATCGCTTTTTGTATTGCTAAAGTCGTCATTTTAACCGTTGCATCTAAGCCGATTTGACCCAAAGCAACACTTGCCGCTTTAGGGTCACCAAGTGTGCCTCCCGGCCTGCCCAGCTTCGCAGATTCGGCGAATTTCTCGGTTTTTACGGTGCTGGGGTCTATGGCCAGCTGCAAAGAAGTGTCTGCCGAGCCCGCATGGGTACCAATTTCGTAATCACTCAGACCTTTTGCGCGTAAAGCGGCGATGTAACCGGATTCTGTGGATGCCGTGGCACGGTAGTAATCCGCAATGAAATGCACCCTGGCGCCAGTTTTAGATTCTTTGTTAAACACCGCCTCCACAGCCGCCAAAGCCGATTGGTAACCGCCGTGGTCGCCAATCAGGACAATGTCGGAAAACCCATGCTGCTTGAAGCTGCGCGCGGCAGACAACAACATGCTTTTGAACGCGTCTTCTGAAATCGACACCGTGCCCGGCCATTTCATGTGCTCGGTCGGCGGGTTGATAGCGCCTTCTGGTACATAGCTCACCACAGGGGCGACGATGGTGGGCAAATTCGCAGCCACTAGACTGGTCGCAATCCGCCCTGCCAGCACCTTCACGCGGGTGTTGTGTTTGCCAATGGCCATGTGTGGGCCATTTTGCTCAGTCCCACCAATGGGGATGATCACAATCGACGGCACAGATGGCTTAGATGCGCTATGGCTTACCATCGCGGCGACTTCTTGCGTCGTAAGCTCTTCTAAATAAACACTTTTTTGTGCCCATGCAGCTATTGGGAAAGCGAGAATAGCGAACCAGAATGCTCGTCTTTTAAGCAAGGTTGTCATTTTTTTCCTTCGGCTGATTTTCCGTCAACTGACGTACCCATCATCAACGCCATATCCGTCTCAGACAGCCAACGCCACTGCCCAGGAAGCAAGTCATCCGGCAGCTTCAAACCGCCGATTTGCGAGCGGTGCAACCCTTCCACGCGGTTGCTCACCGCTGCCAGCATGCGCTTGACTTGGTGGTATTTGCCCTCTGTCAACGTGAGTTTGAGGTGAAACTCAGACACCATTTCGGCCGCCGCCGCTTTGACGGGCTTGGGGTCATCGTCCAGCACCACACCCGAGAGCAGCTTTTGCACCTGCTTGTCGTCCAGCGGGTGTTTGGTCGTCACTTCATAAACCTTAGAAACGTGCTTTTTAGGAGAACTCATGCGGTGGATGAACTGGCCGTCATCACTCATCAACAACATGCCCGTGGTGTCTTGGTCCAAACGCCCTACGGCTTGCACACCTTGAATCGCACTTTTTTGAGGTCGTAAGCGCAGTGGCGATGGCAAAAATGTGTAAATACTGGGGTGCATAGACGGCTTTTGCGAGCACTCGCTACCCGTCGGTTTGTTGAACAGCACGTAGGCATGCTCGTGGTATTCCCAATCTTCGCCTTGCACCTTAAAACGCAGTCCTTTTGCTACAAATTCAGTAGCACCATCGGTAACATTTACGCCGGCTACAGTATTATTTACATCATAAACACGAACTAAGCCCTGCTGAATGAGTCCTGCGCATACGCGCCGTGTACCAAAGCCTTGAGAGTAGAGAATGTCTTGAAGTTGCATCATGGAACAGATGTTTACGAGGAAAGTAAGTTAGGAGTTAACAAAAAATCAACGCCAACCAAGCTGGGTCGTCCATCACGTTGGTCAGCAAGTAGCTGCTAGCTCGGTACAGCCAGTATTCAGCGGTAGGCAAAAAGTCGTCAAAAATCATGTCCCAATCATAACTTCACCGCATTTCACCCTAGGGTCACAACTGATCCAAACGCCCCCGCAAGTGCGCCGCCTGCGCCTTCAACGCTTCAATTTTCCCCGCATCCATCTTTTTGAGCTGCTGGTAAACCATGCCAATACGCGGGTTGGCGGCTAATTTATCGGCATGTTTCAGGTGAAAGTCCCAATACAGCGCGTTGAAGGGGCAGGCTTTTTTAGACGGCGTGTCTTCGCGCAGCTTTTTGTCGTAATGGCAGCCTTTGCAGTAGTCGCTCATGCGGTCAATGTACGCTGCGCTGCTGGTGTAGGGCTTGGTGGCCAGCAACCCACCGTCGGCAAACTGGCTCATGCCTACGGTGTTGGGCAGTTCCACCCACTCAAAAGCATCGATATAAACGCCCAAATACCAGTGATGCAGCTCCTTGGGGTTCAAACCCGCCAAGAGTGCAAAGTTGCCAATCACCATCAGCCGTTGAATGTGGTGGGCGTAGGCCTGCTCCAGCGATTGCCCGACCGCCGCCGCCATGCAGCGCATTTTTGTATCACCCGTCCAAAACCATTGCGGCAGTGGCAGCTGGTGGTCAAAGAAGTTGTTGTCGGCGTAGCTGGCATCTGCTTTCACACCTGCAGATTCTCCCATTTTGGCCCAATAAAACCCACGCACAAACTCGCGCCAACCCAGTATTTGCCGAATAAACCCCTCCACCGCAGCCAGCGGCGCAGCACCTGATCGCCCTGCTGCTTCGGCTTTGGCCACAACTTCGCGCGGGTTCAGCATCTTCACGTTCATTGAAAACGATAGCAAAGAATGGAACAAACGCCATGACTTGCTGCTCATCGCGTCTTCAAAGTCGCCAAAATTTGGCAGAACTTGGTCGATAAACGTATTAAGCTGCGCCAAGGCTTCGGCGCGATTCAGCGGCCAACCGAATTGTTTTGCATTGGGCTCACCAAAGCTTTTCACGCCGGCTTTGACAATAGTTTCCCATAGTGCCGAGTGATCGTAATTTTTTCGATCTAAAACGCGAATATCCACCGGCGCTGCAGGCACGCCAGGCCAAGCTTTGCGGTTCTCCGCATCAAAATTCCACTGCCCGCCTACAGGCTGCGGCGGCTTGGTGTTATCTTCAATCAAGACGCCGTGCTTCACCCGCATGGCGCGGTAAAAGGTCTCCATCAACCATTTTTTTCGCTCTCCGAAGACTTTAGCGACTTCATCCCTAGCGGTAAAAAAGTGTTCTGAATCAACCATTTGGCTAGAAATTTTCAAACTTTTTGCAAAATCCGCCAGCTGCACATCCAGCCGCCATTCATCGGGCGCTTGGTACTCAAACGCCGTGGCTTGGTAGTGGGCGATTAGCGCCTTGAGGTTGTCGGTGATGGTCGATAAGTTCGCAACATCGTCAATAGCAATGTAATGCACGCGGTGCCCCGCCGCTTTGAGCTGCGCCGCAAAATCACGCATACCCGCAAAAATGGCGATGATTTTTTGCGCATGGTGCAGCACGTAATCCGTCTCTTGGCGCATCTCCATCAACACATAAACCACGCTGTCGTCCAAGGTTTTGAACCAGCTGTGCAGCGGGTTGAGCTGATCGCCTAGGATCAATCTGAGCGTTTTTGCATTGTCTTTTTTATTGGCATTTGCGCGAATTTTGGTGTTTTTTGTGTTTGCTATCATTTTTAACAGGTTTTTTAGTGCATTTTTAGGCTATAGCCGGCGTATTTACTGCCTGAGCAGCTATTAAATTTATAGCTATTTTTAATCATTTATTACTCCAAAAGCGCCTATAAACGCCGTCTGGATCATGCTGTTGTGCTTGCATCAGTGGGTTAAACCGTCGCCCACCGCGCGGGTCTGTGCCACGCCCTGCGATGTACAGCCAGTTGCCTTGGTTGCTGTAAACGTCGTAGTCAATGAGCTGGCTCTCAAACCACGCCGCGCCAGCGCGCCAGTCGCCACCTAAGTCGTAAATCAAATAGCTGGCCACCACTTGGCGCATGCGGTTAGACAGCCAACCCGTCGCGGCGAGTTCGCGCATACCAGCATCGACCAATGGCTCGCCGGTTCGGCCTTCGCGCCAACGCATCAGGCCTTGCGGGTTGTTCGGTACTTTTGCAAGCGCTGCATCGCCAAGCCCTTGTTTTCTATAGAGATTTTTACCATGTTGTAAATGCAAAAACCTAAAGTAATCGCGCCACAAGAGTTCAAACCAAATCCAATACGTGCTGTCGTTTGCGCCGCGTTCGGCTTCAAAACGCTTCAGTTCCGCATAAATCATGGGCACTGAAATCGCACCACAGGCCAACCAAGGCGAAAATTGGGTCGAAAAATGCTCTTTGGGCGTCCAGTTCATAGGCTGGTTACGCGTTTGTTTGTAAGTCAGCGCAAAGTCATTGGCAAAGTAATGTTTCAGGTGCTTGTCGGCTGCTGACTCGGGCAAATTCTTGCTGTGAAATAGCGGCTCGCGTGGCTTCATATTTAGTTTTTCAACTTTGTTTCTGAAAGCGGTGAACACGGCTGGTAAGTTTTGCACCTCGAAAGGCAAGTCATCAGGCTCAAGCAAACTCGATTGCCAATGCGTTTTGACTTGCAGACCTGCGGCTTGCAACGCAGCGACATCATCTTGCTCTTCTGGCGCGGCGATGTCTTCACAGTAGATAGCTGCGGTGTCATGCAGCTTGGCGAAGGTTGGCAATGCATCTTTGTGCGAACCGTGCAACTCTACCAACTCATATCCCACAGCCTGCAATTGCGCCGCTAAATCTTGCAAACGCGCTGCCAAAAATACCTTGCCGTGCGTGCCCACACGCTCAAAGCCCCACTGGGTTTGCACATCGTGTTTGGGGTCATGCACATAGACAGCGAAAACATTGTCGGCTTGCTGGCAGGCTCGAGAAAAAGCTGGGTTATCGGCGACGCGCAGGTCGTTGCGAAACCAGTAAATGACATTTTTCACGGTGTTTTTCCGCCTTTATTGCCTGAATAGCTCATACGGCAGCGGTCAGAGCAATATTTCACCCCGTCCCACACCTTCTCCCATTTTTTTCGCCAGGTGAAGGGCCTCTGGCAGTGGATGCAGATTTTGCTAGGCAGGTTGGCTTTTTTGATCATTTTCATAAAGGGTGCGATTCTAAAAATCTAACGCGATTTGAGGACTACTCGCTTCTGGCGTCTTTTTTGTCGATTTCCGCTTTGTTGCGCTGGTTTTGTGGTCTCTAGTCTTTGACCTTGAAGCATGCTTCTCAACAATCGCTGCCTTACCCGCCTTCACCTCTGGCAGTGCGCGGCGGCTGTGTAGCTTGGCTTTGGCTTCGCGGGTAGCGGTTGAGAGGTCAACCACGGGTTCAGGAATGTCGAATTCAGCGCCCTTGCCTATTGTTAACTTCAGATGCTGCTGCAGCGTTTCAGGCATAAGCCAAGGTTCAAACAAATAAGTGTCTGGCACGCGGCGCATGTAGGGCAGCCAGCGGCGTACAAAGTGGCCATACGGGTCGTGGTCTTGCGCTTGTTTGATGGGGTTGTATACCCGCGTGGTGTTGATGCCCGTTGTGCCAGATTGCATTTGCATCTGGCTCCAGTGGATGCCTGGCTCGTAGTCCAAAAACTGCCGCGCCAGCCACTGCCCGACCGGTCGCCAATGCAGCCACAGCGGGTAAGCGGCGACGGACACCAACATGGCGCGCATGCGAAAGTTGAGCCAGCCGGTCTCGCGCAGCATCACCACGCAAGCGTCCACCAGCGGCCAGCCAGTGCGTGCTGTCGTCAAGGCGTCAAAATGCGCTGGGTTCCAATCGTTTTCGCGCAAACCGTCGTAGCCTCGGTGGACGTTTTGGTACTCCAGCGCCGGCTCAGACTCTAATTTTTGGATGAAATGGCAATGCCAGTACAAGCGGCTGACAAAGGCAACCAAGCCCTTTTTTTGCCAATTGCCTGTTGGCAACTCGGCAATCGCGTAGTAAGTGGATTGCACCACCTCGCGCAAGCTGACGCAGCCAAATGCTAAATACGGCGACAAACGGGAACACGCGGTCGCCGCAGACAAGGGCGACGAGATGCCGCCCCGGTAT
>JAYVSU010000212.1:0-10939 GCA_043775055.1 Polaromonas sp.
CAAGCTTTTGCGTTCACCTGGCCAGCCCGGTGTTTTTTGACGCGGCGCGCGATTGATCGCACTTTTGAAACGCAAATTGCCAAATCCACCATCACCGCCTTTGGCAATGGTGATGATTTCGCCGTCTTCTAACAGCTCAAACAACACTTCACCAGTTTCGGAATCGGTGATGATGGTGCCTACGGGCATTTTGAGGATGATATCGTCGCCAGCCGCGCCAAACATATCTGAACCCATGCCGTGTTGGCCGCGCTTGGCGTCATGACGGCGTGAATAGCGATAGTCGACCAGTGTGTTCAAGTTGGAGTCAGCAACCGCAAAAACGTGTCCGCCACGGCCACCATCACCGCCATTGGGGCCACCGAATTCATTGTATTTTTCGTGCCGGAATGAGACGCAGCCTGCCCCGCCATCTCCTGCAGAAATGTCAATATAGGCTTCGTCTACGAATTTCATGGTGTGATTTTAGTATTTATATAAGAGAGCACGAGTCATGCATGAAGTTAGCTTAAAAAGCAAAAAACCCGCGCTAAGCGGGCTTTTTGCGAGGCCTCCACCGAAATGAAGGCTAGACCAGCTTAGCGCCAGACTCAACCACTCAAGCTTGCGCTGGGGTGATGTTAACCGTGTGCTTGTTCAAAGCACCTTTGATCGCAAACGACACGTGGCCGTCTTTAAGCGCAAACAAAGTATGGTCAACGCCGATGCCGACGTTGTTGCCTGGGTGGAATTTGGTTCCGCGTTGGCGAACAATGATTGCACCTGCAGAGATCAATTCACCGCCGAATGCTTTTACACCCAGCATTTTTGGCTTGGAATCTCGGCCGTTTCGCGTCGAGCCGCCGCCTTTTTTTTGTGCCATGACAATTTGTCCTTTATCTTGTCAATTAAACGGCAATCGCACCAATTTGCAGTTCAGTGTACTGCTGGCGATGGCCTTGACGTTTTTGATAATGTTTGCGACGGCGCATTTTGAAAATGTGCACTTTATCAAACAATCCATGTGACAAAACTGTCACGGTAACAGTGGCGCCGGATACCAAGGGTGTGCCAACTTTGAGTTCACTACCGTTACCGACAGCCAACACTTGATCAAACACAATCTCTTGGCCTACATCCGCAGCAATCTGTTCTACTTTAATTTTTTCACCGACAGCAACACGAAACTGTTTGCCGCCGGTTTTTATGACCGCGTACATAATGACCTCTTTTTGAAAGTCCTACGGAAGAATTTCCGCAGAGCCTTGGATTATAGCACGGTTTGCGGTCACTAACATAGCTCAAATTGGCAAGCAATCAACCAGTCGTATTCCTTGTTTTTCTCGCCAAAATAAGGGACTTCGGCTTTCTATAATAGCGAAACTTTACGGTATTTAAATTTTGACTGCTCACTCAAGCCCCAATAATGCAGCTCTTTTACTCGTTGCGCCCGACATGGCTAACGTGGACAAGTTAATTGCCCAGCGCCTCAACTCGGAAGTGCCCTTGGTGGGAGAGGTGTCTCGATACATTATTTCTGCAGGCGGTAAGCGTCTTCGTCCCGTTTTATTGCTGCTAATTTGTGGAGCCTTAGGCTACACCGGCGAGCAAAGATTCAACCTGGCAGCTGTAGTGGAGTTTATTCATACAGCTACTTTGTTACATGACGATGTTGTAGATGAGTCACAACTGCGTCGCGGATTAGCTACAGCCAACGAATCTTTTGGCAATCCAGCCAGCGTTTTAGTGGGCGACTTTCTCTATTCACGCGCATTTCAAATGATGGTCGATGCTGGTGACATGCGTATCATGCAAATTTTGTCTGATGCAACCAATGTTATTGCCGAAGGCGAAGTTATGCAACTCATGAATATGCATGATGCATCCTTGGATGAAGTTGGCTATTTACGGGTTATTCGATCTAAAACGGCTAAGCTTTTTGAAGCTAGCGCACGCTTAGGCGCCGTCTTGGCTAAATCTTCGCCAGATGCTGAAGAAGCTTGCGCCCAATATGGTCAGGCTCTAGGAACAGCCTTCCAAGTGATAGATGATGTTCTGGACTACGATGGTGACCCTGCAGTCATGGGTAAAAGTCTCGGGGACGATCTGCGTGAAGGCAAAGCGACTCTGCCACTGATAGTTGCAATGCAGCGTGGCAGCAGCGCTCAACGGCAAATCATTCAAAACGCGATAGAGGATGGGAATTTAGCAAGACTTGATGAGATTTTGCAAGTTGTACGTGATACCGGCGCCTTAGATGCCGCTAGAGGAGCCGCAGCGGCAGAAGCGCAACGCGCTATTGATGCTTTAAACAACATCGCACCTAGTCAATATAAGGATGCTTTACTACAATTGGCATCGCAATTACTAATAAGACGCTCATAATAACCACTTGATTCTGCTCGAAAATTCAAATCTTAGGAACCTATGGCAACCATTGCAAGCAACAGCCCACCCAAAGGCGTTAAAGAATTTGTTTTCGAGTGGGAAGGCAAAGATCGCAAGGGCAAACAAGTTCGTGGCGAGATTCGTGCTGCAGGTGAAAATTTAGTTCAGGCATCTTTGCGCCGTCAAGGTGTTCTACCAACCAAAATTAAAAAGCGTTCTACACGTTCTGGCAAAGCAATCAAGCCCAAAGACATTGCGATTTTCACACGCCAGTTTGCCACGATGATGAAAGCTGGTGTGCCATTATTGCAAACATTCGATATTGTGGGCCGTGGCAATCCAAATCCTAGCGTTACTAAATTGTTAGGCGACATCCGTGCTGAAGTAGAAACCGGTACATCACTGAGTTCAGCTTTTCGTAAATATCCGAAATACTTCAATGCGCTGTATTGCAACCTAATTGAAGCGGGCGAAACTGCCGGTATTTTAGAAGCGCTTTTAGACCGGTTGGCCATTTATATGGAGAAAACTGAAGCCATTAAGTCGAAAATCAAGTCTGCACTGATGTACCCGGTTGCTGTCGTCGTAGTGGCATTTGTTGTCGTCACCATCATTATGATTTTTGTTATTCCTGCTTTTAAGAGCGTTTTTAGCTCTTTCGGTGCAGATTTACCGGGGCCAACCTTGTTCGTGATGGCAATTAGCGAATTCTTTGTGAAATATTGGTGGTTGATTTTCGGCGCAATCGGGGGCGGTATTTACTTCTTCATGCAAGCTTGGCGTCGTAGCGAAAAAATGCAGATGGTGATGGATCGGGTTTTGTTGAAAGTGCCCGTTTTTGGCGCTTTGGTTGAAAAATCTTGTGTGGCGCGTTGGACAAGAACTTTATCAACCATGTTTGCGGCAGGTGTTCCCTTAGTGGAGGCACTTGACTCTGTCGGTGGTGCCTCTGGAAATTCTGTTTACTTGGAGGCAACTACCAAAATCCAGAGAGAAGTTTCCACCGGAACCAGCTTGACCAATGCAATGACCAATACTGCAGTGTTTCCGTCTATGGTCCTTCAAATGTGCGCTATTGGGGAAGAGTCAGGAACTATTGATAACATGCTTGGAAAAGCAGCTGACTTTTATGAGTCTGAGGTTGACGATATGGTAGCTGGCTTATCTAGTCTTTTAGAGCCTATCATCATAGTTTTCTTAGGCACTCTGATTGGTGGCATCGTCGTCTCGATGTATTTGCCAATTTTCAAACTGGGACAAGTTGTTTGATGATGTCAGTTGAAGTCTTGCAGATCTGTTTAGCTGGCGTTTTGGGCTTATTGATCGGTAGCTTCTTAAACGTTGTCATCTATCGTTTACCGAAGATACTTGAGAAGCAATGGACTGACGAGTATGCTGAATTTTCAGGCAATGAAACTCCGGTACAACCCAGCTATAACTTGATGTTTCCTCGATCGCATTGCCAAAAGTGCGGCCATCAAATTCAATGGTTTGAAAACATACCCATTCTGAGTTATCTATTTTTGCGTGGCAAATGCTCTGCATGCAAAACGCCCATCAGTCTTCGCTACCCAGTAGTTGAGTTGGTCACGGGTGCTTTGTTTGCGTTTAGTGTTTTGCGCTGGGGATTCACACCAATAGGTTTTGTATGGTGCGGATTTAGTGCCGCACTTTTAACGCTCTCATTAATTGATTGGGATACAACCTTACTACCTGACAATATCACTTTGCCCTTGCTCTGGGCGGGTCTCATTGTGTCGGCATTGAAGTTGACAACCATCCCTCTTGAAGCTGCTGTATGGGGTGCCGTTGCAGGTTATTTGTCGCTCTGGGTTATTTACTGGATCTTCAAACTCATTACGGGCAAAGAAGGTATGGGTTATGGTGATTTCAAGCTTTTTGCGGCTTTGGGCGCTTGGTTTGGCTGGCAAGCGTTGATACCCATTATTTTGATGGCTTCCATATTTGGTGCTTGCATTGGCATAGCACTCAAATTTGCGAGCCAGTTGAGGGAAGGTGGGTATGTCCCATTTGGACCATTTTTGGGTATAGCAGGCTTGACCGCTATGATTTTTGGCGCTCAGTCCATCCTGAGAGTTTTGGGGCTAGCCACGCCATAACCATGGCAAGCAATACATTACGCGTAGGTTTAACTGGCGGTATAGGCAGCGGTAAGAGCACGGTTGCAAACATGTTTGCAGAACTTGGAGCCAGCGTGATAGATGCGGATGCTATTTCACGAAGTGTTACAGCGCCGCATGGCAGCGCTATTGCGTCTATCAAACACCTTTTTGGTGCAGCATTTATTAATGCACAGGGTAGTTTGGACCGTGATCAAATGCGGGGGGTGATTTTCAATGACGCAGCGGCTAAAGAACGTCTTGAGGCTATTATTCATCCACTCATCAAATTAGAGATGCAACAACAATTTAAAGCGGCAGTGCAGGCTGGATCAAGTCTTGTAATTTACGACATTCCTCTATTGACGGAATCTACGCACTGGCGGCAAGAATTGAATCGAATTTTAGTGATAGATTGCAAGCTTGAGACTCAAATCCTGCGAGTGATAGAACGAAATTCGATGGCGCGCAAAGAGGTGGAAAAAATCATTGCAAGTCAGTCCACGAGAACTCAACGTCTGCGTGTGGCAGATTTCACCATTTTTAATGAAAACATCAAACTCGACCAATTACGTGAAGAAGTAGCTCAAGTTGCTCGCTTCTTCGGGCTATGATTCGATGAACGGAAAAATACAGTGATCCTTTACGAATACCCCTTTAACGAAAGAATCCGAACTTACCTTCGGCTTGAGCATTTATTCAGCAGACTGCGCGAGTTGATGGCGCGCGAGACTGCACTTGACCATCATTACGCACTCACAACTGTCTTTGAAGTCATGGATGTGGGAGCGAGAGCAGATCTGAAATCTGATGTATTAAAAGATTTGGAAAAGCAGAAACAAGTTTTCAATGGCTACCGAGGCAATCCGTCCATTGCTGAAGATGCACTTGATGAGGTCATGGGACAACTCGACAATTGTTTCATAGCCCTGAATGAACTGCAAGGAAAAGCCGGTCAATCCTTGACAGAAAATGACTGGTTGATGAGCGTACGCAGCCGTATGGGCATCCCTGGCGGCACCTGTGAATTTGATCTTCCTGCATATTATGCTTGGCAAAATGCCCCGCATACCCGAAGACAACAGGATTTGCATCGATGGAGCGAAACACTGACGCCGCTTGCCAATGCCATTTATTTGCTATTGAAAATTCTTCGCGAATCAGGCATGGCACAAAAAGTAGTAGCACATCAAGGACAATTTCAGCAAAACTTGCCTCAAGGCAAGCCCTTCCAGTTGCTGCGCATGCGTATCGACTCCAACCTTAATTTAATTCCAGAAATAAGCGGGAACCGATTGATTGTCTTGATTCGTTTGATGCGGCAAGAGGCGGGTGACAAGCTGCACGCTAGTGCTGATGACGCTACATTTGAGCTAACCCTATGCTCTTGAATACGGTATTCGTATTTTTAAAAACCCATGTCATCTACACCGACACCTAAAATTGTCCGCTGCCCAACTTGCTCAGGAGACAGCATTTTTGCAAGCAGCAACATCTACCGACCCTTTTGTAGCGAGCGTTGCAAAAATATCGATTTTGGCGCTTGGGCAAGTGAAGACTTCCGAATGCCTACGGACGTAGAGCCTGATGATCAAATTTATGGCGATAAAAAATTGCAATAAATTCACATTTAGCCGGCATAAAATATAAAACCTATGCTCCTGAATGTGTAGCATATGGATAGTTACGGTCCGTTGCAAGCCACTGTAATACTGGGATCGTTCCTGCCAAGACCGGCAAAACTTGAACCGGCAATTGTTGCCAAGAAAAGTCTTGCCCTTCGCGCATTTGAAGCTCTCCTTGCCAGTTCGTCACTTTGCAAAAGTGCAGCCGCACCAATGCATGTGGGTAATCCATCAAACCAACACGCCAAGGCGTTGCATCTTCAATCCAAATACCCAGCTCTTCTGTCAATTCACGTCGCAGCGCTTGCGTCACCGTTTCACCAGCTTCTAACTTCCCACCAGGGAACTCCCAATATCCGGCATACACTTTGCCAGTAGGTCTAGAAGTCATCAGAAACGCACCGTTGGCTTGTATCAGCACTCCAACAGCGACTTCCGTAACAACACGCGTAGCTGCATCGATACGTGGCAATTCTGGGTCTGCAATAGACAGCATCTCTTCTACCAAACCGTGGGAAGACAAGCTCATCTCAATACTCGCCCATTCCTAACGCCGACCAGCAAAGTCTCTGGCAAACTGATACGCAACCCGGCCACTGCGTGAACCACGCTCTAGTGCCCACACCAGAGATTCAGCCCTAGCAGTAGGTAATGACTGCATATCGACGTCAAAAAATGCCAACCATTGGTCTACGATAACCAAATATTCGTCTTGATTAAAAGGATAAAAGCTGATCCACAGGCCAAAACGCTCTGATAAAGAGATTTTTTCCTCTACGCCTTCACCCGGATGTACTTCACCATCATCCGTATGCTGATATGTCAGGTTTTCTTTCATGAACTCTGGTATCAGGTGGCGTCTATTGCTGGTGGCATAAATCAAAACATTAGGAGAAGCCGCAGCAATCGTGCCATCCAAAATAGACTTCAATGCTTTGTAACCCGGTTCGCCTTCCTCAAAACTTAAATCATCACAAAAGACAATGAATTTTTCTGGCCTATCTGACACAACATCCACAATATCTGGCAAATCTACCAAATCCGCTTTATCAACCTCAATCAAACGCAAGCCTTGCTTGGCATATTCATTCAGACAAGCTTTGATTAATGAAGATTTTCCGGTCCCACGTGCACCCGTTAAAAGCACATTATTGGCAGGCCTGCTATCTACAAATTGCTGTGTATTGCGATCAATTTTTTCTTTTTGAGCATCCACCTCTTTCAAATCTGCAAAGCGCATCTCGCCGATGTGCCGAACTGGTTCTAAAACTCCATGACTGGTGCTCCGCTTACGGTATCGATACGCTATCGATTTGCTCCAATCGGGGGCTGATAAAGCTTGTGGCAAAGTCGCTTCTATACGAGCGACAAGTGATTCCGCCCGTAACAAGAAACGTTCAAACTGTTCATTCATAAGAAGCTACTGAAGGTTAATTTCGTGCTTACGAGCGGTAATCCGCATTGATTTTGACGTACTCGGTCGATAAATCGCAGGTCCAAATCGTATCGCTCGCTTGGCCGCGACCTAGTACGACGCGAACCGTGATCTCGCTTTGCTTCATCACGCGCTGTCCATCCGTTTCTTGATATTGCGGATTTCGACCACCATGCATGGCCACGTTCACATCATCTAAGTACAAATCAATTTTGGTTTGATCAAGATCATCAATACCAGCGTAACCAACGGCAGCCAAAATGCGG
Source organism: Polaromonas sp. (assembly GCA_043775055.1). Classification (GTDB taxonomy): domain Bacteria; phylum Pseudomonadota; class Gammaproteobacteria; order Burkholderiales; family Burkholderiaceae_C; genus Aalborgiella. The sequence goes on from JAYVSU010000212.1 coordinate 7,814, forward strand.
CCTAAGTTAGGGTCGCTGGCAAAAAAAGCAGTTTTGACCAACGGAGAATGCGCAATGGCGTATGCAACCTGGCGGCATTCTTCACTTGTTTTCCCACCGTCCACTTGAACGGTAATAAACTTAGTAGCACCTTCGCCATCGCGCACAATCGCCTGCGCCAGCAAGCGCGCAACATCTTGCATGGCGGCTTGTAGGGCTTTGCCTTCAGGGCTGCTTAACGAAGTAATAGCTGGGTGCTCTGCCATGTTGGTTGCAATGACCACGAAAGAATCGTTGGTTGAAGTATCACCATCCACCGTGATACGGTTGAAAGAGCCATCGGCAAGACTTGTGGCCAAAGTTTGCATCAAAGAAGCATCTACACTGGCGTCAGTGGCCATGAAACCTAGCATGGTTGCCATATTGGGGCGAATCATGCCAGCACCCTTGCTGATACCTGTGATGCTGACCGTTTTGCCGGCAATTTGAAGTTGCTTGCTAAAGGCCTTGGGAACGGTGTCAGTGGTCATGATAGCCTCAGCTGCTTTGTACCAGTTGTTTTCTTTGGCATCACCCAGTGCCGCATCAAAACCCGCAACAATCCGCTCGTAAGGCAACGACTCCATGATGACGCCGGTTGAAAATGGCAGGACTTGCTCGGGCGAGATCCCTACTTTTTTTGCAAAAGCTTCACAAGTTGCACGTGCGCGCATCAAACCATCTTCACCGGTACCGGCATTGGCATTTCCAGTGTTGATAACCATCGCTCTGATGCCTGAACTGACAGCACTCACACGCTTAAGATGCTCACGACAAACTTGCACGGGTGCTGCACAAAACCGGTTTTGCGTAAAAACACCTGCGACCGAAGCACCTTCGTCAATCAGGACTACGCTTAAATCTTTGCGATTCGCTTTGCGAACGCCCGCCTCCGTGATACCAATACGCACGCCCTTAATGGACAATAAGTGGGACGCATCAGGCAGATTGAGATTAACAGGCATGATTTTCTTTCAAATAACTTTATTATCCAAAAAAAACGGGCCAAAGCCCGTTTTTTATACCTACAGTAAGCCAATAGATAAACTGTTAAGCCAGCTTACCGTGACATTGTTTGTATTTTTTACCGCTACCACAAGGGCATGGGTCGTTACGCCCCACACGTGGCATACCTGCGGCCATAGAGAAAGGCGTCGAAGTGGACTCAACTAATACAGTTTCAACTTCACCCGTTTCTGTTGGTGCGGTGTAAGTCACGTTTGCAATTTTGTCGGCCCGGTTTTCCATGTCTTCAGCGACGCGTTCAATTTCTTCGCTGGACTGTACCTTGACTGTCATCAAGATCTTCGTCACATCGTTTTTAACCGCATCTAGCAATTGACCAAACAGCTCAAAAGCTTCTCGCTTGTATTCTTGCTTAGGTTGCTTTTGAGCATAGCCACGCAAATGGATACCTTGGCGCAAATAATCCAAGGAGCTCAAATGGTCACGCCAATGACTGTCCATGCTTTGGAGTAACACCATGCGCTCAAAATGAGTGAAGTTTTCTTCACCGATCTGCACCACTTTAGAATCAAAAGCAGCATCTGCTGCTGCCAAGACTTTCTCTAAGACATCTTCTTCGTCGATGGCAGTCGCTGCATGAATGTCCTGAGTCAACGGAAGTTGAATTTGCCAATCTTGTTCAAGGGTTTTTTCTAAGCCCGCCAAGTCCCACTGCTCTTCAACTGAATCTTCCGGCACGAACATGCGTACCAAATCCGTGAAACAACCTTCGCGCAGCGATTTGATTTGAGCACTCAGATTTGAGGCATCCAAAATATCATTACGCTGCTGGTAAATCACTTTACGCTGATCGTTAGAAACATCGTCATATTCAAGCAATTGTTTGCGAATATCGAAATTTCGAGCTTCCACTTTACGTTGCGCACTCTCAATACTGCGTGTAACAATGCCGGCCTCAATGGCTTCACCCTCCGGCATCTTGAGACGCTCCATGATGGATTTGACACGATCACCTGCAAAGATGCGCATCAAAGAGTCGTCCAGACTCAAAAAGAAGCGTGATGAACCATTGTCACCTTGACGACCAGAACGACCACGCAATTGGTTATCGATACGGCGCGATTCATGGCGCTCAGTGGCCACAATACGCAAGCCGCCTACAGACTTCACGAAATCGTGGTCTGTCTTCCATTGCGTACGGAGCTCGTCAATTTTGCTCGACTTAGCCATATCGTCTAAAGTCTCATCAAGCTCAACAGCATCAATCGACATTTGTAGGTTTCCGCCCAACACAATGTCTGTACCGCGACCCGCCATATTGGTCGCGATGGTGATCATTTTGGGACGACCAGCCTGCGCCACGATATCCGCTTCACGCGCATGCTGCTTCGCATTAAGCACTTGATGCGGCAAGTTTTCTTTTTCAAGCAGTTGGTCAATGATTTCTGAGTTTTCAATCGACGTTGTACCAACCAAAACGGGTTGTCCACGCTCATAACACTCACGAATGTCTTTGACGGCGGCTTCGTACTTTTCACGCGTTGTTTTGTACACGCGGTCAAGTTGGTCTTCGCGTTGACTTGGGCGATTTGGTGGCATCACCAATGTCTCCAGCCCATATATTTCTTGGAATTCGTAAGCTTCCGTATCAGCCGTGCCGGTCATACCAGCCAATTTTTGATACAAGCGGAAGTAATTTTGGAAAGTGATTGAAGCCAGCGTCTGATTTTCAGCTTGAATAGACACCCCTTCTTTGGCTTCAACAGCTTGATGCAGACCTTCGCTCCAGCGGCGGCCGCTCATCAAACGACCAGTGAACTCGTCAACGATGACAATTTCACCGTCTTGCACGACGTAGTGTTGATCCCGATGGTAAATGTTATGCGCACGCAGCGCAGCGTACAAATGATGCACCAATGAAATGTTGGCTGGGTCGTAAAGGGTTGAGCCTTCAGGGATCAAACCCATGTTGAACAAAATGCGCTCAGCGTTTTCATGGCCCATTTCGGTCAAAAAGACTTGCTGCGTTTTTTCGTCTAAGGTGAAATCGCCCGGCTTGGTAACGCCCTCACCCGTACGAGGATCCGCTTCGCCCTCTTGCCTGACGAGCGTAGGCGCAATTTTGTTGATCGCCACATACAT
>JAYVSU010000213.1:0-17333 GCA_043775055.1 Polaromonas sp.
CTTGCTGGGTGGGGTGGTGGCGACTTCGGGCGCACAACTGGCTTTATCAAACACGGCCAGTCAACAGGCTACCGCAGTTACCCAAGATGCCCAAACTGCAGGCACGGTGATGTTGCGTAACCCACAGTTGGATGCTCTGCTTGCAGCGCATGGTCAACTGGGTGGAAACTCAGCCTTGCAAATGCCTTCTGGCTTTTTGCGTAATGCGACCTTTGACGCGGCCGCAATCGGTCAAAATCGTTAAATCATGTCTATAAAGCGTATTTTACCGCTGTTTTTGGCTGCAGCCGGCGTATTTATTGAATTGTTTGCTACTAATTCTATAGCTGTTGAGGCCATTAAAAACAACCAAGCTGTCAGCGTCTCGCCTGCGGTGCCAGCGGTTGCCACGTCTCAACCTGTGTCGGCGCGTGCGCTCAACGAGTGGTTGATGCGTATCAATGATGCATCCAAACAGCGCACTTACACAGGGACTTTCGTCGTCTCGGTAGCCGGTGATATTTCAAGTGCGCGGATTTGGCATGCCTGCGATGGCGACCAGCAAATGGAACGTGTCGAGACTTTGACTGGTGCACCACGTTCTATTTTTAGACGCAACAACGAGGTGGTGACGTTTTTTCCTGAAGCCAAAATCGCCCGCTCTGAGCAACGTGAATCTTTGGGCCTGTTCCCCAACTTGCTCAAGTCGAACAACAACGCGATTGCCGACTACTACAGCCTAAAACAGCTGGAAGTCGAGCGGGTTGCGGGTTTTGAGACCGATGTGGTGCAACTGGCCGCGAAGGACCCTTACCGCTACAGCTATCGCATTTGGACAGAGCGTAAAAGTGGGTTGGTTGTGAAGTTGCAAACCTTAGATGCTGCAGGGCAGGTTTTGGAGCAAGCCGCTTTCTCGGAGTTGACCCTGGATGCGCCCGTCAAGATGGAACGCTTGACGCAGATGATGAGCAACACGGCAGGTCATAAGCTGGAACATGTTGAGTTGACCAAAACCACAGCTCTGGCGCAGGGTTGGGTGTTGACGCGTGTAGTACCTGGTTTTACCGCCATGGGCTGCTACACGCGGGCTTTGCAAGCGGGCGCAGCCTCAGTCAACAAGGTGGATGCTGATTCAGCAACTGCTGCGAATGCAGGTAATACTGCTAGTGTTGGTAAGGCCGGCAATACGATGCAATGGATATTTTCAGACGGATTGGCTACAGTTTCATTGTTTGTAGAAAGCTATGACCGTAAACGCCACACACAAGAGGGTGCGATGTCTTTGGGTGCGACGCACATGGTGGCCCAGCGGATGAGTGATTGGTGGTTGACTGCCGTTGGCGAGGTGCCAGTGGTGACTTTGAAATTATTTGCGCAACAATTGGAGCGAAAAAAATGAAACTTTCCGGTGCTTTGTCATTGTTTTCAACCTTTCTGGTCGCTGCATTTTTGTTGCCACCAGCGGCAGCCGCGCAAGTACGGGGTTTGCCAGACTTCACCGAGTTGGTAGAACAGGTCGGGCCCTCTGTCGTCAATATTCGCACACTAGAGAAAGCGGGTGCACGCGCCAGTTTGGGCGCTGACAGTGACGAGGAGCTGCAAGAGTTGCTGCGTCGTTTCTTTGGCGACCGCATTCCGGGCATGCCCAAAGCGGATCCTAAAGCAGACCCCAAAGCCGATCCTAAAGCGCCTAAAAAGAGCCGTCCACAGCCTGAATCTAGAGAAGACCAGCCGCGCGGCGTGGGTTCAGGCTTTATTTTGAGCGCAGATGGCTTGGTGATGACCAATGCACATGTGGTTGATGGCGCTGACGAAGTGTTGGTCACACTGACTGACAAACGCGAATTCAAAGCCAAAATTGTGGGCGCAGACAAGCGCTCTGACGTGGCGCTCATCAAAATCGAAGCCACAGGGCTGCCAGCCGTGAAGCTGGGCGACGTGAACCGCCTCAAGGTGGGCGAGTGGGTGATGGCGATTGGCTCACCATTCGGTCTGGAAAACACGGTCACGGCCGGCATTGTGAGCGCCAAGCAGCGCGATACGGGTGACTATCTGCCTTTGATCCAAACCGATGTTGCTATCAACCCTGGTAACTCGGGTGGCCCGCTGATTAATATGCGCGGCGAGGTTGTGGGCATCAACAGTCAAATTTACTCACGTTCAGGCGGCTTTCAAGGCATCTCTTTCGCCATTCCGATTGACGAAGCGACGCGCGTGAGTGACCAACTCCGTACCACTGGCCGCGTGTCGCGTGGCCGCATTGGGGTGCAAATTGACCAAGTTAGCAAAGAGATTGCAGAATCGATTGGCTTAGGCAAACCGCAAGGCGCTTTGGTACGTGGCGTAGAAGCTGGTGCGCCAGCTGCTTTGGCCGGTGTAGAGGCGGGTGACATCATTCTTAAGTTTGGTGGTGCAACGATTGAAAAATCCAGCGACTTGCCACGTTTGGTTGGTAACACCAAACCAGGTAGTAAAAGTACGCTGACGGTGTTCCGTCGGGGTGCAAACAAAGAATTGCCAGTCACTGTGGCTGAGTTTGAAGACGATAAAGTGGTGAAGAAGGCTGTGGCTAAAGAAGTGAAACCGAAGACTGCTACGGCTGCTCAGGGCTTTGGTTTGGTGGTGAATGAAGTGACTGAGGCACAGAAGAAAGAACTCAAAATCAAAGGCGGTGTACGCGTTGAGTCGGTTGCTGAAGGTGCAGAGCGTGCGGGTTTGCGTGAAGGCGATGTGATTGTCTCAATTGCGAATACTGAGATTAGCAATGTCAAAGAATTTGAAGCCGTGCTGGCTAAAGCGGATAAAACAAAGACGATCAATGTCTTGTTCCGCAGAGGTGATTGGGCACAATTTACCTTGATCAAACCGGCGAAATAGACTTGCAAATACCCTAAAAACGAGGCGCTAGCGTCTCTTTTTTTATGGCAAGCGTGGCACCAAGGTGCTAGTTTTATGATTATTGATGCCAAAAGACCCCGCTCAAAGCTAAGGTTTTTAAGGTTTTTGAGGTCTTTTTGAAGAATTTGAACCAGACTTTGCATCTAAATTTATTTATTTATTTTTATTTTCATGACTATGTAAGTGGGCACTAACTAACTTGTAAGAACTACTTACGACAAATTTAGATAGAATCAAGGCTTGAAAAGTTAAGTTTTTCGCATATTGAATCAGTTTCGACTCACTTTATGAAATTGTCCACAACAGTCCACCGAACATCCACAGTTCGCCCACATGTTGTCCAATGTTTAATTTGTAACACTCTGAATAAGCTGTGAATAACTTTTCGTTGCTACCCTGCAACAGTGCATTAACGCCACTTTTTGGACTTCACAACTTGGGTTTTTTGCCTACAATGAAGTTCCAACTATCGCAGTTGCCATGCTTGTTGGTTTCAGGGTGCGTCGCAAAACGACGCGCCCTTTTTTATGTCTGTCGATAGTCATTCATAGATGGCAATCGTTCTAATTCAATCACTTAAAGCATCTCGTTGATGAATCACATCAGAAATTTCTCCATCATTGCGCACATTGATCATGGCAAATCTACGCTCGCTGATCGCTTGATACAGCGTTGCGGCGGACTTGAGGCGCGCGATATGTCGGCGCAAGTTTTGGATTCGATGGATATCGAAAAAGAGCGTGGGATAACCATCAAAGCACAGACCGCTGCGCTGCATTACAAAGCAAAAAATGGCGAAGTCTACAACCTCAATTTGATCGACACACCCGGGCATGTGGACTTCTCGTATGAAGTGAGTCGCTCACTCAGTGCGTGTGAAGGTGCGCTCTTGGTGGTGGATGCCAGTCAAGGCGTAGAGGCACAGACGGTGGCTAACTGCTACACCGCACTCGACTTGGGTGTTGAAGTGATTCCCGTGTTGAACAAAATGGATTTGCCCAATGCAGACCCCGAAGGTGCGCGTCAAGAAATTGAAGACGTGATTGGTATCGACGCGACAGATGCGATCTCATGTTCTGCCAAAACAGGTTTGGGCATCGACGATATTTTAGAAATGGTCGTTGCTAAAGTGCCGCCACCGCGTGGTAACCCCAATGCGCCACTGCGCGCCATGATTATTGACAGCTGGTTTGACAGCTACGTCGGTGTGGTGATGTTGGTGCGTGTGGTCGATGGTCGTTTGGCAAAAAATGACCGGATCAAGATGATGGCTTCAGGCGCATCCTATAACGCGGACAAAGTAGGCGTCTTCACTCCGGCAGACCAAGAAAGGCCAGCACTGGAGACTGGCGAAGTAGGCTATATCATTGCCGGTATCAAAGAGCTGCAAGCCGCCAAGGTGGGCGATACCGTCACACAAATCAAAGCCGGTTCTGGCGGCGCTGCTGCCACAGCGACGGAGCCTTTGCCTGGCTTTAAAGAAATTCAACCGCAGGTGTTTGCTGGTTTGTACCCGACGGAAGCCAACCAATATGAAGGTTTGCGCGACAGTCTGGAGAAATTGAAGCTCAATGATGCCTCCTTGCATTACGAGCCTGAAGTCAGTCAAGCCTTGGGTTTTGGCTTTCGCTGTGGTTTCTTGGGCTTGCTGCACATGGAAATTGTGCAAGAGCGCTTGGAGCGTGAGTTTGACCAAGACCTCATCACGACAGCGCCTAGCGTGGTGTATGAGGTGATGACGGCTGACGGCGTAGTGACCAAGGTTGAAAACCCAGCCAAAATGCCTGATCAAGGCAAGATGGTTGAGATTCGTGAGCCCATCGTCACCGTGCATTTGTACATGCCGCAAGAATACGTGGGCTCGGTAATGACTTTGGCCAATCAAAAGCGCGGCATCCAGATGGACATGACCTATGCAGGTCGTCAAGTCAAGCTAACCTACGAAATCCCGCTGGGCGAGATTGTCTTAGACTTTTTTGACAAGCTGAAATCCGTCAGCCGTGGTTATGCGTCTATGGACTACGAATTCAAAGAATTCAGAGTGGCAGACGTGGTGAAGGTCGATATTTTGCTCAATGGTGAAAAAGTGGATGCTTTGTCCATTATTGTTCACCGTTCTCAGTCGGTGTACCGTGGCCGGGCCGTGGTTGCTAAAATGCGTGAGATTATTTCGCGGCAACAGTTCGACGTGGCGATTCAAGCGGCGATTGGCGCCAATATCATTGCCAGAGAGTCGCTCAAAGCTTTGCGTAAAAACGTGATTGCCAAGTGCTATGGCGGCGATATTTCGCGTAAAAAGAAACTTTTAGAAAAACAAAAAGCAGGTAAAAAGCGTATGAAGCAAATTGGCTCTGTTGAAGTCCCGCAAGAAGCGTTTTTGGCCATCCTACAGGTACAAGATTAATGCAATTCATCACCGCTCTCATTCTTGCCGCATTTGTAGGCTATGCCGGCAGCTGGTACATGGGTTTTCATGAAGGCAACTTCGCCTTGCTGTTGTTCATCGCCGTGGTTGTTACGGGTTGCTATTGGTTGGCAGAGCGCTTTTACTTTTTACCCAAACGTGAACAAGCTGCTAAAGCCTTGGAAGAGTCATCCAACAAACGTTTGACAGAATTATTCAAATTAGGCATCGACAAGGTCGATGGCGACATTTCCAATATTGCAGAAGCGCAAGACCGCATTCGTGCCCAGCCTTGGTGGTTGGATTGGACGGCCGGTTTATTTCCCGTCATTTTGATTGTGTTTTTGCTGCGCTCGTTTTTGTTTGAGCCCTTCAAAATCCCCTCTGGCTCGATGATTCCGACCTTGATGGTGGGGGATTTGATTTTGGTGAACAAATTTCACTATGGTGTGCGTTTGCCAGTCATCAATAAAAAAATCACAGAAGGCAATAAGCCAGAGCGTGGTGATGTGATGGTGTTCCGCTTTCCACCCAAACCGACCTTGGACTACATCAAACGCGTCGTCGGCGTACCTGGTGACGAAGTGGCTTACTTGAACAAGAAGCTGACTATCAATGGCAAACCGCTCACATCGACCGCTTTGCCAGACTTTTTTGATGAAGATGCTATGCACTACTCCAAGCAATTTGAAGAATTGCTGGGTGCGAAAAAGCATCGTTTATTGAATGAAGAGGACCGGCCAGCATTCGTGCCAGGTGCGGATGACTTCGTTTTCAAGCAAAATTGCAACTACACCGTTGAAGGTGTGACCTGCAAAGTACCTGAAGGCCATTACTTCATGATGGGCGATAACCGCGATAATTCACTGGATTCGCGCTATTGGGGCTTTGTTCCTGACAAAAATATTGTTGGGAAAGCCTTTTTTGTGTGGATGAATTTTGGAAATCTGAAAAGAATCGGTTCATTTGACTAGATTGTCAGATTTTCAAACAGCATCTCAATATCATCAAAGCTGTTCTATTTTTGGAGGCTACTATGCGTCACTCTTTTTCTCTCTCTCCTGCTAAATCGGCACAACGTGGCATGTCTTTTATCGGGCTGCTCTTCGTCGGAGGCGTTTTAGCGCTCACGGGCGTGATGATTGCGCAAGTGACGCCAACTGTGATTGAGTACCAATCCATCGTCAAAGCCACTAAAACAGCAGTTGCCTCGGCATCCACACCTGCCGAGGTACGCAGTAATTTTGATAAAAATGCAGCTACAGGTTACTTTACGGCGATTACGGGTAAAGACTTGGTGATCGTCAAAGAATCCGACAAATTCATCGCCAGTTTTGACTACACCAAAGAAATCCACATGGCTGGCCCAGCGTATTTGTTGCTCAAATACAGCGGTAATAGCAAATAGATAGCAAGTAAGAAGTCAATAATCAGTCAATGACATTGTCAGCACCTCAAAGTAACCTCCATGCCAGCTTGAACAGTTTGCAGCAACGCTTGCAGCATCAATTCAAAGATGTTGGGCTGCTCAAGCGCGCGATCACGCACCGTAGTTTCTCCAGTGACCACAACGAGCGGCTAGAGTTTTTAGGTGACTCTGTGCTCGGTGTGGCCATTGCCAGCATGTTGTATGAGCGCTTGCGTGATTTGCCAGAAGGTGACCTGTCGCGTGTGCGCGCTAATTTGGTGCGGCAAGAAACATTGCATCAACTCGCCCTGGAGCTGGGTTTGCCGGAAGTTATTAAGCTGGGTGAAGGCGAGTCCAAATCGGGTGGTCAAAAGCGGCCATCTATCTTGGCGGATGCTTTGGAGGCGTTGATTGGTGCTGTCTATTTAGACGCTGGCTTTGAATCGGCACAGGCACTGGTGATGCGTTTGTTCAAGTCGGTGGATGTGAACCCCCAAATGCAGGCCATTGGCAAAGATCCCAAAACAGAGTTGCAAGAGTGGCTGCAAGGCCGCAAAATGAGGTTGCCTATCTACCGCGTCGTCGGCACCTTGGGGGCGGCGCACCAGCAGACCTTTGAAGTAGAGTGCGAGATAGAAGAACTCAGCCTCAATGAGCGCGGCATAGGCGCCTCGCGCCGCGCCGGTGAGCAGGCCGCAGCGGCGGTTATGTTGCAATGTATTAAAAAAGCCACTTAAATTTAAGGTAAATGCGCAAGCTACATCATGAACGCTATAAATAAAATAGCAGACCAGGCAATAAATACGCCGGCTGAAGTCGAAAATGAAGTCGAAAATAACGAAGAAGATCGAATAACCGCGATGCTGGCTGCAGCTTCGTCATCGGTTCCTGTAACCGTGCCTGTCGTTCCGCTGGAATCACAACGCTGCGGCTTGATTGCGATTGTGGGCAAACCCAATGTGGGTAAATCAACGCTGTTGAACGCCTTGGTGGGTCAAAAAATCAGCATCACGTCCCGTAAGGCGCAGACGACCCGCCACCGCATCACTGGCATGCACACCCGTGGCGAGGTGCAGTTTGTCTTTGTCGACACACCCGGTTTCCAAACCCTGCACGGCAACGCCTTGAATCGCTCGCTCAACAAAGCCGTGCAAGGCGCTGTCAGCGACGTGGATTTGGTGCTGTTTGTAGTCGAAGCCGGCCGCTCTAACATGGCGGACGACAAGGTTGTGTCCCTGCTCAGCAACGATATTCCCACGCTGTTGATCGCCAACAAGCTCGACATGGTGAACCGCCGTGGCGACATTGCGCCTTGGTTGCAAGGCATGCAAGCGCAGCATAAGTTTGACGAATTTGTACCCATGTCGGCTAAAAATGCCAAAGACATCGAGCGTTTGTTTGGCATCTGTGAAAAATACCTGCCGCAGCAACCGTGGATGTATGACGCGGAAGAGCTAACCGATAAAAGTGAAAAGTTTTTAGCGGGTGAAATGGTGCGCGAGAAGCTTTTTCGCCTGACTGGTGATGAGTTACCCTACACCTCCACGGTTGTGATCGATAAGTTTGAAGAAGAAGCGCCCAAGAAAAAAGGCCAGAAACGACTGGTAAAAATCGCCGCCACCATCATTGTGGAGCGCGATGGCCACAAAGCCATGGTGATTGGTGACAAAGGTGAACGCATCAAACGCATCGGCACCGAAACCCGTGTGGAGTTGGAGCGACTGATGGATGCCAAGGTGTTTATCGAGCTGTGGGTTAAAGTGCGCTCGGGTTGGGCAGATGACGAAGCTAGAGTTAGATCCTTTGGATATGAATGAAGCGAGTCGTTGACGAGCCAGCTTATGTACTACATCGCTACGATTGGAGCGAGTCGAGCCTGATTTTGGAGGTGCTGACGCGCAATTGTGGCCGCGTCGCCTTGGTGGCTAAGGGCGCAAAGAAGCCGAGTTCTAACTTTCGCCCAATTTTGCTGCCGCTGCAACCTTTGCATATTGCCTTTGGTGGCGATGCCGAAATCCGCAATCTGCGCAGTTCCGAATGGATGGGTGGTCACGTCATGCCGACGGGGGAGTCGCTGATGGCGGGGTATTACCTCAATGAGTTGCTGATGCGCCTTTTGGCGCGCGACGACCCGCATCCAGCGCTGTTTGACGCCTACGCGTTGACCGTACACATCATTGCACAAAAGGCATCAGAAGATCGGGTGCTTGAGGTCGCTTTGCGGGCTTTTGAGTTGATGCTGCTGCGCGAAATCGGTTTTTTGCCATCCCTAGACAGCCAGACTGCCAGTTTGGCCGCGCTACGAGCCGACACGGCCTACGTCTTGGTGCCAGAAGGGGGCTTACGTGTCGCCCATGCAGACGATAGAGCCAGCCTGCTGGGTGCGCAGTGGACGGCGTTGCAAACGGCTTTGGACGCGCTTGAGCCTTTTTCGGCCTTGTTGCAAGCCTGCAGTACTTGTTTGCAACCCCTCAAAAGCCAGTTGCGCACCTTGTTGCACTACCATTGCGGGGTAAAAACATTGAAAACCCGCCAAATGATGATGGACATTCAGAGTTTATAAAGCCAAATTTATGAGCGCAAACAACGCATGAAGCAAGCAACACATCTATCCGTCAACCTGAACAAAGTCGCTTTGGTACGCAACACGCGTCACTTGGGTATACCCAGCGTCACCCGTGCGGCCACGCTGTGCTTGCAGGCCGGTGCAGCTGGTATCACCGTGCATCCGCGACCTGATGAGCGCCACATTCGTGGCCATGACGTGGCTGATTTGGCTGAGTTGATGAAGGCGTGGCCGGACCGCGAATTCAATATAGAAGGCAACCCGCTGCAAAATTTGATGGGCATTGTGCAGCAGTTCAAACCGCATCAGGCCACGTTTGTGCCTGATTCTGAAGGCCAATTCACCAGCGACCACGGCTGGAACCCTGACATAGACACTGAGAAACTGCGGCCTTTGATTGCGCAAGCGAGGGCGCTGGGCGTGCGCGTCAGCCTGTTTATGGACGCCGAGCCTTCGTACATGGCGTGGGCCAAATCAGTCGGTGCTGACCGTGTAGAGCTCTACACCGAACCTTTTGCGGCGGCTTGGGGCACGGCTGCGCAGGGCGCTCAGTTGGCACGCTTCGCCAAAGCGGCGCAAGCGGCTTTAGAGCTAGGTTTGGGTGTCAATGCGGGGCATGACCTCAACCGCGACAACCTCACCACCTTCTTGGCGCAGGTTCCCGGCGTGCAAGAGGTGTCCATCGGCCATGCTTTGATTGCTGACGCCTTGGAACTGGGGTACAGCGCCACGGTTGCGGCTTATTTGAGTTGCATTAACCGCGCTTTCGCAACCGCATAAGATCTACCCATGATTTACGGTATTGGCACTGATATTTGCGACCTGCGTCGCATCGCCGCCACCTTCGAGCGGCAGGGCGAGCGCTTTGCCCGTCGGGTGCTGGGCGATACCGAGTTTGCCGTCTGGCAAGCCCGCCGTGTGCGATTGCCCAAGCGCGGCTTGAGCTATTTAGCTACACGCTTTTCGGCTAAAGAAGCCTTCAGCAAAGCTATTGGCACCGGCATGCACACGCCAATGGCTTGGCAATTGTGCGAAATCCTCAACCAAGCCAGTGGCAAACCTGTCATCGTTTTGCACGGTGGTTTGAAAGAATGGTTTGAATCCAAGGGCTTGACCGCACACATCACAATAACGGACGAGACCGAGTACGCTGCCAGCTTCTGCGTGGTCGAAAAATAAGCTTGAAACGGTATTTTTCGTTAAAATAAGCATAAAAATGGCTGTAGACGGCGTATTTATTCAATATTTTGCTATTAAATATGTAGCAAAATAGAAAAATATCAAATCCATTAAAAAAACAATCTCAACTAATCGTTAGAACATGTCACAACACGCTCCCCTCATCATTGACGTTGCTGGTTTAACGTTGACCAAAACCGACCGCCAACGTCTCAAACATCCGCTGGTGGGCGGCATCATCTTGTTTGGCCGCAACTGGCAAGACCGCGCTCAACTCACCGCTTTGTGTGCAGACATCAAACGCGTCCGTAAAGACTTGCTGATTTGCGTTGACCATGAGGGTGGCCGCGTCCAACGCTTTAAAACCGACGGTTTTACCCATTTGCCGCCCATGCGTGCCTTGGGTGAGTTGTGGATGAAAGACGCGCTCAAAGCGACCAATGCTGCAACGGCTTGCGGTTATATCCTCGCCTCCGAGCTGCGCGCTTGTGGTGTGGACATGAGCTTCACGCCGGTTTTAGACCTTGATTTTGGCGAAAGCAGCGTCATTGGCGACCGCTCCTTCCATCGCGACCCACGGGTAGTTACTTTGTTGGCCAAAAGCCTGATGCACGGCTTGCTGCAAAGCGGCATGGCGAATTGCGGCAAGCATTTTCCGGGTCATGGCTTTGTGAAGGCAGATTCTCACACGGACATTCCTGTCGATAAGCGCAGCCTCAAAGCTATTTTGACTGATGATGCCGCGCCTTACGACTGGCTCAGTACCAGCCTCACCAGTGTCATGCCAGCGCATGTGATTTACCCGAAGGTTGATGCACGGCCCGCTGGTTTTTCTGCCAAATGGTTGGGCGATATTTTGCGGGGCCAATGCGGCTTTACCGGCGCGATTTTCAGCGATGACTTGAGCATGGAAGGCGCGCGACTGATTGACGGTCAACACGTCAGCTACACAGAAGCGGCTGTGGTGGCGCTGAATGCGGGTTGCGACATGGTGCTCTTGTGCAACCAGTCCGTTGACGGTGGCCAGGCAGTTGATGAATTGATCAACGGCATGGTGGAGGCGCAACTCAAAGGCCAATGGCAACCCTGGGAGGCCAGCGACCTCCGCAGGCTAGCACTGTTGCCCACCACGTCAACACCAGAGTGGGATGCCTTGATGGTCCAGCCGGCCTACATGCAAGCCCTGAGCTTGGTTCCTTAATGGCTACGCTATCTACAAACCGCCCAGTTAATCGTCCAATCATCAACTTGGCCCTGCAAGGTGGCGGATCGCATGGTGCTTTCACTTGGGGTGTGTTGGATGCCTTGCTTGAAGACGGACGTGTTGCGCTAGAAGGCATTAGCGGTACCAGTGCAGGTGCGATGAATGCGGTCGCGCTGGGGCATGGTTTTGCGCAATCCTTGGGAAAAGCCAAGGCTGACCCGCGTGAGGCTGCGCGTCAATCTTTGGCCGATTTATGGAACGGCATCGTCAACATGGGAGCTGCATCTGAGGCGCAACGTGCCCCGTTTGACATGCTGCTCAGCGGTCTGGGCGGCATCCATACGCCGGCTGGGCAATGGGCTAATCAATTGTCGGACTCGGTCAGCAATTTTTGGACATCGGCGCTGTCGCAAAACGTGTCGCCATACCAAAGCAATCCATTGGACATCAACCCGCTCAAAGGTTTTTTAGAGCGGTTGATTGATTTTGAAGCCTTGGCTAAGCCCAATGCATACAAAACCCTCAAAATCTTCGTCGTTGCCACACGGGTGTCTACTGGCAAAGCAGAGGTGTTCAGCGGCAAACGATTGACGGCAGATGCGGTCATGGCATCAGCCTGCCTGCCGATTGTGTTCAAAGCCGTTGAGATTGAAGGTGAGCATTATTGGGATGGAGGCTACTCCGGCAACCCAGCCATTCACCCTTTGATTTACAACTGCACGAGCCGTGATGTGGTGCTGGTGCAAATCAACCCCATCAAACGCGACAAATTACCAACCACAGCGGCTGAAATTGCTGACCGTATGAACGAGATTACCTTCAACGCCAGCTTGATTGCCGAGATGCGTGCGATTTCGTTTGTGAAACGCCTGATTGCAGATGGCAAATTAGATGCCGCGCAGTACAAAGACTTGTTGCTGCACCGCATTGACGGCGGCGAAGCGTTAGAGGACTACAACGCAGCCAGCAAAATATCGACCAAAAGCAGCATGATTCATGAGCTACGCGACTTAGGCCAAGCCTGCGGAAAAGCTTGGTTGAAGGGTAAATTTGACCATCTCGGTAAACAAGACACTATCAACATTGCGCGCGATTATTTGGATGATTTGAGTGTTTCAAAAAAATAAGATAAAAAAAACAAGATGAGAGCTAAGTCATGGAAATGAGCACAACCGAGATTTTTTTGATCGCCATGGTGATCATTTTCAGTATCCCGTATTTGATCTGGCGTGTTGGCAAGACAGACTATTACGCACCGCTGGTAGTGGTGCAAATCATTGCGGGCATTTTGCTGGGGCCTGGCATTTTGGGGGCAGTATACCCAGACTATTACAAATTTGTTTTCAGCGTGCCGGTCGTTCAGTCGCTCAATGGTATTGCGTGGTGGGCGGTGATGTTGTTTGTGATGATTGCGGGCATTGAGTTAGACCTCAAAAAAGCGTGGGAGCACAGGGTAGAGAGCACCATCACGGCAGGTTTGGCGCTAGGCACGCCTTTGCTCTTTGGTTGTGTTGCTGCCATGGCCATGTTGTCAACCGATGGGTGGATGGGTTCTAAAGCCATGACGTGGCAATTCGTTCTAGGCATCGGCATGGCATGTGCTGTGACTGCTTTGCCGATTTTGATTTTGCTGATGGAAAAGCTAGACATCTTGCGCCAGCCCATTGGGCAGCGTATCTTGCGTTACGCCAGTTTGGACGATATTGCCATTTGGGGCGTGCTAGCGCTCATTTTGCTGGACTGGACGCGCGTCGGCAGACAAGTCGGCTTCCTCGTTGCTTTTGCAGTCGCAACCTATCTTTTCCGTAAATTGATGCTCAAATTACAAGAGCCAGACCGTTGGTATGTCGCGCTGATTTGGTTAGCAGTTTGTAGTTTTTCAGCCGATTGGGCCGGTTTGCATTTCATGGTGGGAGCGTTCTTAGCAGGCGCTGTGATGGATGCCGTTTGGTTTAACCAAGAAAAAATGGACTTACTGCGAAACCATGTGTTGCTGGTCGTCATGCCAGTTTTCTTTTTGAGTACAGGGTTGCGAACTAATTGGGCTGTCGGTGGTGTTGCTGTCTTTATCGCTGCAGCCGTGCTGCTGGTGGCATCCGTGGTCGGTAAACTGGCTGGCATTCATTTGGCCGGAAAGATCTTAGGTTGGCAAAAAGGTGAGGCCTCCATCATTGGGTGGCTCTTGCAAACCAAGGCACTCATCATGATTATTTTCGTCAATATTTTGCTGGATAAAAACATCATTACCAATGAAGCCTTTACCGCTTTACTGCTCATGGCGGTGGCCAGTACCATGCTGACCGTGCCTGTTGTTTACCCCAAACTGCAGCGCTTGAAGTCTTTGATTTTTAAGCACTAACCTCAGTCAATCTCAATTACCTCAGTTGGCACTTGAGTTGGGATGGGTGTTTGTCCACAGCAAAGCTGGCTCATCTGCAACTTTGGGCAGATCTTGGTACGTTAAATACAACCGCAAGTCCAGCTCATATTGGTGGTAGTTGGGTTCCATGTAGGTGCAAAGCTTGTAAAACGCTTTGTCGTGCTCACGTTCTTTAATGTGCGCCAGCTCATGTACGGTGATCATTTTTAGCAACTCGATAGGCACCTCTTTGAACAGCGTTGCCACCCTGATTTCACGCTTGCTTTTGAGCTTGTTGCCTTGGACGCGTGACACTGTCGTATGGGTGCCCAGCGCATGTTGAATGACTTTGAGCTTGCTGTCGAACGCAACTTTGCTGAGCGGGTCAGCACCTCGCAGAAACTCGTTTTTTAGCGCCATCACGTAGTCAAACAGCGCTTTGTCGTTACGAATGGTGTGTGTGGCGCTATACTTTTTGAGTAATAGCTCGCCCAGTTTGCCAGCCGCAATGAGTTCACGCGCCTGAGATTGAACACTCTCAGAATAATGCGCGAGGTACTTTAAATGCGAAGTCAAATTTTTCGGCTTAAATGTGGCTTAGATGTGTCGCAAGGCGGGGAACAAAATCACATCGCGGATGCTTGGGCTGTCGGTCAGCAGCATCATCAAGCGGTCAATGCCGATGCCGCAGCCGCCGGTTGGGGGCATACCGTATTCCAGCGCGCGTACAAAGTCATGGTCGTAAAACATGGCCTCGTCGTCGCCGCTGTCTTTGGCGTTGACTTGCGCATTGAAGCGGGCGGCTTGGTCTTCGGCATCGTTCAGCTCACTGAAACCATTGCCAAATTCACGACCAGTGATGTACAGCTCAAAGCGCTCGGTGACTTCAGGACGGTCATCATTGGCACGTGCCAGCGGTGAAATTTCAGTCGGGTGCTCCATGATGAAGGTCGGTTGCCAGAGTTTTTCTTCAACGGTTTCTTCAAAATACAACACCTGCAGACTGGCCAAAGAGCGGGTTGAGAGCTTGTGCTTCTCTTCCGACATGCCGATTTTGCGCAGCGCGTTGATGAGCCAAGCCGCATCATGCACATGCTCGCCGGCGTCGGTGTGTTTCACAATAGCTTCAACAATGGTCAAGCGTTCAAAAGGTTGGCTCAAATCAACAGCTTTGCCACCGTAGGTCAATTGCAGTGAGCCCGTCGCTTTCTGCGCGACATCGCGAATAATCGCTTCGGTGTAGCTCATCAAATCTTCGTAATCCCAATACGCCGCGTAAAACTCCATCATGGTGAACTCGGGGTTATGGCGCACGCTGATACCTTCATTACGGTAGCTGCGGTTGATTTCAAACACACGCTCAAAGCCGCCCACAATCAAACGCTTCAAGTAAAGCTCAGGCGCAATGCGTAAGAACATCTCTTGGTCGAGCGCGTTGTGGTGCGTTTTGAAGGGTTTGGCGTTTGCACCGCCTGGAATCGGGTGCAGCATGGGGGTTTCGACTTCTAAAAAGTCGTTGTGCACCATGAACTCGCGAATCGCGCTGACGGCTTTGCTGCGCGCTTTGAAGCGGTTGCGGGCAGATTCATCAGTGATTAAATCAACATAACGCTGGCGGTATTTGGTCTCTTGGTCAGCCATGCCATGAAATTTGTCGGGCAGGGGACGCAGGCTTTTGGTTAACAGCCGCACTTCGGTGGCATGAATCGAAAGTTCACCCGTTTTGGTTTTGAATAGCGTGCCAACGCAGGCCACGATGTCACCCAAATCCCAGTGTTTGAAGCTACTGTGTAACTCTTCGCCCACACCTTCGTTGGTCACGTAGATCTGGATTTTGCCTGTGCTGTCTTGCAACGTTGCAAAACTGGCTTTGCCCATGACACGCTTGAGCATCATGCGGCCAGCCACGCTGGCAACGATTTTTTGTGGGTCTAGCTCTTCTTTGCTTTCTTCGTCAAAAGCAGCCAATAGTTTGATGGCTCGGTCAGCGGGTTTGAAATCGTTCGGGAAGGCCACGCCTTTGCCGTCTACCTGTGCTTGGCGAATGGCTTTGAGCTTCTCACGGCGCTCGTGGATGAGTTGGTTTTCGTCAACAGGGGCGGTTTGGAGTTCAGACATGGGTGGCAATGGTTAAAAACGAGAAATAATCGACGTAAAAAGGCATTTTGCTGAAAGCCGAAATGCGCGTGACCGTTGATTTTACGGCCTTGTTAGGTAAATCTTCACATTTACCCAGATTCGCCTCTAAGCAGGCGTTTATCGTGGTAAATTTATAGCTGATTAGTACCTGTTGACCCTTTTTCGACCCCATCTCAACCTCATTTCTGGAGTAAACCTATGAAATTCCTCAAACAATCACTGGTCGCTGTGGCGACGCTTGGTTTTTTAACTGCTTGCCAGTCTCCTGCCATGCAAATGGGTGACCCAGCCGCTAAAACCGTGGCTACAGGCAGCGCGGCGGGCAGCACCACAGCAGGCAGCAGCTCAGCTCTAGAGCGATGTGCCGCGCCTTTGGGCACGATTTCTTTGATTGAAAACGTCAGTGCACCTTGGTATTACACACTGACCAATGAGTACCGCTTGCCGCCTACTGCGGGTTTGCTGCGCTTGATGATTCAGCAATCGAATTGCTTCGTGGTGGTTGAGCGTGGCGCTTCAGGCATGGCGGCTATGAGCCGTGAGCGCGCTTTGCAAAATTCTGGTGAAATGCGTGCCGGCAGCAACTTTGGCAAAGGCCAAATGGTGTCGTCAGACTTTGGTCTGTCGCCAGAAGTGATTTTCAGCGCACGTGACACCGGTGGTGTGGGTGGTGCACTGGGTGGTTTGATCGGTGGCGGTGCAGGCCGTGCGGTCGCAGTATTGGGTGCCAACACCCGTACACGTGAAGCCAGCGTGTTGCTCACCATGATTGACAACCGCTCCAGCGTGCAAATTGCAGCCTCTGAAGGCAGCGCATCCAAGACAGACTTTGGCGGCTTTGGCGCCTTGTTTGGCGGTGGTGGTGCGGGCGCATTGGGCGCTTACACCAACACGCCGCAGGGTAAAGTGATTGCCGCTGCGTTCATGGACGCGTACAACGGCATGGTGGTGTCTTTGCGTCAATACCGTGCGCAAGAAGTCAAAGGCGGCTTGGGTAAAGGCGGCCAGTTACCCGTAGGCAAGTAATCAGTTAAGCTTTGAACGAGGCGAAGAATTTAGGTTCTTCGCCTTTTTTAATGCCTCAATTATAAAAATAAGACTTGAATTCAAACACGAAGTGCGCGGCGGTTGAAGGAAGTATAAAAGACTCGGTCAGGGGTATTAAAGCCTAATCTTTTACGCGGTCTGTGATTGAGC
>JAYVSU010000214.1:0-19627 GCA_043775055.1 Polaromonas sp.
TCATATATGGATAATCCGCTGCAACGGTTGGAACTTTTACGTCTCTGCCGGGGGCTGGGTGACTGCCTCTGGTGGTTTTCCTCTTAAGACAGACAATCCACTGGTGGTAAGCATTGCAGCATCAATAATTTTTATTGGTACGGCTGCAAGCCTAGTGTTTTCGTGGGGAAATAAAGCGCGTGATGCATCTAAAAGAGGCATTGAGTGGGCCGCCCTTGAAAAAGACATCGATCACGTTGGGGAGCGTAGTTTCACGGAACAGCAGGTAAATGAGTGGCTGTCCCGCTGCAGTTTGATTGAGAGCGGTGAACCAGCACCAAACCGGGCGTTATTTAATATATGCAGCGAACGCGCAACTCTAATTCTCAAAGGTACGTTTGACGCGAAGCCGACGCCTGGTTGGCATTTCATCATATTCATCCCTTAGCGCCAGCAACTTACAAATCCGTACTTTTGGAAAATCGGATTCATCGATAGTTATCAAAAGGGTGCATCGCCGTCACGTCCCCAACTTGACTTGCGGAATCCTCCCGTTCCTTCCAACAAGTCGCCCGTTTTCGGGTGCTCTGCCAAATACAGAATGATGTGTTTTTGCTCGGATTCAGTCAAAAGTTTGTTGGCGGCGAGAATGAACTTTGGCAATTCGGCGACAGTCAGCATGCGCAAGATTGCAATCCATTGGGACGTTAGGCGGAAACAACCCGCAGCGAACCCTTTGCGGCCTTGGCATCAAACGAAATCCCAGCCTGTTCAAGTATCCACGCCTCAATCCTTTCATGGTGAACCCTTAGCAGCTCCAGTGGACGGACTTTGTAATGTTTCTCAGCAGTCGCACTGGGTTTGTGGCCTTGAATCTGTGCCACAACGCCAGCCGGGGTTTCCAGCCACTCGGTCAAACTGGCAAAAGAACGGCGCAAACCGTGCAGAGTCAACCCTTGCAACCCAGCAGCTTTGCAAGCGCGCGTATGTGGCGTATTGGGTTCAGTCAGACAGCCGGTAGCGCTGGTGGGGCTAGAAAACACCCATTCATTGCGGCGCGGCAAGGTTTTCAGCAAATGCAACATGTACGGCGTGGCCGGTATTTCGCGGGTGCCCTCCACTTTGTCTTTAATGCTGATTCCCTTCCATTGCGTGTTAATGTCTTCCCAACGTAGCGCCAGCACTTCGCCCGGTCTGGCACCAGTCAACAGCATAAATTGAAGGCATGTGGCAATTACAGGGTTGGAAATCTGCTGTACAGCTATAAACCAAGCAGCCAACTGTTCGCGCTGCAACACGTCAGACTTGGTACCCGCCTTGCCCAAAGCTTCACGGGCTTTCTTTGTTTTTGCAGGGTTCTTTGAAGGCAGCAGACCTGCATAAGCGGGCTGTTCAGCGCACCACGTCAAAAATACTGTCAACAATCGCCATGCAAGACGAGCAGAGGAAGCGCGCGTTTTGCCTTCTTTGGCGGCCCACGCCTCTATCGTGGGTTGATCAAGATTTTTCAGTGCCAGCGGCATCAATGCAGACAATGGCCCTGGCTTGGTCAGTTGCTTGCCACCACCACGGCGGCCAGATGGCAGCCCCCCCGCCTTGGTTTTGTCTAAATGGTCACGATAGTGCAAATCACCCCAAAATGGGCGGCGCTCGGCAATGTAGGCGCTCCAGACTTCGCCGACGGTCAGGGTTTGGGCAGTTTTTTGTGCCTCTTCCTGGCGCTGTTGGACAGCTCGCGCTTCATCGGCTGCGGCTTTGTCTTCATCTTGTTGGCGTTCAATATCTCGCGGGTCGATACCTTTCTCAGTCAAACCGCGCAATCTGTGAGCTTCTTCCTTGGCTGCACCAATGGAAACGGCCGGCCATTCGCCCAATGCACGGGTGAACAGTTTGCCCTTCACCCGTGTTTCAAACTGCCAGTGCTTGCCACCGGCTTTTGTAACGCGCAGGCGTAACCCCTTTTTATCTGAGTCTTTCAACAACACGAATGGGACACCTTCTGTGCAGGCGGCACGCTCCAATAACCCCACAGTCAAGTCATGCACCACCGTGTAATCGATCCCGGCCGTCTTGCTTAATCGCGCCATGTTGAGAGCCTTTTTTACTTTTACAGACTGTTTACAGACTGAATACCTCAATTTTACCGAATTTTAATCAACACAGTTACCACATAAATATACAGTAGTATTAGCGTAAGCTGTTGATTTTCAATGATTGTACCTACTCTATTCAACACAGTCGAATAGCATAAAGTCAGGATTGTGATTCCTGTTGTCGTGGGTTCGAGCCCCATCAGCCACCCCATTCATTCTTAAGTCGTTGATTTAAAACAGTTTTTCGACTAAATAGACCTCGGACAGGTTCCCACTTAGGGTTTCCACATGATCCGAGTTCCACGACTCAAACAAAACCGCCACGGCACATTTACTTTGCGCGTCCTATGGCTGGACAGCACAGGCAAACGGCGCGAAACGCAGCACAGCCTAGGCACAAAGAACCCCACAATAGCCCGACTTTTGGCGTTACAGTTCAATGAACTTTTTGAACGGAAACGCGCTATGTCACTTTTTTCTAACTTGCCAAATTTCGACAACTTAACGAATAAATTCGAGTTGGATTTGTCCAAAGGCATTATGAAATCGGACAGCCCCGAAGACTTTGCGCGGATGATGCAAGCCATCGAAACTTACAAAGACATGCAAAACAAGGGTTTGACCCTGCAGGAAGCGATGAATATGGGAAAGGCTACCCTACCCCCACCCGAACCACAAAAACGCGTAATCCCTCGGTCAAAAACACTAACCGAAGCCCTTAAAGGCTATTTGCAAGAAAAAGAATTCGACAACGCCAAACGCACCATTTACGAAAAAGAACTTTTATTTAACGAATTCAAAGGCTTGTTTGGTGACTTGGAGGTTAATCTTTACGACAAACCTACCCTCGTTCAGTGGAAAAACCACGAATTGAACAAAGGTGCTGGCGCAAGCCGTATCAACAAACGCCTCGGCTACTTGAATGATTTTTTTAAATGGTGCATAGGCAATGGCCACAGCCAACACCAACAAAGCCCCATCGAGGGTTTGCTTATCAGCAGCAAAACCAAGTTGGCCAAAAAAGCCGAACATTGGAAATCGTTTTCCGAAACCGACTTAAAAGCCATTTATGGCGCTGGCTATTGCGAAGCAATGCCCAAACCAGACCATTACTGGATACCCTTAATTGCGCTGTTCTCAGGTGCTAGGCTGAACGAAATAGCCGCCCTACCCATTGCCAACGTCCAAATCATTGACGGCGTGCACGCCTTGGAAATCACAGACACCAAGACCAGCAAAGTCGGACGTGTCGTCCCCGTGCACCAAGCCTTGCTAGACCTAGGCTTTTGGGACTATGTAGAGCACGTCAGGAGTTTAGGGGCGACAAGGCTATTCCCGCACCTTGTAGACGGCAATAACGGCTACGGCAAGAACGCTGCAAGGCAGTTTGCACTGCGTTTAGACAAATTGGGCATCACAGACAGGCTTAAAGTGTTTCACAGCACCCGCGCCACCATCATTACCCAACTGCATAGCGAAAGCGTCGATGCTGGTCAGGCGATGCAAATAACAGGTCACGAAGGCATACAAACCTCAAATATCCATTTTCAGGCTTACTATCACGGCGTAGGTTTAAGAAAATTACGCGACTCCTTAAACCAAGTTTGCTATGCCTTGGACTTCAATCAACTCAAAGCCAATGACCCAACATTTAAGAGTTTTTTGCATCGCTGGAAAATGCAGGAAGAACGTAAAGCCAAATTAAAAACCGTCACCAAGGGGTAATGCTTAAAGTGCTGCTATTTTTCTGAAAATTTGCGACAGTAAAAATGACCAAACTGCAAAAAGACAAAACACCTTAAAAGGTGTTGAGAAAGGTCGTTAGTCAATTAAATAAGCTTTCTACAAAAGCTTATTTAATTTATGACCTTTCGTCAAGTGGGTTTCAAAACAAGTTTGAAAACCCAATAATTTGACAATTGAAAATGGATTCGTAAGGTGAATTTTAAGAATCACCTTTTAAGACCTTTCAATGCAAATAACAGAAAACAACAAAGCCAGCACAATCATGCGAACTACCCATGATTTAACGTTCAAACCACTTATTAAAACCCTTGTTGAGCGAAACGCGGTAGGAATGATAGTAGCACCAGCGAAAGCCAAAAAATCCATGCTGGCCTTAAATCTTGTTTTCTCACTCATCACCAAAAAACCATTTTTAGGTTTAGATGTGAGCGATGAGCCTGAAAAAATAATTTACGTCAATCTTGAACTTACAAAAAAAGCATTAGGTATTCGATTGAAAATGATGAATGATTTTTATCATGCAACACCCAAGCAACTAGACAATGTCGTGTTTATTAACAGTGAAGAGTTTTGCAATAACGAAGCACTGGTAAATACCAAAACCCAAAAAGTTAACCAAGCACCATTTGAAGCCCTAGCACAGGAAGCTAAAAAATGGGGCGCAACATGCATCATCTTTGACCCCCTCTATTACGTTGTTGGAGAAGAAAACGACAATGTATTGATGACGGCAGTGCTGCGGGAGTTCGGAAAATTACGTACTGATTTAAATACATCAATCATTGTGGTTCACCATACAGGTAAAAATGTTGTTGACTGGTCTGATCCATTTTTAGCAGGGCGCGGAGCAAGTGCGATTGGTGGCTTTTTCGAGTTTGTTTTAGGCATTGAACCTAAAAATGAAAATGAAGCACGGCTGCACCACGGTTCACGCAATTACGCCACGGTAAAGCCTTTAGCAATTCGATTTAATTCCGATACATTAACTTGGCACTCACCACAAGAAGAAAGCTCAGACGCTTTGCTTGACAAAGTTATGGGCAAAACTGACGAGCTAACGCTTGACGAGTATTACGACAGAACCAATAAAGCCGACATACCTAAAAGCCGAGCAATGAATATGCTCAGAGGTTCGAAAAATTACGAAAGAACACAGGGCTACAGAGGGCACAAAGTCATGATTAGACGCAAGATGTAAATCTATGCGCTCAGCGTTGAGTTTTAGTAGGTTTATCCATATCCTTAAAGAACTCAGACGGCTGGACACCCAAAGCTTCAATGATTTTCAAAATGTTAATCAAAGCTAAATTGTGTTCCCCACGCTCAATGCCTCCCATGTAGCTACGGTCAATTCCGCAAGCATCACCGAAGGCTTCCTGAGAGTAGCCCAAGGCTTTACGCCTGTGGCGAATAGCTTCACCAAACACGGTAAGTGCAGGCGATTTAATTTTATTGATTTTCGCAATTGGCATATTGCAATGCTTGCAAAATGACGGCTAAAACACCACGGGATTAAATTGCACGGGATATGATTACATTTATTGATATGATCCATTTGGCGGAAATGGCAGCCAGCCCCGCACATCAAATCAACAGACCTTACAAAAGGATAGCTATGCAGTCACACAAAGGCAGATTACAAGAATTGGGACAAGCGACCGTACACAACAGAACACGCTATAGTTTTAATAACTACAGCTACATACAAGTAGGCGACGAGTTAATAAAAAATATCGCGTGTTGGCGCGGGTTAGATGGAAAGCTCCAGCAACAATTAGGCGAAGAAATTACTCTGCACACAAAAAATGGTTTCGTAGTAGCTATTGAAGCATCAGATGGAAAAACCTACAGTGGGGAAAGAACGGGTGGTGATGTTTGGGTTTTTGCTGCTGGCGTGCTTTTGAGCGCGTGCATACTGTTAGCAGGCGGCAGCAAGGATTCCAAATTAGCGAGCTTTTTTAGTCTAGCAATTGCCGTTGGGTTGATGTATGCTTCCTATCAGATTTACAAGTATATGGATGCAAGTTCAAATGAAGGCGCTGACCTGCCAAATGCGATACGCATTCCTAAAGCTTAAAAAATTAAACTGAAACTCCCGCCACACCTGGCGTGTGGCGAATTTTCAAAGCTTCAAATTTTTCACGTCCCAACCCTACCTTTTGAACTCCAGCATCTGCAACATCTAGCAGATGCTTTTTAAAGGTATGGGATACCTTCGGATCATTTAAAACCACCAATACAGCACCACCAAGCGCAGCCTTCACATGCGTTTCGGCTTTGCGCTCAGCGACTGAATGCTGTATCTGTAATTGTGATATTCGCTTCTCAATCTTCGCTTTCTTTGCTTTCAATTCTTCAATCTTGCTCATTGTTGTCTCCTAGGTTTAAAACTGTCGTTCTTAAACCTACAGCTCGCTCGGGTCGGTTGTCAATCCTGACCCCTCCCCTTCTCTCGCGGCAACCGTTCACCTCTTTCGTCTTCGCTCTTTCGTTTTCGGTTGCCTGAATTCGGGGACGGTCTTTTGCTGCGTTCCTCCCGTCTCTCCACTCAGACCGCAAGAAACATCATTATTCAATGATGCGCAATACACGTTTCTCACTTCGTGAGCAAACGTTGCGCCAAAAACTACGTTTCTGGACTTCCTTCCCCCTTCCGAATCCCTGCGGGATCACCCCCAAATGGGGGTTTTCGGAAACGGCAGCGCCGTTTCATTCTTGTCGCTTTGCTCCTGGTCGCGCTGCTCCCTTCCTTTTTGGAAAAGAAGACGAAGAAAGAAAAATGACATTCGCAGAATGTCGCAGGGGTTTGGGGACGCGAAGTCCCCATCTGTTGGCTTGCAAAAGTCTTTTCGATTTTGTAATCTTATCTATGGCGACAAATTTTTTATCAACTGGTACAGGTCAATCAGGCAAAGGCGCTGGCTCTCGCCATGTCGCCTATATCTCTGGCTTGGACAAGTACAGTGATAAAGACGAAGTTCTAAAAGTCATCGACAAAAATATTCCGCCTAGCGTTGCAAAAGACGGTGTAGACTTTTTCCAAAAAGCCGACCTGATGGAACGAGCAAATGGCAGAAGTTACCGCAGACTAATCATTGCTATCCCACGCGAAGCAACCGACAAAACCGCATGGGCTCAAGGTTTGGTTGATGATATTTTGAAAGACAAGCACCCTTACAGGCTGGCTATCCACGACAAGGGCGACGGCAACCCTCACGCTCATTTGATGTTCTCTGAGCGCGGCTTGGCAGTTTGCAAAACGCCAAAAGATTTCTTTTGTCGCAAAAATCCTAAAGACCGCACTTTTAGTGAAAAGCAATGGCTCGTAGATACCAAAGCTCTTTACTTGTCGCACGTTAAGTTAGTGTGCCCTGACTTCAAACCAAAAATGTCAGGTGAACCAAAAATCGGACCAAAATTAAAGTTCGCTGGAAAATCATACGAAACCAATCGAGTAGAACGGGAAAAAGTAGTTCACCTCATTAGACGTGGCGAAGCCGCGATGGAAAAATTTGCTGTACGTGTTGACACAGCACACGCTAAATATGTAGCCACGCTCAAACCATCTTTGCAAAAAATCGCTCAAAAAATGCACATCATTAGCAAAGTTATGAAGCCACGCAAAGATGGTCTACCTCATACCACCGAAGAAATTTTAAAAGAACTTTCAAGGCAGATGGACGCTTGGCTTCAAAGTGAAGCCAGCATTTCAAAAATTAGACAGCAAACTGCTGAACTTAAGTATCAAGAATTGCAAATGCGCATTGACGAGCTAATGTCCTACAACAGAATGAAGGAAGCCCCCCGCCCTTTTACGTTTAGCCCGTCCAGCACTATTGGGCGGGCAGATAAGCCAAGCCCAACAGTCCCAACTAGGACACGCTTTAAACGGTAATTATTTCAGATATGCTCTTGACTTTTAATCTCAGGATCGCAAGAAATGAACGACACAATTACTCTGAACGGAATACCTCGCGCAATGAATGATATTAAAAGTATGCAATTGGTTTGGAACGCCACGTTAAACCCACCTCGCTTTATGCTCCAAGTCGTCACATTTAGTGAAGGAGCGTTAGCAGATATGGAAGCTACTGCAGAAAACTTACTCGGTTTTGGGCTTTGGATGCAAGTAGGAAATGCGCAACTTTTGTACAGTATTAGCCAACTTCAAACCACCTCACTTACTGCGACTGCACTAAGAGTTAAAGCGCCGAAATAGAACTGTGATAGGATCGAAAAATAGACTAAAGTGGAAACGGTTTCCACTTTGGGTTTCCAGTAAATAAACCGAATCCAAGGCTTTTTGCTCGAAAAACTTTATTGAATTCAACAGGTTGCGAAAATGTGGGGAAATGCCCCCATCAGCCACCCCATCCGAATATCAAAAAGCCCGTTGAATCTGTATTTAACGGGCTTTTTTTATATCCAAATTTGCTATATATTTAATAGCTACAGATGCAATAAATACGCCGTCTACAGCGATTTTTACCTAAATTTATGGCATTTTCATGCAGAAAACCACCCGAAGGTGGCTTTTTTACGCTTATCAGTTTCGACAAAGCGTCAACAGAATCAACCACGCAGTTTGGTTGCCACTTCTGAAATACGCTTGCCATAAGCTTTTGCGGTGTCCAAATCGCCTTGTGGAATGTCTTCTGCCGGGCTGGTCGGGCCGACTTGCGCCATCAGACCAGAGTTGGAGCCAATGCGGTTGATGGTGCCATCATTCAGGGAAGGTTGACCCACCCAAATCATGCCTTGCTGCATCGCTAAAGTGATGAAATACTGAATAGATGACAGTTTGTCGCCACTTGGGCTGGCAGAAATGGTGAAACCGCCTGCGACTTTGTCTTTCCAAGCGCTGGTGAACCAACGCTTAGAAGTCACGTCTGCAAACTTCTTAAATTGCCATGAAACCATGCCCATGTAAGTAGGCGAACCCATGATGATGGCATCTGCAGCATCAACATCTGCCCACTGTGCATCGGTCAAATTGCCTTCTGCATCAATAGCGATGAGTTGTGCGCCAGCGCCCTCTGCAACAAACTGGGCGACACGTTGTGTATGACCGTAACCTGAGTGATAAACCACGACTGTTTTTGACATTTTGAATCCTATAAAGTCAGTTAAAAAAATAAACTACAAAAATGACAACTATTGCTAAGTTGTCATACCAAATCGAAAACCAACACTTCTGCATCTACTGCATCAGTGAGTAAGACGCTGCTTTCATCAGTTAACTTAGCTGCATCGCCTGTCGCTAAACGTTGGCCGTTCACAGTCAACGCACCTCGTACCAAATGCACATAACTTTTATGGCCCGGTGCCAAGGCTAAACTGGCCGTATCACCCACACCTAGCAAACCTGCATACAGCGCTGCGTCTGCATGAATCGTGACGGAGCCATCTTCACCGGTGGGTGAGGCCACAAGTTTTAATTTGCCTTGTTTGCTAGCTGCAGCAAAAGTTTTTTGCTCGTAACTGGGGGTGATTTCTTGCACATTGGGCTCAATCCATATTTGCAGCAGGTGCGTGGTGTCATTCGGTGCATGGTTGAACTCGCTGTGTTGCACGCCTGTGCCCGCACTCATGCGCTGCACGTCTCCTGGCGGAATCGACTCAATGTTTCCCATGCTGTCTTTGTGTGCCAATGAGCCGTTCAGCACATAAGTCACAATTTCCATGTTGCGGTGGCTATGGGTGCCAAAACCTTTGCCTGCGGCAACCCAGTCTTCGTTGATCACGCGCAGATTGGCAAAGCCCATGTTGTCTGGGTCGTAATAGCCCGCAAACGAAAACGAATGGTAGCTTTTGAGCCATCCGTGGTCGGCATAGCCGCGCTCTTGAGATTTTCTTAAGGTGATCATGTAACTTCTCCAAAATTCTTGGGTTGTTTTTGCCCTATGTCGTTACTGTAGATCTTCCCAAGCCACTTGTGATGCAACGATTTTGATGGCATCATTGAATTAATTTGAATGAAAATTACCTATTTATGCAAAATCCACGTGATGTTTTAACGCCAGATGCCCTTGAAATGCTGCAGCTCATCGCCCAAAGTGGCAGTTTTGCAGCAGCGGCTCGCCAAAGTGGCTTGGTACCTAGCGCGTTGACCTACCGCGTACGACAAATTGAGGACGCCTTGGACGTCCTGCTCTTTGACCGCAGTTCGCGCAACGCACGAGTCACGCCTGCCGGCAACGAGTTGCTGCGCGAAGGCGCGCGCTTGCTGCAAGATATTGATGCCATTGCTCACCGTGTCAAGCGTGTCGCTACGGGCTGGGAGCCACAACTGACCATTGCCGTTGACAGCATCATCTCGCTCTCCACAGTGATGGAATTGTGTGAAGCCTTTTTTGCCTTATCACCGCCCACACGCGTCAAAATTCGGGATGAAGCGCTCTCTGGAACCTTGGCAGCCTTGACTTCTGGCCAAGCAGATTTGGCTTTGGGTGTGGCCGCAGAATCAAATCCGAATGTTGGCATATCAACTAAGCCGCTAGGTACGCAGAGTTTTGTCTATACCGTTGCGCCCCATCATCCTTTGGCCAATGCCGTAGAACCTCTGAGCGACGCTACGCTGCAACTACACCGTGCAGTAGCCGTAGCGGATTCCATACAACGCGGAACCGGCTTAACGTTTGGCTTGCTAGGCGGTCAAGATGTATTTACCGTGGCCTCGATGAGTGCCAAGCTAGATGCTCATTTGCGCGGTTTAGGTGGTGGGTTTTTACCAGAAAGCATGGCCAGACCGTACATAGACACGGGGCGTTTGGTTCTCAAAAAAGTAGCCAGACCTGAGCGCGTGGTGCGCGTTGGCTACGCATGGCGCGCGAGTAACATGCCAGAGCAAGGGCGAGCCTTGCAGTGGTGGCTAACGCAGCTTGAGAGCAGTGCGACGCGGGCTGCATTGCTGCATCAACACTAATACTTTGGTTGTCACTTCGGGTAAGTAACTGTAAAGATGTCGTTTTGAATGCGAAGTTACAACACCTTGTTGCTACTTTAACTCCTAGAATCATCTCAGCCAAAATGCTATAAATACAAAATATGACGTCAACAACAACCGTTACCGATCCAAAATCAGAAGCTCCGACTGCAGAGGGAACTGTGGCGGGCAAGCCAGTATTAGACAAACCGTATGATTTTTCTCCAGCAGCTCTTTCACTTCTTGGGGCAGCGCTTTTAGCAGCATGCAGCGGCGCTAACGACAACAGCACAAGCTTATCGCAGCACACAAATAGTGGTGTGGATGGTGCAAATAGCGCAAACGGATCAAATGGAACTGCGATAGGTGCTGACTTTGCCAGCCAAGCAGACAGCGTCGACGGTTATAAACCCGTGGGCGCAGTTAACAACGCCAATACATACTCTGCGGCTGGCTTTAACAATTTTCCTAGAGCCAACAATGCCAACGATGCGGCTCGCTTTTTGTTGCAAAGCCAGCTTGACGCATCAGATGCCGAAATCAGCGCCGTCAGTAACACCACGTTTGCTAGCTACTTGCAACAACAGTTCGCTAAACCGAATGCGCAAACAGGCACAGCTTGGTTAAACGCGCGCGGATACGCAGGCCAAGATAAAAACAACTTTGTCTACGCCCTGTATCCAGCTGACTACATGGTTTGGAGCCAACTGTTCACTTCAACCGATG
The DNA here is from genome assembly GCA_043775055.1 of Polaromonas sp. Taxonomy (GTDB): domain Bacteria; phylum Pseudomonadota; class Gammaproteobacteria; order Burkholderiales; family Burkholderiaceae_C; genus Aalborgiella. The sequence continues at coordinate 11,470 of JAYVSU010000214.1, forward strand.
GCATGCGCAAACGGATAGCGCTTGGTTTGTCGGAGTTTTTTGTATCGTCCATGCAGTCGGCCGAGTTTGATTGGCGAAGCCATGCATATGCCCAATATTGGGACACTTTGATTGCCAACGCCTTTGGCAACTATCGTCAATTGCTGGAAGACATCACACTCAACCCTGCCATGGGTTATTACCTCAACACAAAAGGCAATCAAAAAGAAAATGCCGCCACAGGTCGCGTACCCGATGAAAACTATGGCCGCGAGGTCATGCAGTTATTCACCATAGGCTTGTACATGCTCAACTTGGATGGCACAGAAAAACTAGATGGCAACGGCAAAAAGATTGAGACCTACACACAAAGCGACGTCAGCAACATCGCTCGCGCTTTTACTGGCTACGACTTTGACACTACAAGTGGCACGCCAACCAATGTTTATAACTCTGATGGCTCATTAGCCACTTATACGGCTTCCAGCATCATTTTCACCACCCGCCCCATGCGGCTGAATGCCTCACTGCATTCCACCTTGGCGGCGACATTTTTAGGCGCAACCATACCTGCGGGTACTGCCGGAGGGCCTGCGCTCAAAATTGCTTTGGACACCTTGTTTAACCACCCCAATGTGGGGCCGTTCTTCGGCAAGCAAATGATCCAACGATTTGTGACCAGCAACCCAAGCCCGGCTTATGTAGCGCGTGTAGCTGCCGCATTTAATAACAATGGTGCAGGCGTTCGCGGTGACTTGAAAGCGGTTTGGACCGCTCTTTTCTTGGATGATGAGGCACGCCGCACGTTCACACTGTCAACGGACACTGTGCCTACAGGTGACCCTTTGGCCATACGCAACCAAGAAGGTCGATTAAACAAAGACATGCGCGACCCTGGTTTTGGCAAACTGCGTGAACCCATGCTGCGCTTGGTTCAATGGGGTCGAAGTTTTGGCTTGAACTCCATCTATGCGTCTTGGAAACTCAATGAGACCAGCAATACAGCCTCACAACTAGGACAAAGTCCACTGCGCTCGCCGTCCGTTTTTAATTTTTTCCGTCCTGGGTTTGTCCCGCCAGGCACGGCGCTAGCAGCAACAGGTTCGCCAGCACCGGAGTTCCAGCTGGTTAACGAAACTACCGTTGGTGGTTACTTAAACTTTATGCAAAGTGCTATTCGGACAGGTTTTTATACCTACGATCCTGAATTTGCATACACGCCGTATACCAACTACAGGCTCGACATGGTGCCAAGCTACACCCAAGAGCTGCTTTTGGTAACAAATCCGACAGCATTGGTAGCACGGCTCAATTTGATCTTGTGCGCTGGCCAAATGTCTACGGCAAACCAAACACTCATAGTGGCAGCGCTGAGTAGCATGCCAGTTAACTCCACGGTTGCAGCAACACTTGCAAGCCAAAAACTTGACCGTATTGCAGCTGGGGTGCTGATGTTCATGGCTTCGCCTGAATACCTGATTCAAAAATGATTTTTGCTGCCTCGACACTCACTAGCCGCATCTAAGACAACACCATGCACACTCCTCAGCCCGACTCACAAAGCCGCCGTGCTTTCTTGCAACGCTCTGCGCAACTTGCATTCACGGGTGTGGCCTTGCCCACGACCCTGAATCTTGCAGCCATAGGTGAAGCAGCCGCCTTTGCCGCGCCTGCTGGCAGTTACAAAGCACTCGTTTGCGTTTTTTTATACGGCGGTTCTGATTACGGCAACACGGTGGTGACCTATGACGACCCGAGCTACAACTTGTACAGCACGATCCGCGGTGGTGGTGCCAACCAAACTGCTGGCGGCATTGCTTTGGCCAAAACCGATTTAACAGCAACGCTGCTCACCCCAACACCAGGCTCAGAGTTGCCGAATGGCCGTCAATATGCATTTCACCCCGCCATGACTGGGCTTGCAGGTTTGTTCAACAGCGGAAAAGCTGCCGTGCAATTGAATGTGGGGCCGCTTGTTGTTCCATTAACAAAAGCGCAATACAACAGCTCGAACCGCACTTTGTATCCGCTGCCTCCTAAACTTTTCTCGCACAACGACCAGCAAAGCCTTTGGCAATCCTCTCAGCCCGAAGGATCTACCGTTGGTTGGGGTGGCAAGATTGGCGACTTAGCGCTCTCATCCAATATCAACTCTCTTTTTACCTGCATTTCAATCACTGGAAATTCAGTTTTCTTGGGCGGCAACTCAGCCCTGGCCTACCAAGTCAGCACAGGCGGCGCTGTCAAGATTAACTGTGTCAACAGCAATGTCTACAACTCAGCCGCAGTTAAAACCACGATTGCGCAGTTGGTTCAGCAATCTCGCAGCCATATTTTAGAAAGCGAGTACAACCGCGTCACGACTCGCGCGATCGGTGCTGAGGGCACTATCACTGCGGGCATAAACACAGGTGATGCGATAGCGACAAGCACCAAATATGCACCATTTACAGGCCTCACCAGCAACCTAGCCGCTCAACTCAAAATGGTGGCGCGTTTGATTGCAACACGCAGCAGTTTGGGCCCAAAACGGCAAGTTTTCTTCGTCTCTGCGGGTGGTTTTGACTTGCATGATGGTTTGATTGCCAATCAACAAAGTAACTTAAAAACTGTCAGCGATGCGATGACCGCTTTTTACCAAACCACTGCCAATCTTGGCGTGGATCAGAACGTAACATCCTTCACAGCTTCAGACTTTGGCCGCACCTTGGCGTCTAACGGAGATGGCACAGACCATGGTTGGGGCAGCCATCACATCATGGTCGGAGGTGCCGTCAAGGGTGCGGCATTCTATGGGTATGCGCCGCCTGTCAGCGTTGGCAGCACCACTGCTGCTGAAGACCAATGGCACGTTGGCCAAGGCCGCTTGCTGCCTACCACATCGGTTGACCAATATGCGGCAACCTTGGCCACTTGGTTTGGCGTTGAAGCCACAGAACTGGCTGGTATTTTGCCGAATTTGAACAACTTTGGCGTCACCGCCCCCAGTGGCATCTCGTACCCCAAAGACTTGGGTTTTATGAACAATCTTTTGCCATAAGTGCTGCCAAGCAGCAAATCCTGAATGCTGGCCTAGAGGTCATCAATGGTACGCTCCAGCCTGACCAAGCGTATTGGTATAAGCCCCAAGCCTGAATTTTCATTTAATTGCTAAACATGGCTCGGCTAGGGGCATACTGTAGGCTCACGCATAACATTTGGAGAACACGTCATGAAACGCAAACGAAGCTTAGACAAGACTGCCCCAACTGCCTCTTCATCACCCTCTTCATCACGCTCTTCTCCGTCCCGATCTGCTTCGCGCAAATCCATCAGTTCCTCTTCCCCTTCAGCTTCCTCTTCCCCAAGCGCACAAAAACATTTCGCCGTTATAGGCGCTGGCATCGCCGGCATCGCTTGCGCGCGCACCTTGGTGCAAGCGGGTCATCAAGTCACCGTTTTTGAGAAAAGTCACAGCGCTGGCGGCCGCATGAGCACCCGTAACACACCTTTTGGTGGGTTTGACCATGGCGCGCAATACTTCACCGTGCGTGACGCTCGTTTTGCCAGAGCGCTAGAAACGGCGCCCGGCTTGTGCAAAGCATGGAGCGCCAACACCGTGCGCGTACTGGATGAACGGGGTCGCGTCACAGCTGCCGGTTTGCCGCCAAGAGAACCGCATTTGGTCGCCGCACCGGGCATGAACGCTCTGGTACGCTATTGGGCGCTGCCTTTGCAAACGGCTAGCCAGCTTGAGCTTGCCACGCAAGTTACCCACATTGAACGCGATGCGTTGCACAAAAACCGTTGGCAACTGCACACCAAAACTGAAGGAGACTCGCAGCACGTTTTCTCGGGCTTTGACGCGGTGCTGCTCGCTATGCCCAATGTCCAAGCCCACGCCTTGCTGCAAAACTCCAAGTTGGCCGACAAATTGGTAGCAGACATCGCTAAAGTCAAAGTCGCGCCGTGCTGGACGCTCATGGTTGCCTTCCCGCAGGCCATTCAGCCCACCATGGCCCACATTGGCCCGCAGTGGAACGCTGCGCGCAGCACCCACCACCGCATTTCTTGGTTGGCACGTGAATCTAGCAAACCCGGCCGCAGCGCGATGGAGCGTTGGACGGTGCAAGCCAGCCCAGCTTGGTCGACCGAGCATTTGGAAGACGACGCCCCGCGCGTCCAAGCCAAGCTGCTGAAAGCCTTTTCAGAGGTCACCGGCATACGCGCCGAGCCCACGCATGCCGATGTGCACCGCTGGCGCTACGCCCAAACCACCAAACCGCTCGGCAAATCGCACCTCTGGGATGCCAAATCTGGTATTGGCGTTTGCGGCGACTGGTGCCTAGGCCATCGCGTCGAAGACGGCTTTGTGTCTGGCTTGGAGCTGGCTTTAGCCATGCTTTAAAGGACTTGCGAGGTGGGGCTAGCATCTAGTTATAGAGGACGATTCGCGCCCTCACCCACCGGCCCTTTGCATGCTGGCTCTTTGGTTGCCGCATTAGCAAGCTACTTGGACGCCAAAGCACATGGCGGGCAGTGGTTGGTGCGGATTGAAGACGTAGACACCCCACGCTGCATTGTTGGAGCAGACAAAGTTATCTTGCAACAACTCGCTGATTTAGGCCTACACCCCGACGAACCGCCCATCTACCAGTCGCAACGCGGCCATTTGTACCAAGCGGCTCTAGACCAACTCATTGCTAATCGCCAAGTCTTCCCCTGCAGTTGCTCCCGCAAAGACGTGGCAGCAGCGATTGCAAAAGCCAATCCACTGGCCAAGCCTAAACACGGTGAGTTGGTCTATCCTGGCACATGCCGCCACGGCATGACGCAAGTGTTGCCAACAAACGCTCAACCCGCTTGGCGCTTCATCACCAGCGGTGAAGTAAAAAGCCAGATTGGCGATTTTGTTCTCAAACGCTCAGATGGCTGCTTTACTTACCAGTTGGCTGTGGTGGTGGATGACGCAGCGCAAGACATCACCCACGTCGTTCGCGGCGCAGATTTGGCCGACAACACACCCCGCCAAATCGCGCTTCAGCAAGCCCTCGGTCTGCCAAAACTGCACTACTTGCACACACCGCTGGTTTTGGCGGCTGATGGTGAAAAGCTGTCCAAGCAGAACGGGGCGGAGGCTCTGGATACGTCTAACCCCTTGAAAACGCTGAATATTTCCGCCAAAGTCCTGGGCTTACCTGAGCAAACGGGCAGCGTGCAGGCGGCTTTGCTAAATTGGGCTGCTGCGTGGGCATGGCATTTGGATTTGTAATTGATTTGTAACTGAGCACAAGCTGCACTCTGTAGCAGTCGCATCCAATCTGCAGTTTGCCTACAATAGCTGGGTGATTGAACCTAATATAAACTCCTCCTCCCCGTCCGAATCTGTACCGGTTTCAAACCCTGAAACGTCGGCACAGAACGTAGCACCCAGCAGCGTCGCTTTTCCGAAAACCATCAAAAGCTTTGTGCGCCGCGCGGGCCGCATCACCACCGGGCAGTCCAAAGCCTTTGTTGATTTAGGTGCTCAGTATTTAGTACCTTACCAGTCAAATGCTATAGATTTTGTAGCTACATATTCAAATAATACGTCGGCTACAGCCAAAAATACCTCTAAAAATACTGATTTAGAACATTTACTAAAGCTAGCACACCCCATCGTGCTAGAAATTGGTTTTGGCATGGGTGAGGCGACAGCACACATAGCGCGGTTGATGCCGGATACGCACTTTTTGGGCTGCGAGGTGCACCAGCCAGGCGTGGGTGCGCTGCTCAAGCGGATTGGTGACAGTTTGGAAACTGACGAGCCGATTGACAACATCCGCATCATCTCCCACGACGCGGTGGAGGTGATTGACAACATGCTGCCACTGGGCAGTTTAGATGGTGTGCACATCTTTTTTCCCGACCCATGGCACAAAAAACGGCACAACAAGCGCCGTTTGATCCAGCAGCCGTTGATTTCCAAACTGGCGACGCGCCTGAAAGTAGGTGGCTACATCCACTGCGCCACCGACTGGGAGCCCTATGCGGAGCAGATTTTGGAAGTGTTGAGCGCCGAGCCGATGCTCAAAAACCGCGCCAACCCTGAAGCAGATGCTGCGTTGGACGGCTACTCTCCCAAGCCGTTTTACCGGCCACTGACCAAGTTTGAAAACCGAGGCATCAAGCTCGGCCACGGCGTGTGGGATGTTGTTTTTGAACGGGTTTGACGCCACGCTTGAGAGCGGCTTTGAACTGATCTACGAGGATGATGCCCTCTTGGTCTTCAACAAACCCAGCGGTTTACTCTCCGTCCCCGGTAGAGGTGAAGACAAAGCAGATTGTCTGCGAACCCGCGTTCAGCAGGTCTACCCCGAGGCTTTGACCGTCCACCGCTTGGACATGTCCACCTCGGGCATTTTGTTGATGGCACGCAGCGCGGCATTGCATCGCAGCATGAGTATGGCGTTTGCCGACCGTGCGGTTAAAAAACGCTATATCGCCGTGGTGGATGGCCATGTCACTGAAGATGATGACCATGCTTGGCGGCTGATCGACCTGCCGGTAGCCAAGGATTGGGTGAATCGCCCTTTGCAAAAAATCGACCTCCTAGAAGGCAAACCTAGCCAAACGCACCTGCGCGTGCTGGCTTATGACAGCGGCACCGACACAACGCGGGTGGAACTCGCCCCCATCACCGGTCGAACGCACCAACTGCGTCTGCACATGCAAGCCATTGGCCATTCGATTTTGGGTGACCATTTGTACGCATCACCCGAGGTTTATGCCAAGTCAGCGCGTTTGTTACTCCATGCCAGCAGTTTGGAATTGACCCACCCCATCACCCATACCTCTTTATCCATACAAGCAGAAGTTCCGTTTTAAGCGCATACATCCGCTTTTTGAGGGCTACAAGCCTCTTTTAAAAACTGTTACATCACCCTTTAATTTGTAAGCAGATTGTCGGCTTAAAGGGTGAATAATACGGTTGAGGCGTTTTTTTCAAACCAATTCAGAAAATTTAATTCAGGAGATAGACATGGCACGTGAAGTTGTTGTTTTAAGCGCAGTGCGCTCGGCTATTGGTACATTCGGCGGTGCACTTTCAAACATGGAGCCCGCTGAACTGGCCGGCGTCGTGATGAAAGAGGCGATCAGCCGTTCTGGCGTTGACGCCGCGCAAATCCGCAATGCGGTTGTCGGTCATGTGATTCCGACCGATGCCCGCTATGCCTACGTCTCTCGCGTTGCCAGCGTCCAAGCGGGCATGCCCATGGACTCCGTGGCCATGCAGGTCAGCCGTTTGTGCTCATCAGGGCTGCAAGGCATCGTGACCGCTGCACAAAACATCATGTTGGGTGATTTTGACTACAGCATCGGCGGTGGCGTTGAAGTCATGTCACGTGGCAGCTACATGTTGCCTGCGATGCGCTCAGGTGCGCGCATGGGCGATACCAAGGCTATCGACATGATGGTGGCGGTGTTAACTGATCCATTTGGTGTCGGTCACATGGGTATCACGGCTGAAAATCTGGCCGTTAAGTGGAACACATCACGCGAAGATCAAGACGCTTTTGCAGTTGAGTCACAACGCCGCGCAGGTGTTGCGATTGCGGAGGGCCGCTTCAAATCACAAATCGTGCCTATCGTGCAGCAAACCCGCAAGGGCGATGTTGTTTTTGAGGTGGATGAGCATGGCAAACCAAACACCACCTTGGAAGCGTTGGCGAAAATGAAGCCAGCCTTCAAAAAAGACGGCACGGTCACAGCGGGCAATGCATCAGGCATCAACGACGGCGCGGCTTTCTTTGTGTTGGCAGCGGCTGATGTAGCATCAAAAGCAGGTCAAAAACCAATGGCCCGTTTGGTCTCTTACGCACTAGCTGGTGTGCCCAATGACATCATGGGTGAAGGCCCAATCCAAGCCTCCAAACTGGCACTGCAAAAAGCTGGCTTGACCTTGGACCAAATGGATGTGATTGAATCCAATGAAGCTTTTGCAGCACAAGCCATTGCGGTCAACAAGGCTTTGGGCCTTGACCCAGCCAAGACCAATCCTAACGGTGGCGCGATTGCCTTAGGCCACCCAGTTGGTTGCTCAGGCGCCTTCATCGCGACCAAAGCGGTCTACGAGTTGCAGCGTATCGGTGGCAAATACGCTTTGGTGACCATGTGCATTGGCGGCGGTCAAGGCATTGCAGCTATTTTTGAACGGATG
>JAYVSU010000215.1:0-8912 GCA_043775055.1 Polaromonas sp.
CACAATGCCCGACGAGTTGCCAGCGTGGTGGACATGGTTGATCCGCTCGACTTGCGGGTAGCGCGTCAACGCCAATTGGTCAAAACCCATGGCGCCCATCTGTTCAAAAGCAGGCCGCAAAGCCGCCAGACCTTCCAGCGTGGTGCGGGGTTTGATGAACTCGTCTTGTGCCAAGATGGTTTGGCCCAAAAAGTCGGTCACTGGCACAACCGAGCCGTTGAAATAACCCGCCCCTTGGGCAAAAGCCGCACGTTTTTGCGATTCCATGGCAAAAGCGTCCACATCGGTGCGGCTGAAGCCTTCAATCGTCGCAATCAAATCGGCTCCAATGCCTTGCGGCACAAAGGCCGTGGCGGAGTTGGTTTCGGGGTCTTGCGCCCACGCGCCGCCGTCCGAGCCAATCGGCACGCGGCTCATGCTTTCTACGCCACCGGCGACCACCAAGTCCTCCCAACCCGAGCGCACTTTTTGCGCCGCCATGTTGACCGCTTCTAAGCCCGAAGCGCAAAAACGGTTGACTTGCACGCCCGAGGCGCGGAAGTCCCAACCCGCCTTTAACGCCGCCACTTTGGGCAAGACCGAGCCTTGCTCACCAATCGGCGAGACGATGCCCATCACCACATCATCGACTTGGGCGGTATCAAAACCATTGCGCCGCTGCAGTTCTGATAGCACGCCAGCCAATAGATTAACAGGCTTGACCTCGTGCAGGCTACCGTCCTTCTTGCCTTTGCCGCGCGGGGTGCGGATGGCGTCGTAGATGAATGCTTCAGTCATGGGATGTTCTCCAGTTCGGTAGTGATTCAGATTCTGCGCGTATCGGCGATGGTGTCTGGATAACGCAGCGATTTTGTAGTATATTCATTTTAGCAAGCGGTTGCTTGGTAAAAATAGATGTTGCAGTCAAACCGGCGACATACAAGAGCATGACAGAGGAGACCCCCATGATAGAACGCAGCCTTTTCACCCCCGAACACGAAGTTTTTCGTGATAGTTTCAAGCGCTTTTTAGACAAAGAGGTCGCGCCTTTTCATGCCGATTGGGAAGAGCAGGGCTATGTTGACCGCGCGGTGTGGCACAAAGCAGGCGAAAACGGTTTTTTATGCACCTCCATGCCAGAAGCCTATGGCGGCTCGGATGCGGACAAGCTGTATTCAGTGATTCAAATGGAAGAGCTGGGGCGCAGTGGTTTTACCGGCATTGGCTACAGCTTGCACAGCGAAATCGTCGCGCCTTACATCTTGCATTACGGCACCGAGGCGCAAAAAAGCCACTATCTGCCCAAGCTGGCCAATGGCGAAATGATTGGGGCCATCGCTATGAGTGAGCCAGCGGCGGGGTCGGATTTGCAGGGCATCAAGGCGACTGCAATCAAACAGGAGGATGGCAGTTACTTGCTCAACGGCAGCAAAACCTTCATCACCAACGGCTGGCACGCCGATTTGGTGATTGTGGTCGCCAAAAGCAACCCGGCAGCGGGCGGCAAAGGCACCAGTTTGCTACTGGTCGAGCGTGGCATGGCGGGCTTTTCGGTCGGTAAACGTCTAAAAAAGCTGGGGCTGAAGGCGCAGGACACCTCAGAACTGTTTTTTGACAACGTCAAAGTCCCTGCAGCGAACTTGCTGGGCGGTGCGGCGATGGAGAACAAAGGCTTCATCTGCCTGATGGAGCAACTCCCGTGGGAGCGCCTGCAAATCGCCATCACCGCTGTGGCGGCTGCACAAGCAGCGATTGACTGGACAGTGGCTTACGTTAAAGACCGCAAAGTATTCGGTCAAACGGTGGCGAGCTTTCAAAACACACGTTTCAAGTTAGCAGAAATGCAAACCGAGGTACAAATTGCACGGGTGTTTGTCGACAAATGCACCGAGCTGGTGCTGCAAGAAAAACTAGACACCGCCACCGCCAGCATGGCGAAATACTGGTGCTCGGACCTGCAATGCAAAGTGATGGACGAATGCGTCCAGCTCTTCGGCGGCTACGGCTACATGTGGGAATACCCCATCACCCGCGCCTACGCAGACGCACGGGTGCAGCGCATCTACGGCGGGACTAACGAGATTATGAAAGAGGTGATTACGCGGTCTATGGGGTTGGGGAAGTAAATGTGCACGTCCAAAACAGGACTTCTATTGCTATATATTTAATAGCTTTTCGGGCAATAAATACGCCAGCTAGAGGTTGCTTTTAAAGTGATTAAGTCGTCCGCTGACTTGGTCAAGAAATCAAGTAAACTGTTAATCTGAAAAGCATCTTCATATTAACTATTAGGGAAAGCTGCATGGCACTTGGAGACTATTTGAACGGCCCGAAGCATCTTCAACGCGCAAAGGACTTGGAAAGTCAGCTCGCGGATCTCCAAGAACGATACGGACAGATTCAGGCCCTGGCCAAGAAGTTTGGAGCAATGCAGGAACTTGAAGTTCAGCAACTTATCAGCCAAGAGAACGCGAAACTGGAGGTTGTTCGCCGGACGGTTCAAGCATCCGAACAAGAAGCTGCGGCATTGTCTAAGCAAACATCCGAGTTGCGATCACAAGTACTTGTGTTGGAAGAGACATTGCTTCTTGAGAGCTTTGCGCTCTACGAGCCAAAGTTCAAGATGAATGCAAGTCACGAATACAAAACTCGACTCGACTCAGTCCGTGAGCAACAGAAGGCAATGGTCAAAAACGGTGATGCCGCAACGGGAAACATGGGCTGGGAGGTAAACGGGAGTAAGGCCGAGGGTCGCAAGCTGGTAAACGACATGATCAAGCTGGTGGTCCGCTCTTTCAACAACGAAGCCGATTATTGTGTAGATAACGTTAAATTCGACAACATAGAACTGGGCGAGAAGCGTATTAGAAAGTCCTTTGAAACTTGTAACCGTCTTGGCCGCGTCATGACTGTAGGACTCTCCGAGAAGTACCTGAATCTGAAACTTGATGAGCTACGACTAGCTCAAGAGTTCCAAATGAAGAAGCAAGAGGAGAAGGAAGAGGCCAAACGTGTTCGGGAGGAATTGCGGGAGCAACAGAAGCTTGAGCAGGAAATACGCGCGGCTAGAGAGAAAATTGCAAAAGAACGCAAACACTTCACTGCAGCTCTCCGCGATCTCCAAGCTCGCTTAGATAAGGCGACGACAGACGAGGAACGGGCGCCACTACTCAGCAGGATTGCCGAGGTTGAGGCAAGTAATGCAAGTCTCGACAATGAAGAAAAGGCTATCGACTATCGCGAGCAGAACGCAAAGGCTGGATATGTTTACGTAATTTCGAATATTGGTGCCTTCGGCGAGGGTGTTTTCAAGATTGGTATGACACGTCGTCTTGAGCCGATGGATCGCATCGATGAACTTGGCGACGCGTCTGTCCCGTTCTGGTTCGACGTTCACGCAATGTTATTTTCTGAGAATGCACCGGCGCTCGAAGCCAAGCTGCACGAACGATTTGCAGCAGGACGTCTGAACAAAGTGAATGGGCGCAAAGAATTCTTCCGTGCTGACCTGGCCGAGATTGAGTCAATAATCCGCGCGAACTACGATGCGGTCGTTGAGGTCACTCATGAAGCGCCAGCGGAGCAGTACCGTGAAAGCCTTCGAATGGTTATGCCAGCCGCTGGTATTCAACAGTCTGAGCGAGCTGCAGCAGCGAATTAGCAGGATTGAATGTGTTATCCATATTTCAGACACGTGCGCTGATGCCTAGAGGCGTTCGCACAGACTTGTAAAGCTCCCAAAATCCCCCTTCGTCATGAAGGGGAATCTAAGACATCGTTGCAGGTGTTGATTTGCTATGAATTTAATAGCTGATTAGGTAATAAATACACCGGCTAGAGGTATATTTTAAGGGTAATTTATTGAAAATTACCTTCAAAGCAATTCAACGCAACTACAAACGGTAAGGCACCCGAACCCCGGGCTCATCTTCTGCAAAATCTTTGGTGTTTCGCGTGACCAAAATGCGGCCATGTACTTGCGCTGTGGCCCACACAATGGCGTCGGGCAGCTTGATTTTGTGGGTTTTGCGAATCTCTACAGATCGGCTGGCGACAAGTGCATCTATGGGCAAGCTTTGAAAACCTGCCAAAAAGCCGCGCGTTGCTTGGTCCGTTTCTGGCGTTGTGCCGACTAAAACTTCCATCCAAGTGATGATGCTGATAGCTTTGTCGTCTTTGCCGGGATAACGGTCTAGCTCTGTTTTAGCGGCAGGGATGCCGTTTAAATAATCTATCAGGATATTGGTGTCAAACAGTGCCTTCACCATTCTGCACGCGCCTGTTCTTGGTAGGTCAAGCCATCCACGGCGGGCTGTTTAGCGCTCCATAAGCCAAATGCATCAGCGGGAGCTGGTTTGTTTGTACCGATGTAAAAAGATATTGCTTGCCGAATGATTTCAGCACGAGATACCTTTTTTGCTTTGCAAATGACAGCTAAATCATCGATTTGCTCGTCTGGAATATCGACTAATGTACGCATAGCTTCCTCGGAATTGTTTGATATACACATCATATATCAAACAATAAATCAAGGCAAATCAACATTCCCCTTCAGCACGAAGGGGCGGCACGAAGCGACGGGGTAGTTGTTGGCGGAGCGGGACTACCCCGCCCGTTGGGCACCCCTTCGCCACGAAGGGGAATTAGGCCTTGATGGCGGAATTGTTTTGCTATTATTGTTATAGCTGAAAAGGCAATAAATACGCCGGCTGAATGCCAATTTAACCCTTCAGCTGGTATGAATTTGATTGTCTTCTCGGCGACAGTTAAACACTTGTATGCGCGGTGTATCGGGTGCAACCCTAGGTGTGAATCGCGCTTATCCGTCTATAAACAGGCAAGTTCAATTTCTTGAATGTAGGAGACAGCGTGCAACTTCTTCAACTGGTTATCAGCGGTATCGCACAGGGGTGCATTTACGGGCTGATTGCGCTTGGCTTTGTGCTGATTTATAAAGCGACAGAGACGGTTAGCTTCGCGCAGGGCGAGCTGATGATGTTGGGTGCGTTTGGCGGGCTGGCGGGCATGACGCTGCTGGGGTTCCCGTACTGGCTGGCGGTGATTTGCGCCATCGCCGGCATGGCGGTGTTTGGCATGTTGCTGGAGCGGGTGGTGATTCGGCCCATCTTGGGGCAGCCGGCGTTTTCCATCGTGATGCTAACCATTGGTATTGGTTACGTGGCGCGCGGGCTGATCACTATGATCCCCAATATCGGCACCGAAACCCACACGCTGCCAGTGCCGTACAAAGACCAAATTTGGAAGCTGGGCGGCTTGGTGTTGAATGTGGAGCAAATGGTAGTGATTGCCGCCACCAGTGTGCTGTGCGCGGTGTTGTTTACTGTTTTTAAATACAGTAAAGTCGGCATTGCCATGCAGGCGTCGTCACAAAACCAGCTGGCGGCGTATTACATGGGCATTCCGGTCAAGCGCATCAACGGACTGGTGTGGGGTTTGGCGGCGGCGGTGGCGGCGATTGCTGGTTTGTTGCTCGCGCCCATCACCTTTGTGCATGCCAACCTGGGTTTTATCGGTTTGAAAGCCTTCCCCGCCGCCGTAGTGGGTGGTTTTGGCAGCTTGCCGGGGGCGATTGTGGGTGGGTTGATTATTGGGATTGTTGAGTCGCTCTCGGGTTTCTATCTGCCGGACGGCTTCAAAGACATCGCGGCCTACGTGGTGGTGTTGATCATGCTGATGGTCAAACCCAACGGCTTGTTTGGCGAAAAATTGCGTAAAAAAGTTTAATCCATGCGATTTATATTCAAAACCGATTACGCGCAAGACATCAAGCTGGCCAAGCATGGCGGGCAGGTGTTTTGGTATGGCTTGCTGATGTTGCTGTTGATCGCCGCGCCATGGATCATTGCCGAGTATTGGCTGGCGCAGCTCACGTTTATCTTGATTTACGCCATCGCTGGGCTGGGGCTGATGCTATTGTCGGGCTTCACAGGTCAGTTTTCCATGGGGCATGCGGCTTTTCTGGGCGTAGGCGCTTACACGCAAGCTGTGTTTATCAACATGGGTGTGCCTTTTCCTGTGGCCTTGGCACTGGCTGGTGCGTTGTCTGCAGCGGTCGGGGTGGTTGTGGGTTTGCCAGCATTGCGGGTGAAGGGTATCTATTTAGGTATTGCCACCATTTCCTTTGGTTTCATCGTGGAAGAGGTGTTTGCGCGCTGGGAGTCGGTCACCGGTGGTAATTCGGGCATCCACATCAAAGCGCCGGATATTTTTGGCTGGAAGCTCAGCTCAGGCATTGAGTTTTACTTGCTGTGCTTGTTCATCACCGTGGTGGTGACCTTGGGTATTTTGAATCTGCTGCGCTCGTCCACGGGCCGGGCGTTTGTGGCCATTCGGGATTCTGAGATTTCGGCACAAAGCATGGGTATCCAGCTGGCGCGTTACAAAACACTGTCGTTTTCTATTTCCGCAGCGCTGGCCGGTGTGGCGGGTGCGCTGTATGCCCACAAGCTGCAGTTTATTTCGCCCGATCAGTTCAATATTTTGCAGTCGATTGATTTGTTGCTGTTGGTGGTGATTGGTGGCTTGGGCTCGGTCCATGGGGCATTTTTGGGCGCGATCTTCCTGATTGCTATGCCGCAGCTGATTTCACTCAGCAAAGATTATTTGCCAGACGCCATTGGCCAGGCGCCGGGTTTGCAGTCGGTGGTGTACGGCGCGGTCTTGATTGCGTTTGTGATGTTTGAACCGCTGGGCTTGTATGGGCGTTGGTTGAAAGTCAGGACTTACCTGCAAACCTTCCCGTTCTACCGCAAAGGCATGTTCAAGCGGCAAAAATCATTCCAAAAGTCAGATAGGCTGAAATGACAAACCCTGTGACGTCTCCTGCTATGACTGATTTATTACTTTCCGCAAAAAACCTGAGCGTGCGCTTCGGTGGCGTGTTGGCGGTCAACAACGTGAGTTTTGATGTCAAACAGGGCGAAGTTTTCACGCTGATCGGTCCCAATGGCGCCGGTAAAACGACGGTGTTCAACCTGATCAGCCGCATCTACACACCGACCAGCGGCGAGATTACCTATCTGGGTAAAAAGCTGACAGACCAAGCACCGCACAACATCGCCGCGCTGGGCATTGCGCGCACCTTCCAAAACATCGAATTGTTTGAGCACGCCACGGTGATGCACAACCTGCTGATTGGCGGCCACACCCACAAGAAAACTGGCTTTTGGAGCGAGGTCTTTTTCACTCCCCAAACCTTTAAAGCCGAGGTGGAAGCGCGTGAGAAGGCCGAAAAAATCATTGAATTTCTGGATTTGCAGCACCACCGTGACTCATTGGTAGCCGGCTTGCCGTATGGCGTGCGCAAAGTGGTGGAAATGGGTCGTGCTTTGTGCACCGAGCCAAAATTGCTGCTGTTGGACGAGCCGTCGTCTGGTTTGAACGTTGAAGAAACCGACGACATGGCATTCTGGATTCAGGACATCAAGAATGAACTCGGCATCACGGTGCTGATGGTGGAGCATGACATGAGCTTGGTGTCCAAGGTCTCCGACCGCGTGGTGGCGATGAACCAAGGCGCGGTGCTGGCCTTGGGCACACCGCGTGAGGTGCAAAACGATCCGGGCGTGATCGAGGCGTATCTGGGGTCGATTGATGATGTGTCTTCCTTACGGAGGGCGGCATGAGTCAATTGACTGACAACGCAACGCAGACCGCCGCGCCTGCAGAGCAACCGATGCTCAAACTCCTCAATGTCGAAAGCGCGTATGGCCCGATCAAGGCAATTCGCGGCGTGAGTTTGCAGGTAAAAAAAGGCGAAATCGGTACGGTGCTTGGCTCCAACGGCGCCGGTAAGACGACGATTTTAAAAACCATTTCTGGCATCATCGACCCGCGCAAGGGGACGATAGAGTTCAAAGGCCAAAATATCACGGCTAGGGACCCGGCCTTCATCGTGCAGCAAGGGTTGAGCCATGTGCCCGAAGGTCGCGAGGTGTTTCCGCTGCTCAGTGTGCGAGACAACCTGATGATGGGGGCCTATACCCGCAAAGATGCAGATGGCTTAGCCAAAGACATCGAGGCGGTATTTGGCTATTTCCCGATTTTGAAAGAACGTGCGGCCCAAGATGCAGGCTTACTCTCAGGTGGGCAGCAGCAGATGCTGTCAATCTCACGCGCTTTGATGGCTAATCCAGACCTGATTTTGTTGGATGAGCCGAGCTTGGGATTGAGTCCGAAGTTGACCAAAGAAATTTTCGAGATCGTGGTGCGCATCAACCGGGAACGTGGCACCACCATTTTGTTAGTTGAGCAAAACGCCAACATGGCGCTCAATGCGTCGGACTACGGCTATGTGCTGGAAAACGGCCGCATTGTGATGGAGGACACCTGTGCCAAATTGCGGGAAAAGGACGACATTAAAGAGTTCTACCTCGGCATGAAAGAAGAAGGCATGCGCAGCGAGCGCCGCTGGAAAAAGAAAAAGACGTGGAGATAAAAAATCATGGAGATGAAAATTCTGGAGATGTTTAGTGGCTAAGCTCTGGAACCTTAGCACAGACCCTGATTTGGCGCCCAATCGCGAAATCGCGATGCCGGGGGAGACGATTCCAGCGATGTTTTGGAACGCCGTTGAGCAGCGCGGTGAGACTACGTGGTTGCGACAAAAACACTTGGGTATTTGGCGCAGTGCTAGCTGGCAACAAACGGCGGTGGCCGTGAGCGAAATCGCGGGTGGTTTGATGTCATTGGGCTTTGCCGAAGGCGAGTGCGCGTCCATCTTGGCCAACACGGTTGTGGAGTGGGTCTGGACCGACTTGGCCGTGCTGTCCGCAGCCGGTGTCGCCAACGGCATCTACCCTACCGATGCCTCCAGTCAAGTGCAGTACTTGTGTGAAGACTCTCGAACCACGGTGCTGTTTGTGGAAGACGACGAGCAGTTGGACAAAGCGCTGGAAGTGCGCGACCAGCTG
>JAYVSU010000216.1:0-2617 GCA_043775055.1 Polaromonas sp.
AGATTCAGTTTGGGGAATTGACGATGAAGAAGCAACAGTCATCAAAAAATTAGCAAATTCACTGAATAATAAATTGCGAGAATTTGTCGTTAATCAGAATATTAGAAATTCAAATCCATCTGCCAACCCAAACTCAATTAAGCGTCATTTCTCTTGGCATATCGTTGATGGTGTCGA
This sequence comes from Polaromonas sp., assembly GCA_043775055.1. Lineage (GTDB taxonomy): Bacteria > Pseudomonadota > Gammaproteobacteria > Burkholderiales > Burkholderiaceae_C > Aalborgiella. The sequence continues at coordinate 178 of JAYVSU010000216.1, forward strand.
TACAGATTTCGAGTCACGCGGGTATTGCTCTGTTAACACGTTATTTGTAAGCGCTGAAAAGTCTTTTTTGAGGCAAAACGACTGGAATGGCATCATGCACCCAAATGAGAGAGGGCATGATGTTTATGCGCGTCGGATTGCGGAAAAAATACGAGCCATCCTCAACAACCATTTAGAAGAGTTTCGCCCCAAAGAATTTCAACGCGTCGGTGACCCCAGAGGAGGTGGTTCAAACCCTAGCACGACTACTAGAAGTGGCATTACTTGAAACTAAGGGTTAATCACGCTAAAAAATAGGCAATAAATACGCTTTAGTAAGCGTGTTTATTGCCCAAGCAGCTATAAAAATAATAGTAATTTGATCTTTATTATTGCATCGTCCACCCATGGCTAACAATCAAGGACTGCCCGGTCAACGCATTGCTCGGGAAGGCCGCAAACATCAGCGCCACCTCGGCCACGTCTTGCACGGTGGTGAATTCGCCGTCCACCGTGTCTTTGAGCATGATGTTTTTGATGACTTCAGCCTCGGTGATGCCGAATTTGGCGGCCTGCTCGGGGATTTGCTTGTCCACCAGCGGCGTGCGCACAAAGCCGGGGCAGATCACGTTGGAGCGCACACCATGCGCCGCGCCTTCTTTGGCGACGACTTTGGACAAGCCCATCAAGCCGTGCTTGGCGGTGACATACGGCGCTTTCAGCATCGAGGCCACGTGGGAATGCACCGAGCCCATGTAGATCACGCTGCCACCGCGCTTGCCGGCGTACATGTGCGGCAGGCAGGCTTTGGTGGTTAAAAACGCGCCGTCCAGGTGGATAGCCAGCATCTTGCGCCACTCGGCCAGGCTGAACTCTTCGACAGGGTGCACGATTTGAATGCCCGCGTTGCTGACCAAAATATCCACCGTTCCCCAAGCCGCCACGACAGCGGCGACACCGGCGTTGACCTGCGTCTCGTCCGTCACATCCATCGCCACGCCCATCGCCTGCAAGCCCAGCGCGCGCATTTCGGCAGCGGCGGCTTCTGCGGCGTCTTGGTTTAAATCGGCAATCGCCACTTTGGCGCCTTCCTTGGCGTAGGTCAGGGCGATTTCTTTGCCGATACCGCTGGCAGCGCCGGTGACGATGGCGATTTTGTCTTTTAACTTCATATGCAATCTCTTTTCATAAGGATAAATTGGCCTGAACAAACCTAACTTTAGCGCATTCAAGCGCGGCTTTGCTGACTCTATTTTGTTTGATAAGATGCTTTGATGCAGCTTCCCTCCCATTTTTGGTCAGATTTAACGACCCGCCATTTTGCCCAATTGGCCGCAAGCCAAGATATCGCGCAGGTTGTTGCGGTGCTGCCTGTTGCCGCTACCGAGCAGCATGGCCCGCATTTGCCGGTGAGCGTGGATGCAACATTGGTTGATGGCGTCGTCAACGCTTCCTTGCCGCATTTACCTGCTGATTTGCCCATTCTGTTTCTGCCCACACAGCATATCGGCAAAAGCAACGAGCACATTCGCTTTCCGGGCACGCTGACGTTGTCTGCCCAAACGATTATCAGCCTGTGGATGGACATCGGCCGCAGTGTGGCGCGCAGTGGCATCAAAAAGCTGGTGTTGCTGAACAGCCACGGCGGCCAAGCCAGCATCATGGACATCGTGGCGCGCGATTTACGTACCGAGCATGACTTGATCGTTTATTCCGCCAACTGGTACAACCTGCCTTTGGGTGATGCGGTGATGGGCTTGTTCCCCGCGCACGAACACCGCTTTGGCATCCACGCGGGCGACATTGAAACCTCGATGATGCTGGCTTTGCGCGAAAAGTACGTGGATATGGCGCAAGCGAAGAATTTTCACAGCACCTCGCAAGACCGCGCTGCGAAATATCCCGTGCTGGGCAACGGCAGCAGCGCCAAGCTGGGCTGGCAGATGCAGGATTACAACGCAATGGGCGCGGCTGGTAACGCAGCCGCCGCCACCGCCGCCAAAGGCCAGGCACTGATCCATGCGGCAGGGCTGCAGTTGGCGAATTTGTTGAAAGAAGTCAGCGAGCTGCCGCTGTCAACCTTGACATCCAACCCAGAATTTCCGGCTTAAGCTGTTGACGGGTAAACCCATGTCGCTCATTCGCCTCAACCACCAGACCAGCTACCCGCTGCACAGCGTAGCCGCCACCCGCCGTATCGAGCAAGCCGCAGCCGCGCAACTTGCCCCGCACACTTTGATGCAACGCGCCGGTTTGGCCGTGGCGCGGCTAACCTGCGCCATCGCCCCGCATGCGCAGACCCTCTGGCTGGCTTGCGGCCCTGGCAACAATGGCGGCGACGGTTTGGAAGCAGCGATGCACTTGAAACTGTGGGGGCGCAACCCTGTGGTGACGTGGCTGGGCGACGAAGCCCGCTGTCCTGCCGATGCCCTGCTGTCGTTGCACCGAGCACGGCAAGCGG
>JAYVSU010000217.1:0-2844 GCA_043775055.1 Polaromonas sp.
GCGCATAGCGCGAGACGGCCAATTCACGCAAAGCAGCGTCAGCAAGTGCTGTACGAATTTGGAAAAATCCATCTACGCCACCTTTCTCATCCGCAGGAATACGCAAGTAGCGAAAAGCCTCAGCAGGGTTTTCTCGCATTCCAAAAAGATACACCGATGTGCCATCACCCATATCAACAGGCAGCATGTAATTGTGAAATTCTTTAGCTTGTCCAGCAGCATCACGCAATTTATAAGTAATGCTAGGACCCACATTGCGCAACTCTTTGGTCGTTTTTATTTTGTTCGCTGCACCCATTTTGGACTCTACGGACTCGCGTAAATCAACCTTGCGAACATCCACCGCTGAACCATTTGGTCCCAAACCATCTTTGCCAAAATTTTCGACATTCAGTACCCGCAGCGCTGTAAACTCTAGGTTTAGCGTGTTATTCGTTACTGATTTTTGATCTGCTTTAGTGTCGTTTGAAGCGTTACTTTTTAACAATTGCGCAGAGCCGCCAATCACGCCATCGATCTCAAAAGACTTTGCAGCGGGTGTCATGGGAATAGCTTTGAGTTTGACGCTAGAGCCGCCATCGTCGAAGCTGGACTGGTAAATCTCTACGCCTTTGTAATTCACGGGGTGATTCACCTCCACCCGTGCTGGCAATGCCTCACCCGTCGTCTTGTCATGAAGCACAATATCGCTGGCAAACAGTTTTGGCATGCCGGTTGAATAATGCTCAACGACAAACTTTTTCAATTCAATCGAAAACGGCAAATCTTGAATCAACACACCATTGCCTTGATTCAAAATAGCGGTACTGGATTGCGCCCCTTCTGCCACCAAGATATTGGCCCTAAAGGTGGGGTTAGTCGTACTCAATCGATGCTCGGGCTTGACATCAGAAATCAAGCCACCGCCTTTGTAGACTGATTTACCGTTGAGCAGCATTTGCCCTCGCACAATCAAATCCCCATCTAACAAACCACCAATACAAATCAACACAATGGCGCTGTGCGCGGCAATGTAGCCCAACTTGTTGACAGAACCAGCTTTTGCAGCAACCATCCAGCCATTGTTGCGTTCTTGCAGCTTAACTTTCCAACCACCGCCCACCAACATCTGACCAACACGCTGCGCTGCAGCTTGTGGTGCCTCTTGCAAAATGGCTTGCGCCGTATGACCAAAGGCTTTCAAGCTTTGCTCGCGCATACCTTCTTTGTAGACATTCCAATCAGCAAAAATCTTAGGCGTGTTACGCGCCACACACAAACTGGTACTGACCACCAAAAAGGCCAAAATCAGCAAAAACCACCATGCGCTGTAAACAGAATTTAAGCTCGCGGCTGAAAATACCTCGGCCCAAAAAGGGCCAAACTGGTTGATGTAATTCCCAGCAGCTTCATTTTGTTTGAGTACCGTGCCAATCACCGAAGCGATGCAAATCACCGTCAACAGCGAAATTGAAAACCGCATCGACGACAACAATTCCACGCCCAAACGAAATGCATGGGAACCTTTGTGAAGTCGAAGTCCGTGGGTCGATACTGTCATATTAATTACTTAAAAATAGCTCGATGAATGCTTAGTTTAGGCAGAGAAACTTAAGGAAAAATGAATGCCTAGCTTTTCAGCAGCTGAAATAACAAGGGCGGACTATCTAACGATAAGCCCGCCCAAAATTCTTGAGTCACTGGGGTAACCCTTAGGTTTAAATTGAATCAGTTAGTTCCGTTCAAATTCACATCGCCCACAGTAAATACTCACTTCAGTTAAATCAACGCAAGCCTGCAACGTAGTCAGCAACTGCTTTGATCTCACGATCGTTCAATTTGGCAGACACTTGCGTCATTTGCAAGCTGTTTTTTCTACCGCCGTCACGGAAAGTAGTTAGTTGTGCGATGACGTAATCAGCATGTTGACCGCCGATACGAGGGTATTGTGCAGGAATACCCGCGCCATTCGGGCTGTGACAACCAGCACAGGCCGGAATTTGACGATCAGAAATACCACCACGGTAGATTTTTTCACCCAAAGCAACAAGTTCTTTGTCTTTGGCAAAGCCAGTTTTAGACTTTTTGCTAGAAACCCAATAAGCGATGTTTTTCATATCCTCGTCGCTCAAGGTGCTGGCAAAACCTTTCATCACGGCGTTATTGCGTTTGCCTGATTTGAACTCTTGTAATTGTTTGACCAAATACTCAGGATGTTGCTGTGCTAACTTAGGATTCACTGGCGTACCAGAATTGCCATCAGCACCGTGGCAAGCTGCACAAACGGCGGTAAAGCTAGCCTCACCTTTGACCAAGTCTGGCTTAGCAATCTTGGCCGGTTCCGCTTTCGCTGGAGCATGTGCTTCAGCTTTTGCAGCTATTGGCTCCGCCTTAGGGTCCGCTGCTTTCGCATCAGCAGCAAAACTTGAAACAGTGGCTGTGCTTACTAAAGCAGCCATCAAGAGGGTAGTGAGCGTGGAAATTAAAGGCTTCATATCAAAGGTCTATTACTCTTAATAAGTCAAAATCGGTCGAATAGGGTCGCAAACTCAAAATTGCGCAAAACTGTGTGATTCTACAATGAGCGCACTTGTTTTCGACGAAATTCAAATCACGTTTTAAAACTAGAGGGAAATGCTCGCCATTAAGGCGTTTTAACCTTGGTTTTCAGTTTGTGGTAAGCCTTTTGAGGCATGCTGTATTTGATAGCCTATGCCACGAACGGTATGAATCACATTTTTGCCCATTTTTTTGCGTAAATTATGCACATGCACCTCAATCGTATTGCTTTCTACCTCTTGACCCCAAGCATACAAATGCTGCTCAAGATGACTACGAGTGAGCACACGCCCCTGAGCCTTCATT
>JAYVSU010000218.1:0-30070 GCA_043775055.1 Polaromonas sp.
GGAAGAAGAAATAGTTCGCGGCGCAGCGAGTTGGCCTCCCAGCGTACTGTGGGCTGCCAGATTAAACGCTGCCGAACGCTCAGGAATGCCCGCTTTCACCATGTCTTTGAGCATCGCATCATATGAGCAACCGCGCGCCAAATTGTCGCGTATCCAGTCCTGCCAAGGGGTGTCTAAAGTTTGCATATGCGCTGCAATATACCGCACGCTATTGGTTTGAAACTGAGGCTTGCCTTCAGTATCGTGATGAAATGTAAATACTATCGAAAAGATAGCATTATTCGTATTTTTTAGACAACGCAACGAGTGCAAAGACAGCAAACCCAGCGCCAGCATAGAACGTGAATGATGCGCCCAGCTGGTCCCACAGCAAGCCAGCAGCGACACTGGCAACCAACATCGCCAAGCCACTCAGCAAATTGAAGAATCCGTAAGCAGTGCCACGCAAGTCGGCCGGCGCGGTATCTGCGACCATGGTCGCTAGCAAACCTTGTGTCATGCCCATATGTACGCCCCAAACCGCCACGCCCACCAGCACCGTTATCCAGTGACTGCTGCTGGCCAAAATTAAGTCCGCAATAATCAGCATCAGCAGCCCCCAAGCTAAGAGTTTTTTATGACTCATCCGGTCCGACAATTTGCCAAAGGGGTAGGCCGACACGGCATAAACCAAATTCATCGCCACCATCACCAGCGGCACCAAAGCCAGCGGGATACCGCTTTGATGCGCGCGCAGTACCAAAAACGCTTCGCTAATGCGCGCAAGGGTAAAAACAGCGCCTACGCCGACCACCCACCAATAGCTGGCACTGAGTCGTTTCAGATTTTCTTTGTTGATGGGGTTGGCCTTCTTCTCCACATTCTTCTCACCGATATGGCGTACCGGTTCGCGCACACCGACCATCAGTAGCAGCACCGCCAAGGCACCTGGAATCACCGCCACCCAAAAAACAGCGCGAAAATCGTTCGTCCACAGCAGCATCAAGCCCACGGCTAACAGCGGGCCGAGCAGCGCGCCGACGGTGTCCAGCGCCTGACGCAAGCCAAAAGCTGCGCCACGCACTTCTGGCGGGGTGATGTCTGCCACCAGGGCATCGCGCGGTGCGCCTCGTATGCCTTTGCCAACGCGGTCCAGCAAGCGCGCGGTGAGCACGATGCCCATGGTGGGCGCTATCGCAAAAAGCGGTTTGGTCAAAGCCCCCAAGGCATAGCCAAACAAGGCAAGCCCCTTGCGTTTGCCCAAATAATCGCTCAACGCACCGGAGAACACTTTGACGATCAACGCGGTGGCTTCGGCCAGCCCTTCAATCACACCCACCGTCAAGGCGCTGACGCCCAGCGTGCCCACCATGAAGAGTGGCAGCAAGCTGTGAATCATCTCCGAGGAAATGTCCATCAACATGCTGACAAAACCCAGTGCCCAAATACCAGGTGGAATCTGGCTCAAGGTGCTCTTCGTAGAAATTGGGGTTGGGGTTGGCGATTGTGTCGGCGTTGACATGGTTAAGGTTGTTAGAGGCTTTGTGTGAGATTAACAGTCCGCAAGTGACCCTACAAGGGAAAACACGCCCCCATCCCCGATAATCGCTGCCATGCCCCAATTAGTGATTGACTTCCCAGAAACTCTACCCGTATCGGGCAAACGTGACGAGATCATGGCCGCCTTAGCGGCACATCAGGTGATTATTGTGTGTGGCGAGACCGGCTCGGGCAAAACCACGCAGTTGCCCAAAATCGCCTTGGCGATGGGGCGTGGCAAGCTGAATTACGCGCCTGGGCAACAGGCAAAGCTGATCGGCCACACCCAGCCGCGCCGGATTGCCGCCAGTTCGGTTGCCAAGCGGATTGCCGAGGAGCTGAAGACGCTGCTGGGCGAGGTGGTGGGTTTCAAGGTGCGGTTTCAAGACCGATTGAGCCGCGACGCATCGGTCAAGCTGATGACCGACGGTATTTTGTTGGCCGAGACGCAGACCGACCCGCTGCTGAAGGCCTATGACACCATCATCATCGACGAAGCGCACGAGCGCAGCTTGAACATCGACTTCTTGCTCGGCTACCTGCGCCAAATCCTGCCGCGCCGGCCGGATTTGAAGATCATCGTTACTTCGGCCACGATTGATGCAGACCGATTTGCAAACCATTTTGCGAGCAGAACCGGACCTGCACCTGTGGTGATGGTTTCGGGGCGGATGTTTCCGGTTGAGCAACGCTACCGGCCTTACGAGGAATCTCGCGACTACGGCTTGAACAACGCGATTGCCGATGCGGTCGATGAGTTGTGGATCAACCCGCACAACGGCGGCGACATTCTGGTGTTTTTACCCGGTGAGCGGGAGATTCGCGAAGCCGCCGACCACCTGCGTGGCCACCTGAGCCACCAACCCATCATGCGTAATGCGGAAGTGCTGCCGCTGTTTGCGCGTCTCAGTCAAGCGGAGCAGGACCGAATTTTTGACGGTCACACCGGCAGACGTATCGTCTTGGCGACCAATGTGGCCGAAACCTCGCTCACCGTGCCGGGCATCCGCTATGTCATCGACGCAGGCACGGCGCGCATGAAGCGCTACAGCTTCAGGAGCAAGGTGGAGCAGTTGTTGGTCGAGCCTATCAGCCAATCGTCTGCCAACCAGCGGGCAGGGCGCTGCGGGCGGGTGGCCGATGGTATCTGCATTCGGCTGTATGACCAGAAAGACTTTGACGGCCGACCGCGTTTTACCGAACCCGAGATTTTGCGCAGCTCGTTGGCGGGTGTGATTTTGCGGATGAAGTCTCTGCACTTGGGTGTGGTGGAAGATTTTCCGTTTTTAGAAGCACCTTCAGGCCGAGCGATTGGCGATGGCTACCAGCTATTAAACGAACTCGGTGCGATGGATGATGCCAACGAGTTGACCGCCATGGGCTGCGAACTCGCCAAACTCCCGCTAGACCCGCGCGTGGGTCGCATGATTGTGGAAGCGCGGGAGCGTGGCGCACTGGACGAGGTGCTGGTGATTGCCAGCGCTTTGAGCGTGCAAGACGTGCGCGACCGCCCGATGGAGGCGCAGCAAGCCGCCGACCAAGCGCATGTAAAGTTTGACGACGAGAAGAGCGAGTTTGCGGGGTATTTGAAGCTGTGGAAGTGGTTGGAGACTTCTAAAGGTGGTGGTGCGCATGTTGAAGGACAAGCCACCCCAGTTCACAAGTTGTCAAACCGTCAATACGAGCTTTTGCTGCGTCAAAACTTCGTCAACATCCGCCGCGTGCGGGAGTGGCGCGATATTCACAGCCAACTCGTCACCGTGGTAGCGGAGCACAAATGGCGGGTCAATACCAAACCCGCCAGTTATGAAGAGCTGCATATGTCCATGCTGGCCGGCTTGCTGGGCAACATCGGCTGGAAGATGGAAACCGAGGCAGCCACAGGTGGGCGTGACGAAAAAGGCCAGCGCGGCGAGTACCTGGGCGCACGCGGCATCAAGTTCTTCGCCCACCCCGGTGCGCACTTGGCCAAAAAGCCGGGGCGCTGGATTGTGGCTGCCGAACTGGTCGAAACCACGCGTTTGTTTGGCCGTGGTTTGGCGAATATCGAGCCGCAATGGCTGGAAAAAGTCGCCGGCCACCTGCTCAAAAAACAACTGTTGGACCCGCATTGGGAGAAAAAAGCCGCCGAAGTGGTCGCTTTAGAACGCGCCACGCTTTACGGATTGGTCGTCTACAGCGGCCGAAAAGTCAATTTTGGCCGCGTGGACATGGTTGCGGCGCGGGAGATTTTCATCCGTGAAGCCTTGGTGGCGAACAATTGGGAGACCAAGCTGCCGTTTTTGGCGGCCAATGAGAAGCTGATCGCCCAAGTCGAAGAGCTGGAACACAAGTCCCGCCGCCAAGACGTGCTGGTGGACGACGAGCTGATCTATGCCTTTTACGATCAGCAGCTACCCAAAGACGTGTGCAGCGGCTACAGTTTTGAGAACTGGTATCGGGAGGAGATCAAGCGTCAACCCAAGCTGCTTATGCTGACCCGCGACGAGTTGATGCGGCACGAAGCCGCCGGCATCACCACCCAGTCCTTCCCCAAAACCATACGCTTGGGCGGTGTGGACTGCCAAACCACCTACCTGCACGAACCCGGCGATGCTAAAGACGGCATGACTGTGACCGTGCCGCTCTTTGTACTGAACCAGGTCAACGACGAGCGCTGCGAGTGGCTGGTGCCCGGCATGCTGAAAGACAAAATCCAAGCGCTGCTCAAGTCGCTGCACCAGCGCCCCCGCTCGCGCTTGGTGCCGCTGCCTGAGAGTGCAGCGCGTTTTACGGCCGAGTTGAACGTGCCTGAAGTTTATGGCGCAACCGGTTTGGTCGAAGCGCTGCTCAAAAAAGTCCGCGATGCGACACAGGTGGACGTGGTTCGTGCCGACTTCAAGCTGGACATGCTCAGCCCGCATCTGTTCATGAATTTCCGCGTGGTGGACGAACATGGCCGTCAATTGGGCACAGGGCGCAACTTGGGGGCGCTCAAAGCCGAGCTGGGCGCGAAGGCGAGGGGGGCGTTTCAGGCGCTGGCAGGGTTAAAGCTCTCCCAAACTACGCAAACAGCCCAAAATCAGCCTGAAAATGCGAATAATGGTTCCAATTCTCAAAATAAAGGGGCAAATCAGCCTCTAGCCGGCGTATTTGTTGCCTCATCAGCTACTAAAAATGTAGCAAATTTAAAGTCCGCAACTTCTGCAAATTCTGCATCTTCATCTGCAGGACAGCGCTACACCGCTTGGACCTTCGGCGAACTGCCCGAGCTCATGGAAATCAACAAAGGTGGCCAGACGCTTATCGGCTTCCCCGCGTTGATCGACCTGCAAGACGCTGTCAGCATTGAAGTTTTTGACGAGCCAGACGTGGCAGCAGCCAAACACCAAGCCGGCCTGCGCCGCCTGTTTGCGCTGCACATCAAAGACGCGCTCAAGTATTTAGAAAAAAATATTCCCGATTTGACCAAAATGGCCGCTGCCTACATGCTCGTTGGCAGGAGTGCCGACAACACCGGCGGCGGCACGATTGAAGAGCTGCGCGAGCAAATCATCGCCAAAGCGCTGGATCGCGCCTTTTTGCTGGAACCACTGCCCACCAACGCGGCAGAATTCACCAAGCGGCTGGAAGAGGGCCGTGGTCGTTTGACGTTAATTTCCAGCGAAATTGCTCGCTTGGTTGCAACGATTTTGCAGGAATACGCCACAGCAGCCCGCAAACTCAAAGATACCAAAAACGCCCCTGACGCCACGGCAGACGTCGCCGCACAACTGGCTAGGCTCATACCCAAGCGCTTTATCGCCTTGACGCCCTTCACCCAGCTGCATCACTTCGCCCGCTACCTCAAAGCCGTCACCGCCCGCCTAGACAAGTACCGCGCCGACCCCGCACGAGATGCTGCAAAATTAGCCGAACTACGACCATCTGAGCAAAATTACTGGCGCTTGGTGGCAGAGCGCAAAGGTGCGGTGGATGACAGGATGATGGAATTCCGCTGGCTGCTAGAAGAACTGCGCGTCAGCTTCTTCGCCCAAGAGCTGCGTACGCCACAGCCGGTGAGCGTGAAGCGGCTGGATAAATTGTGGGTTCAGATTAAAAGCTAATAGAATGAATTTGTGTCAACAAGGGGAGTACCGTATGACAAAGTCAGATCGCCGCCGCCTGTTACAGATCATGGGTGTTGCAGCCGTTGCGCCCACGACACTCATTGCTTGCAACGTGGGTGGCACCACCAATCAAACCACAGTAATTTCTACTTCCAATGTCAGCACGGCCAGTGCAAGCGCAGCGACCACAACAGCGTCCAACTTGGATGGCAGTTGCAGCGCCATCCCCTCAGAGGTCGCAGGCCCATACCCTGCTGATGGCAGCGATATCAATGGCGTGAACGCACTGGCACTGTCTGGCATTGTGCGCAGCAATATCAAAGGCAGCTTGACCACTTCTGGCGTTGCCGCCGGCGTGCCCCTGACCATCAACCTCAAACTCGTCAGCCAAAGCTGCACCAGCTTGGCGGGTTATGCCGTTTACCTTTGGCACGCCGACCGCGACGGCAATTACTCCCTGTACAGCCCCAGCATCGTCAATGAAAACTACTTGCGTGGCGTTCAAGTGGCAGATGCTGATGGCAATCTGACCTTCACCACCATCTTCCCCGGCTGCGAAGCTGGCCGTTACCCGCACGTGCACATTGAGGTTTTTCAAGCGCTGGCAGACGCCACCAAGGGTAGTAACAACATTAAAACCTCGCAATTCACCTTCACCAGCACCGTATTTGCTGCCATCTATGCCAGTGCCGGCTATACCACCAGTGCAACTAACCTGGCTGCAACAAACTTAGTTACCGACAGTGTATTTAGCGACGGTGCCAGCCTACAAACGGCCAACACATCGGGCAGCTTATCAAGCGGCTACAGCGCTGCCTTGCAGATTGGTATTTGAGTTTTTAACGCTTTAAAAGCAAAAAGCCCGAAGCATGCTCCGGGCTTTTTTTTATGCTGCGCATGTTTGCGTGAGGTAGCTCAAAACATCTTGGTAACTTACTTCTTAGTCACCAAACCATAAACAACCAGCAACACAATCGCGCCCACCACTGAGGCAATCCACCCTGCAGCGCTGCCTTGTGTGTACAAGCCCAGCGCTTGGCCGGCGTAGGTGGCGATGACAGAGCCGGCCACGCCGAGAATGGCAGTCATGATCCAGCCTAGGTTGTCACTACCTGGCTTAATGGCACGCGCAATGAAACCGATGATCAGGCCGATGAAGAGTGTGTACAAAATGTGCATGAGATTTCCTTAAGAGTAGTGATAACTGAACGGCAAAATGCCGATAAGCCCGAATATAGCGCTAATTTGTTGTGCTTTGATGTCTGTATGCCGACATCAAATCAGCCGATGTGGCAAAAATGCCAATTTATGCCGCTATACGCTATGCCGCAGCTTCAATCTGCTCCGACAGCTCCATCCACTTGGCTTCCAAAGCTTCAATCTCTTGTTGCACAACCTTCAAGCGCTTACCGGCTTGCGCCAAATCTGCGGGTTGCAGGGGTTTGGCTAGACGGTTTTCTAGGTCTTTGCCTTCGTGGTTCAGGGTGGCGAGTTGGTCGTCCACTTGCACGAGTTCACGCTTCAAGGGTGTGAGCGATTTGGTTTTCTCACCTTTTGGTAATTTGGTTTTGGGGGCTTTGGCAGCTTCCGCTAAGGCTGCCTTTTCAGCTTGTTGTTCTTCTTTGACGGCTTCACGGGCGCGTTTGGCTTCATCCAACAGGTATTTTTGGTAGTCGTCCAAGTCGCCGTCAAACGGTTCAACACCGCCACGGGTGACCATCCAGAACTCGTCACAAACGGCACGTAGCAAGGCGCGGTCATGGCTGACTAGCATGACGGTGCCTTCAAACTCATTGAGCGCCATGGCCAGGGCTTCGCGGGTGGCCAAGTCCAAGTGGTTGGTTGGCTCGTCAAGCAGCAAGAGGTTGGGGCGCTGCCACACAATCATGCACAGTACCAAACGGGCTTTTTCACCGCCGCTCATGCTGCCCACAGCTTGTTTGACCATCTCACCGCTGAAGTTGAAGGTGCCCAAGAAGCTGCGCAAGGCTTGCTCGTTGGTCATTTGGTTGCTGAGCTTGCCAGCAGCCGTCGTCTCACGTGCGAGGCGGATCATGTGCTCCAGCGGCGTGTCCGCTGGACGCAACACGTCCAGCTCTTGCTGGGCAAAGTAGCCAATATTGAGGCCCTTGCCTTCGGTGATTTCGCCCACAACGGGTGTCAAGTCACGCGCTATGGTTTTGACCAAGGTCGATTTACCTTGACCATTGGCACCCAAAATACCAATGCGCTGCCCTGCCAAGACGGACTTGTTGACACGCTGCACGATCACGGTTGATGGCGTTCCAGCCGGTGCATCTTCTGCCGGCGGGTAGCCGAACGAGCACTCCGTCATCGACAGCATGGGGTTGGGCAAGTTGGCGGGTTCTTTGAACTCGAAGGTGAACTCGGCCTCTGCCAGCAGCGGCGCGATTTTCTCCATGCGGTCCAGCGCTTTCACGCGGCTTTGCGCTTGTTTGGCTTTGCTGGCTTGGGCTTTGAAGCGGGTAATGAACTTTTGCAAATGCGCAATTTTGTCTTGCTGCTTGCCAAAAGCGGCTTGTTGCTGCTCTAGCTTTTCAGCACGCATGTCTTCAAACTTGCTGTAATTACCGCCATAACGGTTGAGTTTGGCGTTTTCAATGTGCACGGTGACGTCCGTCACAGCGTCCAAAAATTCGCGGTCATGGCTGATGACGAGCATCGTGCCTTCGTATTTTTTGAGCCAAGCTTCTAGCCAGACCAGTGCGTCCAAGTCCAAATGGTTGGTCGGCTCGTCAAGCAGCAGCAGGTCAGACGGGCACATCAGCGCGCGTGCCAGTTGTAAGCGCATGCGCCAGCCGCCAGAGAAGCTGTTGACGGGGTTGTCCAGCTCGGTGGTTTTGAAGCCTAGGCCCAAAATCAAAGCCTGCGCTCGGGCGGGGGCGTCGTAGGCGCCACAGTCAGCCATGGCGGTGTAGGCGTGGGCCATGCGGTCGTAGTCGTCGGTAGCTTCTGCAGCGGTGACTTCTTGCTGCGCTGCCAATAGCGTCGTGTCGCCTTCAATCACAAAGTCGGTGGCGCTTTGCTCAGTTTCTGGCATGTCCTGCGCCACTTGACCCATGCGCCATTGGCTGGGGATGAAATATTCGCCACCATCCTCGTGAATCGAGCCATTCAAGAGCGCAAACAAGGTCGATTTACCAGCACCGTTGCGGCCCACCAAGCCTACTTTTTCACCAGGGTTGATGGTGACGGAGGCGCTGTCGAGGATGACTTTGGCACTGCGACGCAGCACCACGTTTTTGAGAGTAATCATGAGAAAAAGAAATCGAGAGGAGGAAGGCCGCGCTAGAAAATAAGCGACTAGCTTTGACGGTAACTTTGGACGTAACTAGGTATTATCCCTCACTCAGCTTGTCTTGCTCACCAATCGTCGTTTTCGTGATGGCCGCTTGCGCCGTTAACCAGTCACAAAACGCCACAATTTCAGGGCGGTGCTGGCTACGTGGTCCAACAATCAGCCAGTAAGCCAGCGGCGTGTCAAGGCGCTTTGACGGCAGCAACTCGACCAAGTCGCCACTGGCCAAATGGTCAGCAATCAGCGGCATGCGGCACAGCGCCACACCTTGGCCGGTGAGGGCGGCTTGCACAATTTGATGCGAGTAATTGAAGTACAACCAGCGTTTGGGTTCTAAATCGGGCAAGTTTTGCGCCTCCAACCAACGCTGCCACGTGAGCCACTCGTTGTGGCGAAAGCGGGTGTCGTGATCCGCCTCAATCATGCTGAAATGCGCCAAATCTGCCCCCGTGGTGATGGGACGATTGCTCTTGAGCAGCCACGGGCTGGCCACCACAGCCAGTTGTTCACCAAACAGGCGGGTAGCGTGGCTGGGCACAGAGCTGGGTTTAGCGTAGCGCAGTACCAAATCAACATCGCTGGTGTCTAGGTTGACAGCGCTGTCGGTGGCTTCAATGCGGATATCGATGTCTGGATGCTGGTGCTGAAAAGCCTCCAAGCGCGGGATCAACCATTGGGTTGAAAACGAGGCCCATGTCGAGACCGAGACGATTTTGCGTCCTGCTGTACGCCGCATTTGCCGCACCGCACCATCAATGTTCTCCAGCGACGGGTTAACAGCGCGCAGCAATTGTTGTCCCGCACTGGTGATTTCGACCGAGCGGGTATGGCGCATAAATAGGCTGACGCCAACCTCGTCTTCCAGCGCTTGGATTTGCCGGCTGATGGCTGATTGCGTCAGCGCCAACTCTTCAGAGGCAATGCGAAAGTTCAAATGCCGTGCGACAGCCTCAAAAGCGCGCAAATGGCCGACCGAGATGGGGTGACTGCGCTGTTTGACAGCGGGTGGGTTGATGGTGGGTTTGCTGATAGATGCGGATGAAGTAGCCATGAAAATCATTGTACGGCAGGATTGACCATTCATTCCAAATTCGCATGAATTAGGCCTTGCGATTTCATTGGACGAAATGCTTGCGGACTCAGAAGATAGAGCCCTGTTCAGTAATATTTAAGGGGAAATGTATGGAAGTAGCTTTAAAAATGGGTATGGAAGCTTTGGTCGAGCAAATGACCCCATATCGCACTGACCGCATTGAAGGTGTGAAGCGTCTTGAGCCTACAGAAGCGTCATTGCTGCGCATCGAGCATGGGCGCGTTTGGCTGACGCGAGGGCTAGGCGTGTTAGATGCCAGTGATGGCTATGGCGATTATTTTCTCGCGGCGGGAGAAAGTATCGCCGTTGAGCCAGGACAGCGCGTCGTCATCGAGCCGATGGATAAAAATAAGCCTGTTTTGTACTCATTATTGGCTGTAGCCGGCGTATTAATTAAATAGTTTGCTATTAAATATAGAGTAATTTTGACGCTTCTTCAATTCATGGTGACACACTGTCGGAATCTATTTAAACGGATTTTTATTTTCTAATTGCGAATCATTCTCATTTAAGTTACAATAAAGCAACTATTTTGTATTTGTAACTTAAATGGAGGTTCACTTGGCTCATCTTTCATCCCACAAGCGCATCAATCACGCGCCTACTTTGCTGCCTATCGCGGCGGCAGTCGTCATGTTGGCGGCCGCATCAAACGGTTATGCCCAAACAGCTGCAGCAGCAACGAGCGACAAAACGCTTGCACCTATGATCGTGAAAGAAAAAGCCATCGCACCAGAGGGCAAGGACACTCTTCGGGCAACCGAGACGGGCATTGGCAAAGGCAAACAAGCCTTGCGCGATATTCCACAGTCCATCACTGTGGTGACAGAAAAACTGATTGATGATCGCAACTTGGACACCTTGAAGGATGCGCTGCACAACACAGCAGGCATTTCATTCTTGGCGGCTGAGGGTGGTGAAGAAGATATTCGTTTGCGGGGTTTCTCATTAGCAGCTACGGGTGACATTTTTGTTGATGGCATGCGCGACCCTGCGTTTTATGACCGTGACACCTTCAACAACGACCGCATTGAGCTGCTGCGCGGCTCCGCGTCCATGTTGTTTGGCCGTGGCTCCACGGGCGGTGCAGTGAACCAAGTGAGCAAGCAACCTCGCTTGCTCGATGAAAACTCGGTGGATGTGACTGTCGGCAGCCACAACTACAAACGTGCCGTGGGCGACTTCAATATCCAAACCGGTGAAAATGCCGCCTTGCGCATCACCGCCATGGCAACCAAAGCGGACAGCAATGGCTCGGGCAGCAGCATTGACAAACGCGGCGTTGCGGGTACCTACCGTTGGGGTATTGGTACGGCTGATGAATTTTCTGTCGGTCTGTATTACCTAGACAACAAAAACGGCATGAACTACGGTTTGCCGTGGATTCGTGCCAACGGCAATGAGACCAGCAATGTTGGCTTGATGACCCATGTTGACCCTAACGCCTACTACGGCATGTCTAGTGACTACAACAACGGCAGCGCTAAAAATGCAATGGTCAGCCATACGCATCGTTTTGAAGACGGCGGTGAGTTAAAAACCATGGCACGCCAAGGCTCGTATGATCGTGACCAGCGTGCTAGCGCTGTACGTCGTCAGCCCATCAACAAAGATGGCACGAGTTGCCAAACTGCGTTTGAGAAGGGCTCTACGACAACACGCCAAGTGGCTCAGTTTGGTGTGTTAAGCGATGCAACCGTGCTGTGCCGTGGTACCAACAACAAGATTCAAGACATGCAAACCACGTATGTGCAAAGCGACTACAGCAAGAAGTTTGAAGCGCTGGGCGTCAAGCATGAGGTGTTGACGGGGATTGACTACGCGCACGAGAAGTTCCGTAACTACGACGCTACAGGTACGTTGGTAAAGGCTAATACCACTATTGGTACGCCAAACAATGGCGTCGGTGTGGATGAAAGTCTGCGGGTTTTGAGTGTGGGCCGTACCTTTGATGCCACAGCACTGGGTGTCTATGTGCAAGACATGGTGCAAGTGGCGCCAGAGTGGAAGGTTTTGGGCGGTTTGCGTGTTGATAGCTTTAAAGGCAAATACAACGCTGCGACAGCCACGGCTACGGCAGCGGCGTACAACGAGCGCTCAGACACGTTGCTCAGCAAGCGTCTGGGGGTGTTGTATCAGCCATCGCCTACAACGTCATTCCATGCCTCGTATGGCACATCTTTCAACACCTCTGGCGACACTTACCAGTACGACAACCAAACCGCTAACACCAAGCCAGAAGGCAGCGTGAACTATGAAATTGGTGCCAAGCTTGACTCTGCAGACAAGCGCTTCACGACCCGTTTGGCGTTGTTTTACGCCATCAAAAACAACGAACGCAACCGCGACCCAGACTCTGCAGCGACGCAAAACTTGCTCTCTGGCAAGCGCCACGCCGCTGGTTTTGAGATTGATGCCACAGGCAAGTTGACCAACGATTGGGAAGTCTATGGCTCCTACGCTTTCACACCGATTGCGAAAATTGACATTGGTGCGCCAGGCTCAACCTCCATCAATGGCGTCGGTGAAGGTGCTGGTGCACGGTCATCTCTCACACCTAAGCACAGCGGCACAGTGTGGTCGACTTACAAAATCACGCCCCAAATCCGCGTCGGTGCTGGTTTGAACTTCCGCAGCGAGCAAACGCCTAACCGCAATCCAGGTTGGTCTGCGCCAAGCTTTGTGACGGCTGATTTGATGGCTGAGTACAGTTTTGACCGCTACGCCTTGAAGGCCAACGTCAGCAATGTGACCAACAAGCTGTTTGCCGATGCGCTCTATACAGGTCATTACATCCCCGGTGCTGGCCGCGTGTTTCAGCTCACAGCTTCTGTGAAGTTCTAAGCTAAAGTTAAAGCCCGCCTGAATGAACCGCCAGACGTTTTTACGCGCCAATGCGCTCAGCCTAGCCAGTTTGGCTGGTAACCTGGCTTTTACGGGGCGCAGCTGGGCTGCTGCCGCAGACCCTGCCTCTCAGCACCGCTTGGGCACAGCTTGGCGGCGGGTGGCGGCGGGCAGCAACACGGCACAGGACTTTGTCGGCGTGCTGGCGTTGGACTGGGACAAACGCACCTTGCAGGTGCAGACGGAGCATGTCGTGTCGAGTCGGGCTCACGGCGTGTTGGCTGAACCTAGCGGTGGCTTTTTGGTGCTAGCAGCGCGCCCGGGGACTTGGATGCGCCGCATCGATGCAGCCGGGCAAGTGGCGCAACACTTGGATGTATCGGCTGAAAAAACCAACCGAACGCTGGATGGCCACGTTATGGCCAGTGCCGATGGGAAGTGGCTCTACACCCCAGAAACCGACCGCAGCACTGGTGAAGGCTGGGTGTCTGTGCGCGATACCCGCACATTGGCCATTCAGACCCAGTGGCGCGCGCAAGGGCGCGACCCTCACCAGTGCCTCATCGATGCCAGTGGTGCGCTGATGTTGCTCAACGGCGGCATTTTGCGCAAGCCCGATGGGAGTAAACGCGATCTGGATCAAATGAACTCCTCACTGGTGCGGCTCGATGGCCGTACTGGGGAGTTGCTGGGCCAATGGCGACTGGACGATAAACGCCTGAGCCTGCGTCACATGGCTTGGAGCCTAGGTGGTTCAGGTAATAACAAGCTTTTGGGTATTGCCTTGCAAGCCGAGCATGATGACGCTGTGCAGCGCCGCGATGCGCCCGTACTGGCTGTTTGGGATGGCAACAAGTTGACCATTCCCAGCCGCGAGATGACGGCTGGCGGCTATGGTGGTGATATTGCAGCCGGCCCAGGCGGCGGTTTTGTCGTCAGCGGGCAACGCGTGGGCAAGGGTGTGTTGTGGCATCCTGAGGCGCCAGAAAAGCTCTTTGCCATCGCAGAACTCAAAGACCTCTGCGCCTTGGCTTCGGCTGCTGATACGGTCCAAGGAGGGGTGCTGATAGGGAGCGAACGCGGTGTCGCGCTGTGGCATCCGCGTTCTGCTTCCGCTATGCTGCCTTGGCCGCAAGCCATGACCTTGGACAACCACTGGGTTGTGTTGTCGTAAGCAATTACAGGTTAAAAGTGAAACTCAATTGCTCATTTTAAATGAGAGTAATTCTCATTTAGAATGTATAATTGGTGCAATGCAATAAAATAAACCCATGACTGCTGCTGTGACATCTTCTTCGCCAAGTTTCTTCACTACCCACCGCAACATAGTGATTGCGGGCTCGGTGCTGGTGTTTCATGCCTTGGCCATCTGGGCGCTGCAAACGGGCTTGGTCATGCGCGCTGTTGAGCTGATCGTGCCCGTGGAGGTGCTGGCGCAGATCATCGACCTGCCCACACCCAAAGTCAGCCCCGCGCCACCAGCTCCGCCAGAGCCAGTCAAGCCTGTAGCCACCAAACCCAAGCAGGTGACGCAAGCCGCACCAACCTTGCTGGCCGTGCCTGATGCGGTGCCTACGCCCAACGCGCCCTCGGTTCAGCCCATTGCGCCGCCAGCGCCTTATGTGCCAGCCCTGCCTGTAGCGGCTGTGGCCACACCCGCACCGCCCGCACCAGCCAAGGTGGATTTGCCATCCAGTGATGCAGATTATTTGAGCAACCCCAAGCCACCGTATCCGCCCATGAGCAGGAAGCTCAACGAGCAGGGCAAAGTGCTGGTTCGCGTTTTGATTGGGGTTGATGGTTTACCGCAAAAAAACGAGTTGCGGCAGTCCAGTGGGTTTGAGCGGCTGGACCAATCAGCGCTGGCCACCGTCATGAAGTGGCGCTATGTGCCAGGCAAACGCGGCGGTGTGCCCGAAGCCATGTGGTTCACCGTGCCCATCAGTTTCACGCTGGAATAAGTCAGTTTTCAGCGCAGATTATTTAATTTTTTAGTTTTGATTTCAGGAGCAGTTGAATGAATTCCCAATTTGGTTTGATGAACGTGTGGGCGCAGGGTGATTTGGTCACCAAAACCGTGGCTTTGCTGCTTTTAGCGATGTCATTGGCATCGTGGATGGTCATCATCATCAAAACGCTGGATATTTTCAAGTACAAGCGTTTGGCCAAGGAAACCGAAGCTTTTTGGCACAGCGACGACTTTGCCAAAGGCGTAGCGCAACTGGGTGGTGACGCCGAAAACCCCTTGCGACAGCTGGCGCAGCAGGGCCAAGAGGCGACATCGCATGTCATGCACATTGACGGCAATGCGACCAAGCCGCAACTGCATGAAAGCATGGATTTGAGCGATTGGGTCACCCGCAGCCTGCGCAACACCTTGGACGAGTTCACCGCCAAGCTGCAATCTGGCTTGGCGATTTTGGCCTCAGTCGGCTCCACCGCGCCGTTTGTCGGCTTGTTTGGCACGGTTTGGGGCATTTACCATGCGCTCTTGAGCATCGGCATGGCCGGCCAAGCCACCATCGACAAAGTCGCCGGCCCGATCGGCGAGTCCCTCATCATGACCGCGCTAGGCTTAGCCGTCGCCATCCCCGCCGTGCTGGGTTACAACGCCTTGGTGCGCGGCAACAAAGGTATTTTGATGAAGCTGAACCGCTTTGCCCACGACTTGCACGCCTACTTTGTGACCGGCGCCCGCGTCAAATCTAACAAAATCGGAGGCTAAACCATGGCCTTTGGAACCCAAGACGACACCGATGAAGTGATGAACGAGATCAACATGACGCCCATGGTGGACGTGATGTTGGTGCTGTTGATCATTTTCATCATCACCGTACCCGTGATGAAACACGCAGTCAACATCGACCTGCCCAAAGCCAGCAACGTGCCGCAAGACGTCAAGCCGGAAACGATTCGGCTGTCGGTAGACGCGGCTGGCGACTACTTTTGGAACGAAAACAAGGTGACGGAGGAGGCGATGCTGCTGCAGCTCAAAGCCGCATCCACCCAAAACCCGCAGCCCGAGCTGCACATCCGTGGTGACAAAGCCGTTCGCTATGAGCGCGTCGCCACCGCCATGGCAGCTGCGCAACAGGCTGGGATTCGGAAAATTGGCTTTGTCACCGAGCCTAAAAACTAAAAATCACTTGTTTGAGGTGGTTTAAGGGTATTTTTGGCCATTTCTAACCATAGCCGGCGTATTTATTGCCTTGAGTGCTATTATATTTATAGTAAATAGTGCTTATTTTTTTGCCACAACCTTCTTGGCTGCTGCTTTTTTAGGCGTTTTTACAGCAGTTTTCGGAGCTTTCAGTGCTTTTGGCTTAGCTTTCGCCTTTGCATCCAGCGCCACATTCAACGCCAGCCGCGCCCAAGGCAACATGGCGTCGGGGGATTCCATGGCTTCATCTGGCGTCGTGAAGTAGTTCATACCCATGAGCTTGCCGTCCTTGGATTCCAACTCAAACCGCTTGCCGCCAGCGGCTACAAACTGCGTTTTGGTCGTTTCATCAGCCTTGAGGTACAGCTTCTGGTTGTTACCGCCCAGCTTGGTCAAATCCCCAATCACGGCTATCGTCGCCCCCTCCACACTGATGCCCCAACCACCAAACATGCGTTTAGCGACCGGGGAGCCAATGCCGCTTAACAGTTCACAGCAATAATCTGCAAAGTCTCTTGAAACAGCCATGGTGTATTCAACTCCAAACTACTATCAATTAAATAGCGTAAAACTCAATAAATACGCCGGCTAGATGCCAATTTAGCCGTTAAAAACGTCTTCCAATGCCGTTTTGGTGATTAAGAGCACGGCATCTTCACCTGCGCTGGTTTCCAGCCAAGTGACTTCCAGCTCTGGGAAGGCTTTTTGAAAGTAGCCGCGTTCGTTGCCAATTTCCAGCACCATCACCGCATGTTCGCTCATGTGCACGGGGGCGTTGGCGAGCAGGTTGCGTATAAAGTCCATGCCATCCGCGCCGCCTGCTAAGGCGAGTTCTGGCTCGGCCAGATATTCGGCAGGCAAAGCGGCCATGCTGGCGCTATTGACGTAGGGCGGGTTGCACAGGATGAGGTCGAAAATTTGTCCTTTTAAACCACGCCAAGTGTCAGATTCGACCAGATTGATGCGATCTTGCATGTCGTGTTTATCGACATTGATGCGGGCGACTTGCAGTGCTTCGGCTGAAATATCCGCGCCGACCACCGTCGTCTCAGGGTAAGTCATCGCCGCCAGCACCGCCAAACTGCCGTTGCCAGTGCACAAGTCGAGCACACGCTCGGTGTGAGGCCCTAGCCAGTCGTCAAAGCTACCGTCGGCCAACAATTCAGCAATAAAGCTGCGCGGCACGATGGCGCGTTCGTCCACGTAAAACGGGATGCCTTGCAGCCAAGCCTCTTGCGTCAGGTAAGCAGCGGGTTTGCGGGATCTGATACGCTTGTCAAAAAGTGTAGCTAACTTATCAATAAATATGCCGGCTACAGGCATATTTGCCACTGAATTGGTGTCTTCAGCCGGGTTTTCAAGGCTAGCGTCTAGAGGCAAACCCAGTTGCCACAAAACCAGCCAAGCCGCTTCGTCAAAAGCATTGGCCGTGCCGTGGCCGAAGGCGACGCCTGCAGCTGTGAGTTGTTTGGCACCCGATGTAATACATTCCAAAACCGTGCTCATGAGGCGGCTTTAGTTGCTTGAAGCGAGGTTTCGAGAGCCGCTTCAAGCAGTTCCATCGTGCGGCGATAGACGTTTTTGAGCGGCTCGATGTCTGCCACGGCGATGTGCTCGTCGATTTTGTGAATCGTCGCATTCGGTGGGCCAAATTCGATGACTTGTTCGCAGATTTTGGCGATGAAGCGGCCGTCAGATGTACCGCCCGTGGTCGAAAGCTGGGTAGTTAAGCCCGTTTCAGCCCGAATCGCAGCTTGCACAGCGTGAACCAACTCACCCGGGCGCGTCAAAAACGGCAAGCCGCCGACCGTCCAGTGCAGGTCAAAATCTTTGCCCGCTTCTAAACCCGTAGTTTTCAGCACATCAGCGAGGCGTTTTTGCAGGCTTTCAGGCGTCGATTCGGTCGAAAAGCGGAAGTTGAAATCCACCACTGCATGGCCTGGAATGACGTTGCTCGCACCCGTGCCGCCATGGATGTTGCTGATTTGCCAAGTCGTCGGCGGGAAGAAGTCGTTGCCTTTGTCCCACTCAATAGCCACCAATTGCCCCAAAGCCGGTGCAATTTTGTGGATGGGGTTGTCTGCCAAATGCGGGTAAGCGATGTGGCCTTGCACGCCTTTGACGGTGAGTTTGCCGCTCATGGTGCCACGGCGGCCGTTTTTGATCATGTCGCCGGTTCGTTCGACGGATGTTGGCTCGCCGACGATGCAGTAGTCCAGCTTTTCGCCGCGATCAGTGAGCCATTTGCACATGATGACGGTGCCGTCAACGGAAGGGCCTTCTTCATCGCTGGTGAGTAAAAAAGCCAATGACAGCGCGGGGTTAGGTTTTTTCACCAAGAATTCTTCAACGGCGACGACGAAAGCTGCAATCGAGGTTTTCATGTCGCTTGCGCCGCGTCCGTAGAGCTTGCCATCGCGGTGCGCGGGGACGAAGGGGTTGCTGGTCCACTGCTCTAAAGGGCCGGTCGGGACGACGTCTGTATGACCTGCAAAAACCAGCAATTTAGAATGTTTGAAATCCCTTTTTGCTATATTTTCAGGATCTAAAGAGTTAGTAAATATGCCGGCTGCAGCTCGTTTCGCCCATAAATTGACGACTCTGAAGTCAGCCGGACCGCTTTCAACTGTTTCGCACACAAAACCCATCGGTGTGAGGCGCTCGGAGATGATTTTTTGGCAATCGCCATCCAGCGGGGTGACGGAAGGGCGGGAAATCAGTTGCTCGGCAAGGTGCAGGGTGCGGGTCATTGTGGTTGGTTAAAGCGGTTTTGAGCGATGTTTTAGCTGAAATTGATGTGCGTGAAAGAGGGCGCTTCGTAGCTTTCTTTCTCAGGCTCTTTCGACTCAGGCCCGCCTTTTTTGCCGCTGTTATCCAAACGCCAAAGCAAGTTGGTAGGCGAGTCAGAGTTGGCTAAACCTTCTTCTCGTTCAATCGTTTCAGCCGCAATAAGGCGTGCAATGTCGTCCTCAAAAGTCTGTGAGCCTTCAGCCATGGATTTCTCCATCGCTTCTTTAACGCCAAAAAAGTCGCCTTTGGCAATCATTTCAGCCATCAGTTGGGTGTTGAGCAAAATCTCTACAGCCGGCACGCGGCTGGATTGCTTGGTGCGTAGCAGGCGTTGTGAAACGATGGCCTTCAGGGTGGTAGACATATCGCTCAGCAAATTAGGGCGCACTTCGACAGGGAAGAAGCTCATGATCCGGTTCAAAGCGTGGTGGCTGTTGTTGGCGTGTAAGGTCGCAATACACAAGTGACCGGTTTGGGCGTAGGCGAGAGCTGCTGCCATGGTTTCGCGGTCACGAATCTCGCCAATAAAAAACACGTCTGGCGCTTGACGCAAGCCGTTGCGTAGCGCGGTTTGTAGGGACTGGGTGTCGCCGCCAACTTCGCGCTGGTTAACAACCGACTTTTTAGGGGTGAAAAAGTACTCAATCGGGTCTTCAACGGTCAAAATGTGGCCGGTAGAGCGCTCATTGCGGTAGTCCAGCATCGAAGCCAAAGTCGTACTTTTACCCGCGCCCGTCGCACCGACCATCAAAATCAAACCGAGCTTTTCCATCACCAACGTTGCCAACAGCGGCGGCACGTTCAAGGTGTCTAAAGGCGGAATCAGGAGTGGGATGTAGCGAATCACCGCTGCATAGGTGCCGCGCTGGCGCATGGCGCTGATACGGAAATTGCCCAAATCTTCAAATTTCAAGGCTATGTTCAGCTCGCCGGTTTCTTTGAGCTCTTCCATCTGCTTGCTGCTGATGACTTCAGCCAGCAAGTTGATGGGCGTGGTGGCGTCCAACACTTGGTTGTTGAACGGCACGCTGTTACCGTTGATTTTGATGAGCGCCGGCGCATGGGCCGACAAATAGACGTCCGAGGCTTTTTTCTCGACCATCAATTGAAAAATGCGTTTCATGGCGCTCATGGGCGGTGCCTTTGCTTGAAGGAGGTGGGCTAGATGCTTCTATTAAAGGTGCAAATCAATCACGCAGCAAGTCGTTGATGCTGGTTTTGGAGCGTGTTTGCGCATCTACTTTTTTGACGATAACTGCGCAATACAAGCTGTATTTACCACCCGCTTTGGGCAAGTTGCCGCTCACCACCACAGAGCCGCTAGGGATGCGGCCGTAGGTGACAGTGTCATTCTCGCGGTCGTAAATTGGGGTGCTTTGACCCACATACACGCCCATGCCCAAGACCGAGTTTTCTTCCACAATCACGCCTTCAACCACTTCTGAACGCGCGCCTATGAAGCAGTTGTCCTCAATGATGGTTGGGTTGGCTTGCATCGGTTCCAGCACGCCGCCAATGCCGACACCGCCGGACAAATGCACGTTTTTACCGATTTGGGCGCATGAGCCGACAGCAGCCCAAGTGTCGACCATCGTACCTTCGTCCACATAAGCGCCAATATTGACAAAGCTAGGCATCAAAATTGCGCCTTTGGCGATGTAGCTGCCACGGCGCGCTACGGCGGGTGGCACGACGCGTACGCCAGTGGCTTTGAGTTCTGCCTCTGACAAATGGGCAAATTTGGTGGGCACTTTGTCGTAAAAAGCCAAATCGCCAGATTGCATCACCACGTTGTCTTTCAGGCGAAAGCTCAGCAAGACTGCTTTTTTGATCCATTGGTGTACCGTCCATTGGCCGACGCCTTGCTTGGTTGCAACGCGCAATTGGCCGTTGTTCAGGTGGGCGATAACGTGCTCGACGGCGTCTGTGACCTCAGCTGGCGCACTGGCCATAGAGATGTTGGCACGGTTGTCCCAAGCGGTGTCGATGATGGTTTGGAGTTGTTGTGTCATTTTGTAAGTATGTGTTGTTATTTTGTTTGAAGAAGAAAAATTATAGAGATTTAACGAAACTGACGATGCGCTGAGCCGCCTCAACGCACTCAGAAGTTGAGGCTACCAAAGCCATACGAATGAAGTTGTCGCCCGGATTCACACCCTGCGCAACTCTAGCCAGATAACTGCCCGGCAAGACTGTGACATTGTATTGGGCCAGCAGCTCACGGGCAAAAGTGGCATCGTCTAGGTTTAAGCCTTTCGGTATTTTGGCCCATAAGTAAAAGCCTGCGTCGGGCAGGGCGACTTCCAGCACCTCAGCCAGCAGTGGCGTGACTTGCATGAATTTGTCGCGGTAGAGCGCACGGTTGGCCACAACGTGCTCTTCATCGCTCCAAGCTGCCAAACTTGCTGCCTGAACCACCAGGCTCATGGCGCTGCCGTGGTAGGTGCGGTAAAGCGCAAATTGCTTGATGATGGCGGCATCGCCCGCTACAAAGCCGCTGCGCATGCCCGGTACGTTACTGCGTTTGGACAAGCTGGTGAAGGAAATGATGTTTTTAAAGTCGCTGCGGCCTAATTTAGCGGCGGCTTCTAGTCCGCCCAAGGGTGGCGGGACGTCGTCACGAAAGTAAATCTCGCTGTAGCACTCGTCACTGGCAATCACAAAACCATAGCGGTCGGACAGCGCAAACAGCTTTTTCCACTCGTCAAGCGGCATGACTGCGCCGGCTGGGTTGCCGGGGGAACAGACAAAAATCATCTGCGTGCGCGCCCAAATGTCTGTAGGCACGGTGTCCCAATCGACGCCAAAATTACGTGCGGGATCGCTGTTGACATAAAAGGGTTCTGCGCCCGCCAATAAAGCCGCGCCTTCGTAGATTTGGTAGAAAGGATTGGGGCAAACGACGATGGGCAGCTCGGTTACACCATCTTTCAAAGTCGTTTTGTTGGGATCCACAATAACTTGGGTGAAGGCAAACAGGGCTTCGCGGGAGCCGTTGACGGGTAGAACTTGGGTCGTTGCACTCACAGTCAAACCATAACGGCGTTGCATCCATGCGGCAAAAGCCTCCCGTAATTTAGGTTCGCCAGCGGTAGCGGGGTAAGCTGCTAGACCGTCTAAAGCGCCTGTGAGAGCCGTTTTGATGAATTCTGGCGTGGCGTGTTTGGGCTCCCCGATGCCTAAACTGATGGGTTTGAAGGCTAGATTGGGGGTGACGCTCAGAAAAAGCTGTTTGAGTCGTTCGAACGGGTAGGGCTGTAATTTGGCGAGCAAGGGATTCATAGCGTGACATTATCCCGTCAAGTCGGGCGCTTTTCGGACTTTTCAGGCAGGTGGCTCAGGTAAAATCATAAAAAAATACAGGGATAGCAGTGCGTCTTTCTTCCATCAAGTTATCCGGGTTCAAGTCTTTTGCAGAACCCACGACCTTTCATCTACCTGGCCAGCTGGTCGGTGTGGTCGGCCCCAACGGCTGCGGCAAGTCCAACATCATGGATGCCGTACGCTGGGTGCTGGGTGAAAGCCGCGCCTCTGAACTGCGTGGCGAGTCCATGCAAGACGTTATTTTTAACGGTACAAACACCCGCAAACCATCGAGTCGCTCCAGCGTAGAGCTGGTGTTTTCGAACGAAGACCATCGTGCGGGTGGCCAATGGAGTCAATTTCCTGAAATCGCCGTCAAACGGGTTTTGACGCGTGACGGCAACTCCAGCTACTACATCAACAACCAATCTGTTCGCCGTCGTGACGTGCAGGACGTGTTTTTGGGCACTGGTTTGGGGCCACGCGCGTACGCCATCATTGGTCAAGGCACGATTAGCCGGATCATTGAGTCCAAACCCGAAGAATTGCGTTTGTTCTTGGAAGAAGCCGCAGGCGTTTCCAAATACAAAGAGCGCCGCCGCGAGACGGAAAACCGCTTGTCTGACACCCGAGAGAACCTGACGCGGGTGGATGACATCATGCGCGAGCTGAATGCCAACTTAGAAAAGCTTGAAAAACAGGCCGAAGTGGCGCAAAAGTACAACAAACTGCAAGCTGATGTGACACTGAAGCAGCAACAGTTGTGGTTTTTAAAACGCACAGAAAGCGAAGCGGACCAAGCCAAGGTCAAAGCTGACGCCTTGCAAGCCACCAACGACCTAGAAAGCCGTGTGGCAGATTTACGCCACATTGAGTCCGAACTCGAGACGATTCGCCAAGCGCATTACGCCGCCGGCGACCAAGTGAACCAATCGCAAGGGCATTTGTACGAAGCCAGCGCTGAAGTCGGGCGTTTAGAAGCTGAAATCCGCTTTGTGGTGGAGGGTCGTCAGCGTGTCGAGCAGCGCTTGCTGACCTTGAAAGAGCAAACCACCCAATGGGCGGCGCGTAAAGACCATGCCTTGCAAGAAAGCGAAACCTTGGCTGAGCAAGGCTTGGACGCGGACGAGAAAGAAGAACTCCTCAGCGCGCAAGTCGAAGAGCAAGCTGGGCAGTTGCCTGAGCTTGAAGAAGCGTTGCGCCAAGCACAGAACAAATCCAACGAGCAGCGTAGCAGTGTCGGCCAAGTGCAGCAGCAAATCCAAGTGCTGGCGGCGGATCAACGCAATATTGAAGACCAATCGCGCCAGTTAACGACGCGCCACGAGCGTTTGACGTTGGATCGCAATGCGCTGTCGGCCCCTGACGAGCAACGTTTGCTGAATTTGCAAAGTCAACTCGTGACCGCGCAAGAAGCGCAGAGCGAGGCAGAAGCCCGTTTGCATGAACTGCAAGACGTGGTGCCACAGCTGGATGATGCACGCCGTACGCAGCAACAATTTGTCAACAAGGAATCTGCCAAACACGCTGAGTTGTCGGCGCGCATGGAAGCCTTAAAAGCGCTGCAAGACAAGGTTAAAACAGATGGCAAGCTCAAACCTTGGCTGGCCAAGCATGGTTTGGATGGCTTGGCAGGTTTGTGGAGCAAGATACACATTGAGCAAGGCTGGGAAAACGCTTTAGAAGGCGCTTTGCGTGAGCGCTTGGGTGCGCTGGAAGTTTCGCGTTTAGACATGGTGCGTGGCTTTTTGGGCACGACGGGTGCAGATGCACCGCCAGCTAAGCTTGCTTTTTACAGTCCACCACAAGCGGGTTTGCCAAGTCCTCCCGCTGCGTTGCCGCGCTTGGCAGATTTGCTCAAGCTGCATGATGCGGGTCAAAAAGCTTTGCTGAACGACTGGTTGCATGGCTGCTTTACTGCGCAAAACTTTGAAGAGGCCCTTGCCAATCGCAGCAAACTGCAAGCGGGCGAGGTGATTTACGTCAAATCAGGCCATGCAGTCACCAACTACAGCGTGAGTTTTTACGCGCCAGACTCTGAACAAGCCGGTATGTTGGCGCGGGCGCAAGAAATTGAGAGTTTAGAGAAGCAACTGCGCGCGCAGGTGCTGATTGGCGAAGAGTCTCGCGCTGCGTTGATTCGGGCTGAGGCGGCGTACACCGAAGCCTCCACCCGTTTGAGCAGCTTGCGCCGTGAAGCGGCGGAAGGCCAAACTCGTACACACAGCATGCAGGTTGAAACACTGCGCATGACGCAATTGGCCGAACAGACTCGGACACGTAGCGACCAAATCAATGCCGATTTGGCAGAAATCAACGCGCAGCTAGAAGACTTGCAAGAGCGCCGTGTCATGGCCGAGGGTCGGTTCGAAGAGCTCGACATGCAATTGGCCGATACGCAAGAGCGCCATGCCCAATTGGGTGATACCGTCATCAGCGCTGAGCGAAAACTGTCTGAATGCCGCGAGCAGCAGCGCAGTTTGGAGCGCTCTGCACAAGAGGCTACTTTTGCCAAACGCAGCCTGCAAGCGCGGTTGGCGGAATTGCAGCGCGCCATTGAAACCGCGACGCAACAAGCGGTGGCCATCAGTTCCGAAGAGCAAATTGCCACCGATGAGTTAGGCCGTTTAAGTGCCGTAGCCGCTCAAACTGGCTTGCAAACAGCGCTGGCCACCAAGTTGGAGCGGGAATCGACTTTGGCTGCCAAACGCAGTGAATATGATGATTTGACGACCAAATTGCGCGCTACCGATGAGCGCCGATTGCAGCTGGAGCGCGAGCTAGAGCCGCTGCGTTTACGCTTGACGGATTTTGCATTGAAAGAGCAAGCAGCGCGATTAGGTTTGGAGCAATACACGCAACTGCTGAGTGACGTACAGGCAGATTTAGCCGCCGTTGCGTTGTCGATTACCGAGGGCAATGTGCGCTTGGGTGGTTTGCAGTCAGAAATTGACCGTTTCAACCGTGAAGTGGCTGCGTTGGGTGCGGTGAACTTGGCCGCGCTTGACGAATTGAAGGCAGCCCGTGAACGCAAGCAGTTTTTAGATGCACAAACGGCTGACTTGATAGAAGCCATGACGACGCTGGAAGACGCCATCAAGAAAATTGATGCTGAAACTCGCGATTTGTTGTCGGGCACCTTCAACTCGGTGAATGAGCATTTCGGCAGAATGTTCCCCGAATTGTTTGGCGGTGGTAATGCCAAATTGGTCATTACTGGGGATGAGATTTTGGACTCTGGTGTGCAGGTCGTCGCTCAACCACCTGGCAAGAAAAACCAAACGATTCATTTGCTATCTGGCGGTGAGAAAGCATTGACCGCCATTGCGTTGGTGTTTGCCATTTTTCAACTCAACCCCGCACCGTTTTGTTTACTTGACGAGGTGGATGCGCCCTTAGATGATGCCAATACCGAACGCTATGCAAAACTTGTTAAAGCGATGAGTAAAGAGACACAATTCTTATTCATCAGTCACAACAAAATCGCCATGGAAATGGCAGAACAATTGATTGGCGTCACCATGCAAGAGCAAGGTGTGTCGCGTATTGTTGCCGTGGACATGGAAGCTGCAGTTTCAATTGCTGAGGTCAGCTATGAATAGTTTAATGTTAGGTTTAACCGTTGCCGGGGGCGTGGTACTTGCCGGTGTTGTGGCGCACGGTACTTGGACAGCTAGGAAAAGTGCCCCCAAATTGGCGACTGATGATGATTCTGCCGCCACTGCTTCGTTAGCTTCAAAATCCCCGACTCATTTGGATGAAACAGTAAATACACAGCTTGATACGCATATTGAGCCTGCCTTTAGCGTGACGCAGTTTGACAGCCAGTTTGACCATGATTTAGTTGTAGTTTCTGGTCTCGATAAAAAAACAAACCTTGACCCTCTGATTGATGTGATTACAGCCATTCAGCTCGAAGCAGTTATTTCTGGTGATGCAGCTTTGGCCGCCATGCCAGTTACACGTCGTGTAGGGAGCAAACCCTTTGCTGTAGAAGGCTTGCGAGAAGCCGATGACAGCGGCAAAGCCAGTGTCGAATGGGAAACTCCCAAAGCAGGGCAGCGCTATGTTGTGCTGCAAGCGGGCGTTCAGCTGGCCAATCGCACGGGCGCTTTGAATGAAATCGAATACTCCGAATTCGTGGTTAAAACACAGGCTTTTGCAGATGCTTTGGGTGGCACGCCAGATTTTCCGGAAATGCGAGATGAAGTGGCTAGGGCGCGCGAACTTGACGCTTTTGCCAGCACACACGATGCGCAGCTGCGCTTTACCTTGCATGCTAGAGGAGCAGCTTGGAGCACCGGTTATGTTGCGCAAAATGCGGCGCGACTTGGCTTTGTAGCTGGTGCACTACCTGGACGCATGGTACTGCCTTGTGCCAGTGCAAATCTGCCGCCAGTGATTACATTGAGCTTCGACACGCAAGCCGCCATGGCAGATGACGCGACGACGCAGTCTGCTATTCGTGAGATTGCTCTGAGCTTGGATGTTCCTCACGTAGATCCGATTGAGCAGCCGTTTGCGCGCATGCGTGAATGTGCAAAGAGCTTAGCCGTGAACATGGACGGCGTGGTCTGTGACGATCAAGGTCAGCGCATCAATGAAGTGGCCTTGGACGGCATTGCGGTTGATTTAGAACATCTGTATCAAACTCTAGATTTGCGAGATTTAAGCGCTGGTTCCCCTCTGTCACGGCGCTTATTTTCTTAAAAATTGTTTGATTAACGGTGTTTGTGACATGTCCGCCACTCACGACTTATTTTCTATCTTGTCTGCCTCTGAAAACGATGCACAAGAGACGCATATGCTTAGCGCCTTTGAACAACGCGTTAAAACACTGCACGCGTTGCTGCATTTGAATGCACATCGCTATTACGTACTTGATGAGCCAACGCTGCCGGATGCCGAATACGACAAACTCTTTGCCGAGCTGCAAACCATTGAAGCGGCTCACCCAGAATTGCGCTTGCCCGATTCGCCAACGCAGCGCGTAGGTGGCAAACCACTTGCGCAATTTGCAAGCGTACGTCATGCAGTGCCGATGCTCAGTATTCGCACGGAAACAGATACCGAAGCCAGCGGTGCACAAAATTTTGATGCCCGGATTCGCAAAGAACTTGGATTGTCAGATGGCGATGCGCAAGTAGAGTACGTTGCAGAACTGAAATTTGATGGCTTGGCGATGAGCCTGCGTTATGAGCACGGCATTTTGGTGCAAGCTGCTACTCGGGGTGATGGTGAGCAAGGCGAGGATGTCACGCACAACATTCGTACCATTGGGCAAATCCCTCTCAAATTAAACCAAGTTCCACTTGTTTTAGAAGTACGCGGCGAGGTATATATGCGTCGAGATGATTTCGACGCATTGAACGAGCGCCAACGCTTAAAAATCGCGCACGGTGAGCGAGGTGAAAAAACCTTTGTGAATCCACGCAACGCTGCCGCCGGCGCTGTGCGTCAGTTAGACCCCAACATAGCCGGGCAACGCCCCTTGAGCTTTTTTGCGTATGGCGTGGGTGAAGTGAGTCATGCCGAGCAAGGCGGACCAACTTGGTCAACGCATTTTGAGTTGTTGCAAACTTTGAAAAAATGGAGCTTTCCTGTTGCAGATGAAGTAAAAACGGCTCAAGGTGCTTCAGAATTAATAGCGTATCACCAAGCTATGGGCCAACTGCGGGATAGCTTGCCGTATGACATTGATGGCGTGGTTTACAAGGTGAACAGTTTGGCTTTACAGCGGCAACTCGGTTTTGTCAGCCGTGAACCGCGCTGGGCCGTAGCGCACAAGTACCCGGCGCAAGAGCAGCTGACGACGGTGTTGGCCATTGAAGTGCAAGTGGGTCGTACAGGCAAGTTGACGCCAGTCGCAAAGTTGGCACCCGTTTTTGTGGGTGGCGTCACCGTGACCAACGCGACATTGCATAACGAGGATGAAGCGCGCCGTAAAGATGTGCGAGTGGGTGATACTGTTATTGTGCGTCGTGCGGGCGACGTGATCCCAGAAGTGGTGTCAGTGCTCCTAGAAAAACGTCAAGAAGGTGCTGGCATATTCACCATGCCTCATGTCTGCCCAGTCTGCGACAGTGCGGCAGTTCGCGAAGAAGGGGAAGCTGACTACCGTTGCACGGGCGGACTATTTTGCAGCGCGCAGCGCAAACAAGCAATCTTGCATTTTGCTCAGAAACGTGCCGTTGAGGTAGATGGTTTGGGTGACAAACTGGTTGAGCAGTTGGTCGATGTCGGTGTCATTCGCACCTTGCCAGACTTGTATCGTCTGGGGCTAACATCACTTTCTGAACTGGACAGAATGGCCGATAAATCGGCAAAAAATATACTTGAAGCGCTAGAAAAATCGAAGCAAACAACATTGCCACGGTTTCTTTTTGGACTCGGTATTCGGCATGTCGGTGAGGCGACCGCTAAGGCTTTAGCGCGACACTTTGGCAAGTTAGACAGCATCATGGATGCGACGCTTGAACAACTCATACAAGTGGTCGATGTGGGCCCTATTGTGGCTTTGAGTTTGCGCACTTTTTTTGACCAAGCACATAACCTTGAAGTGGTTGAACAGTTGCGCGCCTGTGGCATAACTTGGGTAGAGAGTGAAGCTGTGCCGCAAGCCGTGCTCCCCTTGACCGGCAAGACGCTAGTGATTACCGGCACCTTGCCGACCTTGGGGCGTGAGCAATTGAAAGCAATGTTGGAAGCAGCTGGCGGAAAAGTGGCTGGCAGTGTCAGCAAGAAAACACATTACCTCGTAGCAGGCAGTGACGCAGGAAGCAAGTTGGAGAAAGCGCGCGAGTTAGAGATACCCATCCTTGATGAGGCGGGCGTGCTGGCGTTGCTTCAAAATGATTCTTCTGGAGAAGCTGCATGACCGTTCGCGAGATTCTCAAAATGGGTGACCCGCGTTTGCTGCGCCTTGCACCACCACTTGCTGATGCGCAGTTTGATTCTGATGTCTTACACGTTTTGGTCACAGACATGTTGGACACGATGCGAGCGGCCAGCGGTGCAGGTTTGGCAGCGCCACAAATTGGCGTGGATGTGCAATTGGTTATTTTTGGCACAGACACGGTGAATCCTCGCTACCCAGATGCACCGGTGGTGCCGTGTACCGTGCTTATTAACCCAATCATTACGCCCTTAGGTGACGATAAAGAAGATGGTTGGGAGGGCTGCTTGTCCGTACCCGGAATGCGCGGCTTAGTGCCCCGTTATGCCAAAATTCGCTACACGGGTTTTGATCAATACGGTGACCCGATTGACCGCACGGTGGATGGCTTTCACGCCCGCGTTGTGCAACACGAGTGCGATCACCTGCTTGGCAAGTTGTATCCCATGCGGATGACGGACTTTACGCAGTTTGGTTTTACTGAAATCTTATTTCCTGATTTAGAGGATCAGGTGGACGATTGACCGGTTTGGTAGTTTGGATCGTGACTTCAATGCACACTTAACTATTCGCAATCGCTTCTAGCAACTCTGTTTCAATTTCAATTTGCGCTTTGTTTTGCTGCAAAGATGCGCCATCAATTAAGAACGTATCTTCTACGCGTTCACCCAAAGTGGTGATTTTTGCGAGTTGTAGATTGAGCTTGTACTTCGCTAAAACACGGGCAATGCAATACAGCAAACCGGCGCGGTCACTGGCGGAGATGTTGAGCAGCCAACGTTGTGCTTTTTCGTCGGGTCGCAGATCCACGCGCGGTGTGATGGGGAAGCTTTTGACACGGCGTGACACGCGTCCACGCGAGGGTGTTGGCAGCGTGCCTTGAGCTTCAACGGTACGCGCCAGCTCGGACTCTACCATGCTGGTGAGTTCACGGTAATGTTCAGGCAACGTTGCAGTCACAACCTGAAAGGTGTCCAAAGCGTGGCCGTTGTGGGTGGTGTGCACCTTGGCATCCAAAATGCTGAAACCCGCTTGGTCAAAATAACCGCAAATGCGTGCA